>NZ_JBIWNY010000003.1:0-405099 GCF_044767465.1 Streptomyces sp. NPDC101237 | reverse complement strand
CAGGCTGTGGCGGCGGCTGAGGCCGCGCAGCCGGGCCTCCAGCGACGGGCGCAGCATCCGCTCGACGTCGACCACGCGCTTCTCGGCGGCCTGGTGGAAGTCCTGCACCTCCCAGTTGACGTCGGCGCCGGCCCGGAACCGGGAGCGGTCGCCGTAGGTGGGCAGTTCCAGCTGGAAGGAGACCTGGTGCTGGCCGCGGGCGATCCAGCACACCGAGGTGGGCTTGCCCATCAGCGGCTTGTTGTGGTGCTCGGCACCGCGGACCGTGATGACGCTGTGCCCGCCGTTCTTGTAGTAGAGCACCGAGGCCACCTGGCTGTTGCGGTGCCGGTAGGCGGCCTGCGGGGCGAACTCGCGGACGAAGGGGCCTCTGAGGTCGTGCGGAAGGACGAACTCCTCGTCCCGGGGCGGCCACTGCTGCCCCCACTGGTTGTGCGTCATGGTGTACTCGCTCCCTGGACCGCGCCCCACAGGCGGCGGACCTGCTGGTCGTTCAGTGGTTGGTCGGGGTCTTCGGTCAGTTCCTTGATCAGGCCGAGCAGCCGGTTGCGGTCGTCGTGGCTGTGCACGAGAAGCGGCAGGAACCGCTCCAGCGGTCCGGCCCAGGGCTGGTCGGCGGAGTCCCGCAGCCAGTCGGAGACGGTCTCGACCGCCGCCTCGTAGGACCGCGAGGTCTGGAGCGCGGTCCACAGGAGGCCGGCGAGTTCCGCGGCGAGAGCGGGCCGGACGTCGGCCAGGGCCAGCATCAGCGGCCAGTCGCCGTGTCCCTCCAGGTCCTCGTGCTGGTTCCAGAGGTCGACGACGCGGACCCCGGCGAGGTAGACCGTGCTCTGCAGGCCGAGATCCTGGTGCGTGCGGCGCTCGTCGGAGAGCCAGGCGCGGATCCGGCGCAGGGTCGGGGCCTCGGGGTGGGCGCCGGCGAAGTGGGCGACCTGGACGGCGGCGTCGGAGCGCAGCACGCCCTCGTTCCACACGCCGATCCCGCCGAGCAGGTCGAGCGACTCGCGGACGGTGTCCGTGGCCCGGCCCCGGCCGAGCACCGCACCGGCGGTCCAGCGCAGTTGCTCGTCGCCGTGGCGTGCCCAGGATCCGGCCAGGGCGCGGACGGCGCTGCCGACCTCCGGGGAGCGCACCGCGACGTCGAGCACGGTCGCGGCGAACAGCCGGCGCGGCGCGCGCTCGGACTGGGCCATGGGCCGGACCAGTTCGTGCACGGTGTGCGAGAGGTCGAAGCGGCACAGTTGTCCGGCGGCGACGGCGGCCCGCACCCAGACCTGCGGCCGGGTGTCCTCGCAGAGTCCGGCGAGCCAGCGCAGCACGGGTCCGCGGGCGTTGTGCCGGTGCTCCCAGAGATGGCCGAGGACGGCCGGGGCCAGTGCCTCGCCGCCGAACCGGACGGTGCGGACCTGGACTTCCTCGGTGCCGACCTCCTCGGTGCCGAGGGCGGCGACCGCGCGGGCGGAGGCCAGCCGGGCGTCGACGCCATCGCTGAACAGCGGGCGTCCGGGGGTGGCCTCGGGGTCGACGGTGACGGCCAGTTCCCAGGCGAGTTCCTCGGCGGCCTCGGCGACGGCGCTGAGGGAGGCTCCCTGCAGGACGGCGACGGCGATCCGGTAGGCGGCGTCCCGCAGCCGTTCGGGGGTCTCGGAGCGGACGCCGCCTGCGAACCATTCGGCGGCCTGGCCGGTGGCGAACTTCCGGCACTCGGCGAGGAGTTCGTCGTGGGTCAGCTCGTCCCTGCTGTGCCGGGCGAGGAGTCCCGCGAAGCGGGCGGCCTCCGCGGGCCGTAACTCGTCGAGGCCGCGCGCCTCCAGGACGTCCGGGTCCAGGGCGGTCGCGCGGGCCCGCTCGTACAGATCGGGTTCGCAGGAGGCCAGTTCGAGTCCGAGGTGGCCTTCGAGGACGGCGGCCGGGGCGGCCGGGGCGTGGGCGCGGTGGTAGCGGCCGCCGCGGGAGAGGACGTCACCGGCTTCGGGGGTGGCCAGCAGGACCGCGTAGGCCTCCTTCCTGCCGAGCAGTTCGCAGAGCCGGTCCAGGCCGGTCTCGTCGGGCAGCCCGGCGGCGCCGGGTTCCAGGGCGTAGCCGTGGCCGTCGTGGATCTGGTCGTCGTCCAGCCGGTCCAGGTCGGTGCGCGGGTCGAGCCGGGAGACCCGGCCGCGGGCGACGTCGTCCAGCAGGGACAGGGCGGTGTAGGCGCGGCCGGTGCCGGGCTGGCCGTAGAGCACCAGGAGGCGGCCGGCGCGCAGTTGCTCGCGGTGCCCGCCGTAGTCGGCCGGTTCTTGGAAGACCCGGCGCAGCCGGCGCAGTTCGTCCTCCGGGAGCGGCCCGGCGAGCAGGCGCTCGGCGGTCTGCCGGCCGTAGAAGTTCATGGTGCCGACGGACTCGGAGCTGACGAGGGTGCCGGATCCGTGCTGGTTCAGGGTGGAGCGGTAGATCCGGGAGGCGGCGGCCGCGGCGCCCGGCAGCGCCTCGTCGCCGAGCGGGTTGGCGGCGGAGCCGCCGATGACGTCGGCCCGCTCCGTCTCGGACGCGCCACCGGAGTCGGCACCGCCGGCCGGCCGGTCCGGTTCGGCCTTCTGCTGCGGCTGCGGCTGCTTGGGCTGCGGCTGGGCCTTCGGGCCGCCGGGCGGGGGCGCGGGATTCTGTGCGTTCACCGGCCACCGCCGCGGCGGTCGATGTTGATGGTCTCGATCCGTTCGGGGGCGTAGACGTCGCCGTCGCCGTGCTGGTGGATCTGCACGAGGCGGCCGCCGCGGGTCTCGGCCGAGGCCCGTGGCCGGGGCGACTTCTCCGGCGCCGCTTCGTCCGCCGTGTCCCGGCCCTGGTCCCGCACCTGTTCCTCCAGGGGCTCCGGCTCCTCGCGCAAGGGTTCCGGCTCGGGCGGCCGGGACCGTCCGGGGACCATGAACCAGGCGGTGGTACGGCCTTCCTTGAGCGCGACGTCGTGGCGTCGGTAGTGCTCGGGGTCCACCCAGCGGCCGCCGGGCAGGACGAAGTCCTCGTGCACCCGGTCGGAGGCGGCCACCACCAGGGGCGCGCCCTCCGCGGCCTTGAGGATCGCCTTCGCCACACCGCAGTCGGCCAGCCGGCAGGCGAGGTCGACGGCGCGTCCCGAGCGGCCGTGGGCGTCGGCCGTGACCCGGCCGATGTGCAGGCCGACGCGCAGCCGCAGCGGTTTCCTGACGTGCCGGTTGCTCTCCCGCAGGTTCTGGTGGAGGTGCTCCACCCATTCCCCGAGGACCCGGACGGGCGGCACGTCGGGCGCGAGCACGCCGAGGATGCCGTCGCCGCGGTCCTCCTGGTAGAGGCGCGGCGGGCGGATGCCCGCCTGTTCGAAGGCGGTGCCGGTGACCTCGTAGAGTCTGCGCCGCATCTCGGGTTTCTCGGTGTCGGACAGCAGGCCCGAGCCCTGTGCGTCCACGTTGACGATGAAGCCGTAGGCGGCTTCCCCCTCCATCGTTCTCTCCTCACTGCCGTCCCGCCGGGACACCGGTGCCCGCGGTGCGATGCTCGCGGAGCCGGCCGGTCGCCGCTGTAGCCGTTTACACAGCGCGGGAACTCGGCGGTTGTCAGGTCTGCGGGCCGTGCGGCTGTCCGGCGGCGAGCAGGCGCAACGGGTCCAGGTCGGCGACGGCCAGGGTGCCGGGGCCGGTACGGACCAGCCCCTGTTCGCGCAGCAGGCGCAGGGCCTTGGCGACGGCCTCCCGGGTGGAGCCCACGGAGGCGGCCAGTTCGTGCTGGGCCAGGGGCAGGCGTATGGTCACGGCCTCGTTCTCCGGCCGGCCGGTGCGGTCGGCGAGTTCGACGAGACGTTCGGCGAGCCGCTGCAGGACGGTCATGGAGGCCAGGGCCCGGCGCTCGTGGTCCGCGCTGCGCAGCCGCTCGGTGAGCTGGATCGTCATCAGCGCGTTGGCCCGCGGCCTGGCGGCCAGGAACCGCCGGAACCGCTCGCCGGGCACGACCAGGCCGGTGACCGGGCCGAGGGTGCTCACCGAGGCGCTGCGCGGGCGGCCGTCGAGCGCCGCCATGTCCCCGACGACCTCGCCGGCCCGTCGCAGCGCGAGGATCAGCCGGCCGCCGCGTTCGGTGGGTGTCCACACCGTGCACCAGCCGCTGAGCAGGATCACCGCGAACGTGGTCCGGTCGCCCTCCGCGAGGACCGTGTCGTACGGCGGGTACTCGCGGAGGGTGCCGAGTCCGGCCAGTGCCTCCCGGTCCCCCGGACCGAGTCCGCCCATGAAGGTATGCCGCTCTCCGAACAGCCCCACCGTCGTCCCCCGACCGCTCGCCCCCGAACCGGATCGCAAGCGGCACACCATGGGCCCCGTGGATCCGTGTCCGCCCGGCGCGTCTCCCCGCCAGGCGGTGATCTCAGCGTAGCGCTCTGGGCACGGAATGTTCCGCCTGTTACCGGAACGAGCCCGAACCCCTTCAGGAATACCCCCTGGGGGTATACATGTTGAGCGTGCACGAGAGATCCGCACCTGACACCGGGGGTCAGCCATGGACCACGACCACACACTCCACGAGCAGCACGACGCGCACGGGACACGCGCCGGGCACGGTCCGGCCGGTGCGTCCTGGGCCATGGCCGCCCGGGCGACCCTGCACTGCCTGACCGGCTGCGCCATCGGCGAGGTGCTGGGCATGGTCGTCGGCACGGCCTTCGGCTGGGGCAACCTGCCGACCACGCTGCTGGCGATCGTGCTGGCGTTCCTCTTCGGCTACTCGCTCACCCTGCGCGGAGTCCTGAGGGCGGGCGTCGACCCGCGCACCGCGCTGCGCGTGGCGCTGGCCGCGGACACCCTGTCGATCGCCGTGATGGAACTGATCGACAACGGCACGATCCTGGTCTGGCCGGCCGCGATGGACGCCCAGCTGGGCGACGCGCTGTTCTGGGTCTCACTGGCCGTCTCGCTGGCGATCGCGACCGTGGTGACGACCCCGGTCAACAAGTGGACGATCGGCCGCGGCAAGGGGCACGCGGTGGTCCACCGGTACCACCACTGACCCGGCCCGCCGGAACTCAGAGTTCCGGACCGTCCCCCGGCCCCTCCTGGTAGGAGTAGCGCTGCTCCTTCCAGGGGTCGCCGAGGTTGTGGTAGCCGCGCTCCTCCCAGAAGCCGCGGCGGTCGGCGGTCATGTACTCGATGCCGCGGACCCACTTGGGGCCCTTCCACGCGTACAGCTGGGGGACGACCAGGCGCACCGGGAAGCCGTGCTCGGCGGTGAGGAGCTCACCGTCGCGATGGGTGGCGAAGATCGTGCGGTCGGCGGCGAAGTCCGCGAGGCGCAGGTTGGAGCTGAAGCCGTACTCGGCCCACACCATCACATGGGTGACACCGGGGGCGGGCGGAGCCAGTTCCAGGACGGTCCGCGCCGGGATCCCGCCCCACTCGGCGCCCAGCACGCTGAACTTCGTCACGCAGTGCAGGTCGGCCACCACGGTGGCGTAGGGCAGGGCCGTGAACCGCTCGTGGTCCCAGACATGCGGTCCCGCGTCCGCGGTGGCGCCGAAGACCCTGAACTCCCAGCGCTCGGGACGGAACTTGGGGACGGGTCCGTAGTGGGTGACCGGCCAGCCGCGCTGCAGCCGCTGTCCCGGCGGAAGCCCGGTCCCCGCGGCTTCTCCCGACGCGTGCCCCACCGGATGACCCATGCCTTCCATCCTGACAGACCGGGAGCGGTGCATCCGACCGGACGTAACCATCATTGATCATCAAATCGGTCAAATGAGGGCAAGTGCGACCCTACTTACTAAGTCAGCACTTACTGGACGATCTTCTGTGCCGGTGCAATCATGCGCCGCACACACCCACTGCGTCCCCACGCACCCCATGCGGAAGGAGCCTCTGCGATGCAGGGCGACCCCGAGGTCATCGAATTCCTCAACGAGCAGCTCACGGGTGAGCTCACCGCGATCAACCAGTACTTCCTGCACGCGAAGATGCAGGAGAACTTCGGCTGGTACAAGCTCGCCAAGTACACCCGGCACGAGTCGTTCGACGAGATGAAGCACGCCGAGGTGCTGACCGACCGGATCCTGTTCCTGGAGGGGCTGCCGAACTACCAGCGGCTCTTCCACGTGCGGGTGGGCCAGACCGTCAAGGAGATGTTCGAGGCGGACAAGCAGGTCGAGGTGGAGGCCATCGACCGCCTCAAGCGCGGGATCAAGGTGATGCGCGAGAAGGGCGACATCACGTCCGCGAACATCTTCGAGGCCATCCTGGAGGACGAGGAGCACCACATCGACTACCTCGACACCCAGCTGGAGCTGGTGGACAAGCTCGGCGAGGCGCTCTACATCTCGCAGATCATCAACCAGCCCGAGAGCAGCTGAGCGGCCCGTCCGTACCGGCTGGTCTAGGCCGCCTCGTCCAGCCCGTCGAGCGCGTTCGGCCTGCCGGTGCCGGCGAGCACCGGACGGCCTTGGCCGGCCTGCTCGCGGCGGGGGCAGGCGCCCCGGCCGAGGATGGCCTGGATGCGGCGGACGCACGATCCGCAGTCCGTCCCGGCTTTGCAGGCGGACGCGATCTGGCGGGGGGTGCAGGCGCCGTCCTGCGCGTGCTGCTCGACCTGGGCCTCGGTCACTCCGAAGCAGCTGCAGACGTACACGCGGATTCACCTCCCGCCGGGATCGATCAGTGGTGCCGTCCCGAGTATCGGTGAGGCAAACCTAACCTTACCCATAGCGCGCGGAGCGCGAAAGTGCGGTGGGGCGCGGATCGCATGTGATCCGCGCCCCACGTCAGCGCGTCGCGGCAGGTGGACGCGTCACTGGTCCCGGTACATCTCCGCGACCAGGAACGCCAGGTCCAGGGACTGGCTGCGGTTCAGCCGCGGGTCGCAGGCCGTCTCGTAGCGCTGGTGCAGGTCGTCGACGAAGATCTCGTCGCCGCCGCCCACGCACTCGGTGACGTCGTCACCGGTGAGCTCGACGTGGATGCCGCCGGGGTGGGTGCCGAGCGCCTTGTGGACCTCGAAGAAGCCCTTGACCTCGTCGAGCACGTCGTCGAAGCGGCGGGTCTTGTGGCCCGAGGCCGCCTCGAAGGTGTTGCCGTGCATCGGGTCGGTCACCCAGGCCACGGTGGCGCCCGAGGCGGTGACCTTCTCGACCAGCTCCGGGAGCTTGTCGCGGACCTTGTCCGCGCCCATCCGGACGACGAAGGTCAGCCGGCCCGGCTCGCGGTCCGGGTCCAGGCGGTCGATGTACCTGAGCGCCTCCTCGGCCGTGGTCGTCGGGCCGAGCTTGAGACCGAGCGGGTTGCGGATCCGGGAGGCGAACTCGATGTGCGCGCCGTCCAGCTGCCGGGTGCGCTCACCGATCCACACCATGTGCCCGGAGACGTCGTACAGCTTGCCGGTACGGGAGTCGACCCTGGTCAGGGCGGACTCGTAGTCCAGCAGCAGCGCCTCGTGCGAGGAGAAGAACTCGACCGTCTTGAACTCCTCGGGCTCCGCGCCGCAGGCCCGCATGAAGTTCAGCGCGTTGTCGATCTCGCGCGCGAGCTGCTCGTAGCGCTGGCCCGACGGGGACGACTTCACGAAGTCCTGGTTCCAGGCGTGCACCTGCCGCAGGTCCGCGTAGCCGCCGGTGGTGAAGGCCCGCACCAGGTTCAGCGTGGAGGCGGACGCGTTGTACATCCGCTTCAGCCGCTCGGGGTCCGGGATGCGGGAGGCCTCGTCGAACGCGAAGCCGTTGACGGAGTCGCCCCGGTAGGTCGGCAGCGTCACCCCGTCACGGGTCTCGGTCGGCTTGGAGCGCGGCTTGGAGTACTGGCCGGCGATCCGGCCCACCTTCACCACGGGCACCGACGCCGCGTACGTCAGCACGGCACCCATCTGGAGGAGGGTCTTGAGCTTGTTGCGGATCTGGTCGGCCGACACCGCGTCGAAGGCCTCGGCGCAGTCGCCGCCCTGGAGGAGGAACGCCTCTCCCTTGGCGACGGCCGCCATCCGGGCGCGCAGCTGGTCGCACTCGCCCGCGAAGACGAGCGGCGGATACGACTCCAGCTCCGCGACGACTGCGCGCAGAGCCTCGGGGTCGGGGTACTCGGGCTGCTGCGCCGCGGGCAGGTCTCGCCAGGTGTTGCCAGCGCTCGGGCTGGTCTTAGCGTTCACGGTCACCCCGTAAACATTACGGGGTCGTGTCGCCTGATTTTTCCCTGGCTCGACTGGTGAGACGGAGTGATTGTCCTGTGGACACGGAGCCCGGTGCGGTATGGTTCCCGCATGCTCGCGCTTTCGAACCAGAACTGCCAGAACTGGTGGTGGACCGCTTCTCCGGCGGCCCACTGACTGCGCGTACGCACCACTTCGCGAAGGCCGCCCGAGGGGCGGCCTTCGGCGTTTCCGGGGCCGTTCCTCTCCCATCTGCAAGGGATCCCAGAGGACCATGGACCTGACCCGGCTGCTCCACGACGACCGCCCGTTCGCCCTGCTCCGCCGCCGCGCCCCCGGCCACGACGAGAACACCGTGGAGGTGCTGCTCGGGCCCGTCACCGCGCGTGACCGGCTGGCCGACCTCCCCGAGGAGGGGCTCGCGCTGGTCCCCTACCGCCAGATCCGCGAGCGCGGCTTCGACGTCCACGACGACGGCACGCCCCTGCTGGTGCTCACCCCCGAGGAGACCCACCGCCTGTCGCTGGCGGACGCCCTGGCCCAGCTGCCCGCCCACGCCGTGCGGGTCGAGGACGGCGGCTTCGACGTCGACGACGAGGAGTACGCGGAGATCGTCGGCCGGGTGCTGCGCGAGGAGATCGGGCGCGGCGAGGGCGCGAACTTCGTGATCCGGCGGACCTACCGGGGCCGGATCCCGGGCTTCGGCCGGGCCGACGCGCTCGCGCTGTTCCGGCGGCTGCTGGAGGGCGAGCGGGGCGCGTACTGGACGTTCGTGGTGCACACCGGTGACCGCACCCTGGTCGGCGCCAGTCCGGAGGTGCACGTCCGGATGACCGGCGGCACGGTGGTCATGAACCCGATCAGCGGAACCTACCGGTACCCGGCCGAGGGGCCCACCCCGGAGCATCTGCTCGGCTTCCTCGCCGACGGCAAGGAGATCGAGGAGCTGTCGATGGTCGTCGACGAGGAGCTCAAGATGATGTGCACGGTGGGCGACATGGGGGGCGTGGTGATCGGGCCCCGGCTCAAGGAGATGGCCCACCTCGCGCACACCGAGTACGAGCTGCGCGGCCGGTCCTCGCTGGACGTGCGGGAGGTCCTGAGGGAGACCATGTTCGCGGCGACCGTCACGGGCTCGCCGGTGCAGAACGCCTGCCGGGTGATCGAGCGCCACGAGCCGGTCGGTCCCGACGGGGTCGGGCGCGGCTACTACGCGGGCGCGCTGGCCCTGCTCGGCAGGGACTCCGGCGGCGCCCAGACCCTGGACTCCCCGATCCTGATCCGCACCGCGGACATCGGCGCGGACGGCGCGCTGCGGGTCCCGGTCGGCGCCACGCTGGTGCGCGGCTCGGATCCGGCGGGCGAGGTCGCGGAGACGCACGCGAAGGCGGCGGGGGTGCTGGCGGCCCTCGGAGTGCGGCCGGGCCGGCCGCGCGCCGGGGAGACGCGCCCCGGACTGGCCGACGACCCGCGGGTGCGGGCGGCCCTGGACGGGCGCCGGTCCGCGCTGGCGCCGTTCTGGCTGCGGATGCAGGAGCGCACCGGCGAGCTGGCCGGGCACGCGCTGGTGGTGGACGGCGAGGACACGTTCACGGCGATGCTCGCGCACGTGCTGCGGGCCGCCGGGCTCGACGTGACCGTCCGGCGCTACGACGAACCGGGGCTGCGGGCGGCGGTGCTCGCCCACGAGGGTCCGGTCGTGCTGGGCCCGGGGCCCGGTGACCCGTGCGACCTGGACGATCCGAAGATGCGGTTCCTGCGGGACCTCGCGGCGACCGTGATCCGGGAGCACCGGCACGGGGTGCTGGGCGTGTGCCTGGGACACGAGCTGATCGCGGCCGAGCTGGGCCTGGACATCGTGCGCAAGGCGGTGCCGTACCAGGGGGCGCAGACCACCGTGGACCTGTTCGGGCGGCCGGAGACGGTCGGTTTCTACAACAGCTTCGTGGCCCGTTGCGACGAGGACGCGGCCGGGGAGCTGGCGGCGCACGGCGTGGAGGTGAGCCGGGCGGCCGACGGCGAGGTGCACGCGGTGCGGGGGCCGGGCTTCGCCGGGGTGCAGTTCCACCCCGAGTCGGTGCTGTCCCTGAACGGCGCCGCCGTGGTGCGGGAGCTGATCGGCCAGGTCAGCGGCGCGGGCCGGCCCGCCGAGCGGCGCCCGGCGCGGTAGGGGCGGGACGGAAGGCCGGGCCCGTCCGTCCGGGGTCCGCGAGGGACCCGGACCGGCGGGCCCGGCGCCGTGCGGCGCGGGCCCGCCGGGAGACGGCCGCGGGATCAGCCGAAGAACACCCCGGCCTCTTCGTACAGCTTCGGGTCGACGGTCTTGAGCTTCGCCGTCGCCTGCGCGATCGGCACCCGCACGATGTCGGTGCCGCGCAGCGCGACCATCTTGCCGAAGTCCCCGTCGCGCACCGCCTCGATGGCGTGCAGGCCGAAGCGGGTGGCCAGCCAGCGGTCGAAGGCGCTGGGCGTGCCGCCGCGCTGGATGTGCCCGAGGACGGTGGTACGGGCCTCCTTGCCGGTGCGCTTCTCGATCTCCTTGGCCAGCCATTCGCCGACGCCGGAGAGCCGGACGTGCCCGAAGGAGTCCAGTGACTGGTCCTTGAGCACCATGTCGCCGTCCCGGGGCATGGCCCCCTCGGCGACGACCACGATCGGGGCGTACGACGCCTTGAACCGGGACGTGATCCAGGCGCAGACCTGGTCGACGTCGAAGCGCTGTTCCGGGATGAGGATGACGTTGGCACCGCCGGCGAGCCCGGAGTGCAGGGCGATCCAGCCGGCGTGCCGGCCCATCACCTCGCAGACCAGGACCCGCATGTGCGACTCGGCGGTGGTGTGCAGCCGGTCGATGGCCTCGGTGGCGATGCCGACCGCGGTGTCGAACCCGAAGGTGTAGTCGGTGGCGGACAGGTCGTTGTCGATGGTCTTGGGCACGCCGACGACGGGCACGCCGTACTCGTCGGTGAGCCGGGCGGCGACGCCCAGGGTGTCCTCGCCGCCGATCGCGACGAGCGCCTCGACCTCCTGCTTGGCGAGGTTGTCCTTGATGCGCCGGATGCCGTCCTCCTGCTTGAGCGGATTGGTCCGCGAGGAGCCGAGGATGGTGCCGCCGCGGGGCAGGATGCCGCGCACGGCGGGGATGTCGAGGCGGACGGTGTCGCCTTCGAGCGGTCCGCGCCAGCCGTCCCGGAAGCCGACGAAGTCGTAGCCGTACTCCTGCACGCCCTTGCGGACGACGCCCCGGATGACGGCGTTGAGCCCGGGGCAGTCGCCGCCTCCGGTCAGTACTCCGACCCGCATGGAAATGTCCCTTCGCCGCGGTTGCCTGAGGGGACTCACGCTAATGGTGATCCAGCTCACACAGGCATGGGCGCGGAAGGGCAATTCCGGTGAATTGTCGGGCGGTTGGTTTACGTCCGTGCCGCGAAGATCAGATCAGCCGCCTTCCGGACCGTCGTCGAGGCCCCGCTCTATGGCGTAGCGGACCAGCTCCACCCGGTTGTGCAGCTGGAGCTTGCCGAGGGTGTTCTGCACGTGGTTCTGGACGGTGCGGTGCGAGATGACCAGGCGTTCGGCGATCTGCTTGTAGCTCAGTCCCTTGGCGACCAGCCGCAGCACCTCGGTCTCGCGGTCGGTGAGCCGGGGCGCGTCGGGACCGCCCGCCTCCGCGGCCGGCGCCGGCTCGGAGGCCAGCCGGCGGTACTCGCCGAGCACCAGACCGGCCAGGCCCGGCGTGAACACCGGGTCGCCCACGGCCGTCCGGCGAACGGCGTCCAGCAGCTCCTCGGTCGAGGCCGACTTCAGGAGGTAGCCGGTCGCGCCGGACTTCACCGCCTCCAGGACGTCGGCGTGCTCGCCGCTCGCCGAGAGCACCAGCACCCGCAACGCCGGGTTGTGGCCGACGAGTTCCTTGCAGACCTGCACGCCGGGCTTGGCCGGCAGGTTGAGGTCCAGGACGAGCACGTCGGGCGCGGCGGCCTTGGCGCGGCGCACCGCCTGTTCGCCGTCGCCCGCCGTGGCGACCACCTCCAGGCCGGACTCGGCCAGGTCACGGGCGACCGCGTCGCGCCACATCGGGTGGTCGTCGACCACCATCACCTTGATGCTCATCGCCGCTCCGCCTTCTCCAGGGAGTCCTTCGGTACCTTCAGCTCGACCTCGGTGCCCTGCCCGGGGGTCGAGCACAGCTGGGCGCTGCCGCCGAGGTCGCGCAGCCGGCCCCGGATCGACTGGGCCACCCCGAGCCGCCCCTCGCCCTCGGCCTGGGCGAGCCGGCCCTCCGGGATGCCGGGGCCGTCGTCGCGTACGGTCACCACGATCTCGCCGGGCTCGTCCTCGACCAGGATCCAGGCCCGCGCCCCGTCCCCGGCGTGGCTGCGCACGTTGTCCAGGGCGGCGCCGACGGCCGCCGCCAGCTCCCGCGCGGGTCCCGGCGGCAGCAGCACCGGGGCGCCGGGCTCGGCCAGGCTCACCCGGGCCGCGGCGTACGGCGCGAGCAGGGCCCGCAGGTCGACCGGGCCGCCGACGTCCGGCTCGTCGACCAGGCGTACCACCGCGCCGTCGGCCGCGTCCTCGGAGGCCCGGGAGAGCGGCACCAGGCCGCCGGAGACCAGGGTGCGCAGCGCCACCTCCTGCTCGCCCGCCATCCGGCCCAGCTCGGCCGCCTCGCCGCCGAGGACCGCGCCGCGCCGCTGCACCATCGCCAGGACCTGGAGCACACCGTCGTGGATGTCCCGGGCCAGCCGCTCCCGCTCCCGGGTGGCCGCCTCGATCTCCAGGGCGCGGGCCAGGGTGCGCTCGGAGGCGCGGGCCACCTCGACGACGTACCCGATGGCGATGGAGGCGACCCAGACCAGGACCACGCTGTGAACGGTGTCGCGGGCCGGGTGGCCGCGCTCGATCAGGTTGGCGGCGGCGACCGGTGTGGAGGCGAACGCCGCCCAGCGCCAGCCGCCCTTGAGCGCCCAGGCCAGCACCGCGCCGGCGGTCCATATCGACGGCAGGGTCGGGCCGCCGCGGTCGATGTGGCCCTGGGTGACGACCCAGGGCGTGAGCACGATGCCGGTGACCGCGACCGCGAGGTCGGCGGCGAGGAAGCGCCGGGTGCAGGCGGCCGCGTTCTGGACGCGGGGCAGGGTCGCCAGCGTCCAGAGCGCCAGGACAGCGTAGTAGGCGATCGCGACACCCGGACGGTCGTAGTCGTCGTAGGCGGACGCGAACAGGCCCGTCGCGTACAGCAGGGTCAGCACGCGAAAGCCGGTGAGGGCACGCCACAGCGGCTGCTCGACCGACATCCGCACGACGCGTTCCCGCTTCGTCATCTCCCCCAGCTCCCCCAGTCCCCCGTTCCGCGCGGCCCCCCGGCCCCGCGGCCCCCGTGCCGCCGGTCTAGGACTCGGCGACCTTCTTCTCGGCCCTCGCGGCTTCCTTGTCGGCCTTGGCGGCCTCCGCGATCTGCCGCTTGGCGGCGGTCGCGTAGATGTCGACGTACTCCTGGCCGGAGAGCTTCATGATCTCGTACATGACCTCGTCGGTCACCGCGCGCAGCACGAACCGGTCGTGCTCCATGCCCTGGTAGCGGCCGAAATCCATCGGCGTGCCGATCCGGATGCCCGGACGCATCAGCTTGGGCATCACCTGGCCGGGCGGCTGGATCTTCTCCGTGTCGATCATCGCGACCGGGATCACCGGCGCGCCGGTCGCGAGCGCCACGCGTGCGAGGCCGCCGGGCTTGCCCCGGTAGAGACGGCCGTCGGGCGAGCGGGTGCCCTCCGGGTAGATGCCGAACAGCTCGCCGCGCTCCAGCACGTCCATGCCGCTGCGCACCGCCGCCTCGCCCGCGCCGCGTCCGCCGGAGCGGTCCACCGGGAGCTGGCCGACGCCCTTGAAGAAGGCAGCCGTCAGGCGGCCCTTCACACCGGGCGTGGTGAAGTACTCGGCCTTCGCGATGAAGGTGACCTTGCGGTCCAGCACCGCGGGCAGGAAGAACGAGTCCGAGAAGGACAGGTGGTTACTCGCCAGGATCGCCGGGCCCTCGTCCGGGATGTTCTCCAGACCCTCCACCCAGGGCCTGAAGGCGACCTTGAGCGGTCCCCCGATGGCGACCTTCATCGCGCCGTACAACAACCGAGTGCCTCCTGTTTCCGTCGATGAGACCTTAACCCGCGGCGCCGGGAATGGCCCCGACGACCCTGGTCGGTGTCAGTGCCGTCGCGTACGGTGAAGCACATCCGAAGTCGTCTTTCGGGCCTCTCTCAGTTCCTGCCCGCTCTCATGAATTGGAGACCGAAGGTGCCGGTTCTTCCCGGAGCCGAGCCGTACCGCCACGACGGCGGGGAGGTCGGTGTCCTGCTCTGTCACGGTTTCACCGGTTCGCCGCAGTCGCTGCGCCCCTGGGCGGAGCACCACGCGGCACACGGCCTGACCGTGTCCCTGCCCCTGCTGCCCGGACACGGCACCCGCTGGGAGGACATGCAGGTCACCGGCTGGCAGGACTGGTACGCGGAGGTCGACCGCGAGCTGCGGCTGCTGCGCGAGCGCTGCTCCCAGGTGTTCGTCGCGGGCCTGTCCATGGGCGGGACGCTGGCCCTGCGGCTGGCCGCGAAGAACGGCACGGGGGTGGACGGCGTGGTGGTCGTCAACCCCGCGAACAAGGTGCACGGCCTGTCCGCGTACGCCCTTCCGGTGGCCCGCCACCTCGTCCGTACGACGCCGGGCATCGCCAGTGACATCGCCCTGCCGGGCTCCGCCGAGGTGGGGTACGACCGGGTGCCGCTGCACGCCGCGCACTCGCTGCGGAACTTCTTCCGCCGGGTGGACGGCGAGCTTCCGCAGGTCACGCAGCCGCTGCTGCTGTTGCGCAGCACCCAGGACCACGTGGTTCCGGCGGTGGACTCGGCCCGCATCCTGAGCCGGGTGTCCTCCACGGACGTAACCGAGGTAGTGCTGGAACAGAGTTACCACGTGGCGACGTTGGACTTCGACGCGGACCGGATCTTCGAGGGGAGCCTCGCCTTCATCGGCCGGCTCGCACCCAGTGTCGGCAAGGAAGGGACGGCCGCAGTTGGCTGAGCACGACTCCGACCGCGAGGACCGCGAGCCGGACGAGAAGGGGGTCCCCTTCGACGAGGCCGCCGCCTGGGCGGCGATCGTCGCGGGGTACGGCGAGGAGCCGCCGGATCCGCCGGGCTCCAAGCCCTACAAGCCGGTGGAGGATCTCGCGCTGCCTCCGGCCGAGGAGGACGCCGCCGAACCCGGGGCGGCCGAGGAGCAGCGGCCCGCGCAGCCGCTCGGCAGCTCGGTCTCCTTCGCGCCCGGCGTCGGGCCGCGGGACTACCGGGCCCCGGAGCCCTCCGAGGACGACTTCGACGAGGACGACGAGGGGCACTTCGTGCCGCCCGAGCCGCCGCCGCTGCCGGCGGCCGACACGACCGCCAGGTTCGCCTGGCTGGGTGTGGTGGGCGGGCCGGTGCTGCTCCTGCTCGCCGTGCTGCTCGGCTGGGACATGACGTGGTGGCTGGCGACGCTGGGCATCGGCGGGTTCCTCGGCGGCTTCGCCACGCTGGTGACCCGGATGAAGACGGACGACGACGAGCACGACGACCCGGGACGCGGCGCCGTGGTCTGACCCGGTCCGAGGGACCCGCCGGGGCGCCCGCGCCGGGGTCCGGCGGGCGGTGCGGTGCCCTCGGCGGGTTCAGGCCGCGGGCACCCGGAGCACGGCCAGGACCGGCAGGTGGTCCGTGGCCGCGGCGAGGTCGGCGGCGGTCACGCCCGGCAGGTCACGGGGCACCCCGCAGCCGAGCACCTCGATGCCCTTCGTCGCGAAGATCGCGTCGATGCGCTGGTGCGGGTCGGCCGACCCGGACGTCAGTTCGCCGCCCCAGGGCGCGGTGGCCCGGCAGTCCTGGAGGGCGTCGGCCAGGCGGCGGAAGGTCCGGCCGTCGGGGCGGTCGTTCAGGTCGCCGCCGGCGACGGCGTGCTCCACGCCCATGCCCGCGACCCGGTCCAGGAGCATCCCGCCCTGCTCGTAGCGCTCCTCCTGCTGGAGGCTGAGGTGGAAGCTGGTGACGCCGAGGCGGGCTGCGCCGAACCGGACGACGGCGGTCGCGAGGCCGCGGCGGTGCAGGCCGGGCGTGAGCGGCAGGAGCACGTCCTCGGTGCGCTCCACGGTGGCGCGCAGACCGCAGAGGACGGCGGGACCGGCCGCGGTCGCCCCGCCGGTGAGGATCACCAGGTCGCAGGCGGCGGCCAGGCGGGCGAGCTTCTTGCGCCAGCGGAAGAAGCGGGGGGCCTCCTGCACCAGCACCAGGTCCGGCGCGCAGGCCCGGATGACGCGGGCGAGGGCCTCGGTGTCGTCCCGCAGCGAGCGGACGTTGTAGCTGAGGACGCGGATGACGGCGGAACCGTCGGGCTCTCTGCGGGAGTTGGGGAGCGACGCGGTTGCCATGCCGTCAATTTACGACATGGCCGAGGCGTGGCGCCTGATGGGGGCGGGGCGCGGGGCGGGTGCGCGACCGACGGGTTCGTCGTGGTCGGTCGCGAACTTTCCCCGCGCCCCCAGGGCGGTGCCGGAGCGGTTTCTCGCGGCTTCGGGGCCCTACATGATCGGGTCGGGCTCCCGGGCCAGGTCCGCGGCGCCCACCAGTCCCGCGTCGTTGCCCAGCTGGGCGGCGATGACCTCGGCCACCGGACGCCAGTTGCCGCCCACCAGCCAGCGCTTGTAGGACTTGCGGATCGGGTCCAGGACCAGTTCGCCCTCGTCGGAGAGGCCGCCGCCGACGATGAAGGCGGACGGGTCGAAGAGGGAGGCCAGGTCGGCGAGGCCGGCGCCGGCCCAGCGGGCCAGCTCGCGGTAGGAGTCGACGGCGACCGGGTCGCCCTGGCGGGCGGCCATGGAGATGTGCTTGCCCTCGATGCCGTCGGGGCTGCCGTCGCCGAGCGCGAGCAGGATCTCGGCCGCCTCCGGGGTGGCGTTGGCCCGCTGCTTGGCGTAGCGGACGAGGGCGCGGCCGGAGGCGTACTGCTCCCAGCAGCCCTGCGAGCCGCAGCCGCACAGCAGCCCGTCCGGGACCATGCGGATGTGGCCGAACTCGGCGGCGACGCCGAAGTGGCCGCGGCGCAGCTTGTTGCCGATGATGATGCCGCCGCCGAGGCCGGTGCCGAGGGTGATGCAGATGACGTTGCGGTGGCCCTTGCCGGCGCCGAACTTGTACTCGCCCCAGGCCGCCGCGTTGGCGTCGTTCTCCACGACCACGGGGAGGCCGACGCGGGCCTCGACCTTCTCCTTCAACGGCTCCTGGCGCCAGTCGATGTTCGGCGCGAAGTAGACCGTGGAGCGCTGCCGGTTCACGTAGCCGGCGGCGCCGATGCCGACGCCGACGATCTCGTGTCCGGCGCGCGCACCCTCCACGGCGGAAGCAATGGCGTCCACGATGCCCTCGGGCGTGCCCGGGGTCGGCACCTTGTGGGTCGAGAGGATGTTGCCTTCCTCATCGACCACGCCGGCCGCGATCTTCGTGCCGCCGATGTCGACGCCGATGGTGAGTCCCATGAATCCCTCAGTTTCGGTCGAACCCCGCTACGGCCAACCGTACCCGAGGGGGCTGTCAGTCAAGGTCGATGCGTTCGCCGGGGCCGGCGTCGTCGCCTTTGTCGGGGTCGCCCGCGGTCCAGCGGGTCTCCTGTGCCTGGACCGCGGAGCGGTAGGCGGCGAGCAGTTCGCCGCCGGCCGCGGCCAGGTGGTCGAAGACCTCGGGGTTGCGCTCGATGACGGGCTCGACGGCGTTCTTCGCCTGCTGCACGACCTGCCGCACCACCTGCTGGGCGGCCGGCCCGGCGACCGCTCCGAGGAGCGGGCTCTGGATGCCGGACAGCTTGTCGGCGACGGCGTCGACGAGTTTGCGCAGCTCCTCGGCGGCCGACCCGGCGGGCGGGCCGTACTGGGTGCGGCGGCGGGTCTTCTCCGCCTCCAGGTCCTCGGCACAGGCCGTGGACCAGGCGTCGGCGTCGAAGACCCGTGCGTCGTCCGCGGCCTCGGAGGCGTCGCTCGTGGGGCGCTCTTCGCTCATGACGGACTCCTGCCTACGGTTCGTCCCTACGACGTTACCCGAACGGGCGTACCGGATTCACCGTCAGCGCGGCCACAGATCCGGGTCCGGGGCGAAGCGCAGCCGCAGCTCGCCCTCGCGCAGCGCGGCCCCGGCGACGGTGCAGCGGCGCAGGGCGGACGGCAGCGCGACGATCCGGCGGAAGCCGCCGACGGCGATGACGAGTTCGTCGCCGCGCCGCACGAGGTCGAGGCCGTCCCGTATCGCGCCGGGCAGCGGGATGCTCCAGACCAGGACGCCGTCCTCCTCGATGTGGTCGCGGACGGGCCACTCGACCGGTGCGGGCGCGGTGTTGACGCCCGGCACGCCGAGCGCGGCGAGGTCCTCGGTGCCGCGCGGGTCGTGCCCGAGGTGCGGCACGGCGGTGACGTCGAAGGCCTGCGTCCAGTCCGCGAGGGCCTTGCGCTGCTGGGCGGCCAGGCCGTGCAGCGGGACGTCGTCGGGCAGGACGCGGTTGGCGACCAGGGTCTCGGTGCGCAGGCCGCGCAGGGCGAGGCCGAGGCGGGTGTCACGGACGGCGTCGGCGCCGGCCGGACCGGGCTCGGCGACCAGGCGTACGGCGGTGTGGCGGTCGGCGAGGACGGCCTCCACGGCGGCCAGCTCGACGTCCCAGCGGGCGGCCGTCTCGTAGAGCCAGTCGGCGGGCATGGGCACGCCGGCAAGCCGGCCGAGGACGGGGCGCAGGGCGCGCGCCGCCTGCCGTTCGGGCGGCAGCAGCCGGCGCAGGTAGCGGCGCAGCTCCTCGGGCAGGGCGAGCAGGTCGAGGGCGCGCGGGGCGGCCGGGAGGTCGACGACGAGCAGGTCGTAGCGCTCGGAGAGGGCCGCGTCGCGCAGGGCGCGCAGCAGGGACAGTTCCTCGGCGCCGGGCAGCGGGGTGAGTTCCTCGGCGTCCAGGCGGGCGGCGCCCAGCAGGTCGAGGACGCCCGCGGCGCGGGTCTGGAAGGCGGTGAGGTCCTCGCGGAACCGGGCGCCCGCGTCCGGGCGCCAGGCGGTGAGGGCGGCGGTGACACGGGTCGGCGCGGGTCCTGTCGCCGTGCCCAGGGCGGCGCCGAGGGTGTCGGTGCGGTCGGCGCCGAGGACGAGGGTCGGGATGCCCTCGGCCGCGGCGCGCAGGGCGGTGGCCGCGGCGACGGTGGTACGGCCGCTGCCGCCGGGTCCGGTGATCAGGATGGTGCGCATGGGGGTGAACCGTAACGGAAGCGGGGCCCGCTCGACGGTGCCGGAAGCCGGGGCCGGGGCCGGGGGTGGGGCGCTCACCGGCGCGGCCGGCGTGCCGCCCGCGCCCGCCCCGCACGGCCGGCCCTCGCGCACCGGCGGCCGGGAGGAGGCTAGGCGCCCGACTCGACCCGCTTCTTCAGTCCCGCCAGCGCCCGGTCGATGATGACCTTCTCCGCCTTGCGCTTGATCATCCCCAGCATCGGGATCTTCACGTCCACGGTCAGCGAGTAGGTGACCTCGGTCGCCCCGGCGCCGGCCGGCTTCAGCAGGTAGGAGCCGTCCAGCGACCGCAGCATCTGGGACTTCACCAGCGTCCAGGCCACCTCGTTGTCGCCGGTCCAGGTGTAGCCGAGGGTCTGGTCGTCCTTGATCGCGCCCGCGTCCATGACGAGGCGGACCTGCTCGGCGCGGCCGCGCGCGTCGGTCTTCAGCACCTCGGCCTCCTTCACCTCACCGGTCCAGTCCGGGTAGCGGGCGAAGTCGGCGATCACCGCCATGACGTCGGCCGGGGCCGCCTCGATCGTGATGCTCGAGCTGGTGTGTTCCGCCATCGCCGTGGCTCCTCCAGATGCGGGCCGGTGAGACCGGTACAAGGGGTCTCCGTGCGCGAGCGTGCGCACGCGTGTGCAGCGTGAAGGCTACCGCGCGCCGACCAGGCGTCTTCACGCCCGGTCCGGGGCCGCCGTCACCATTCCAGCGCCCAGGGGCGGCCGGTGCCGGCGAAGTGTCCGACGTTCACGCACTCGGTGGCTCCGATCCGCATCCGCTTCACCAGCGGCTGGTGGACATGCCCGAAGAGCGAATAGCGCGGCCTGGTGCGCCGGATGGCGTCGAGCAGTGCCCGGCTGCCCCGTTCGAAACGGCGCGCCACCGTGTCGTACACCAGCTCCGGCACCTCCGGCGGGATGTGCGTGCACAGGACGTCGACCTCGCCGAGCGCCTCGATCTTGGCCGCGTACTCCTCGTCGGAGATCTCGTAGGGGGTGCGCATCGGCGTGCGCAGGCCGCCGCCCACGAAGCCGAAGACCCGGCCGCCGATCTCCGCCCTCTGCCCGTCCAGGACCGTGGTGCCCGCCCCGGCGTACTCCGGCCACAGCGGAGGGATGTCGACGTTGCCGTAGGTGGCGTACGTCGGGGTGGGGAAGGCCGCGAACATCTCGGCGTACTGCTTGCGGACCGCCTTCTCGATGGCGGTCGCCCGGTCCATGCCGATCCCGCCCCACAGCCGGGCGCCGAGTTCCCGCGCCTCCTCGAAGCGGCGGGCGGTGCGCAGTTCGACGAGCCGGTCGGCGTTCTCGACGCCGAACAGGTCGGGGAAGATGCCGCGCGAGTGGTCGGCGTAGTCGAGGAAGAGGACGAGGTCGCCGAGGCAGATCAGGGCGTCGGCGCCGTCGCCGGCCCGGGCCAGGTCACGGGCGTTGCCGTGCACGTCGCTGACCACGTGGACGCGGGTCCTGCGGTTGCCTGAGGGTGTGGCTGCCATGGTGATCAAGGGTAGGCCTGTGCGGCAAACGTGAACAGGCGGTGGCCGGACCTGCGGTTACTGGTCAGTCACTAAAGCGGTGGACTACCGTACGCGAAGGAACACCCAATCTGTGTGACGCACCGAACATCTCGCCGGGACCCCCTGTCCTAGAAGCCATACCGGCGGGTAACGTCCGGGCAGTCCAGTCGTGCTCGGGAATTCAACCAACGGATCATGTGGCCGTGGCGAACCCCTGAGCACCTGCCCGAGCCTTGGACCGCACCGTCGCATCGCACAACGTCGTGGCGCCGGCGCCCTATGAGGAGCAGCAGTCTTGCGCGAGTTCAGTCTTCCGGCTTTGTACGAGGTCCCCGCGGACGGCAATCTGACCGACATCGTCCGCAGAAACGCCGCGCAGCACCCGGATGTCGCCGTCATGGCCCGCAAGGTCGGGGGTGTCTGGCAGGACGTGACCGCGACCGCCTTCCTGACCGAGGTGCACGCGGCCGCCAGGGGACTCATCGCCTCTGGCGTGCAGCCGGGCGACCGGGTCGGCCTGATGTCCCGCACCCGCTACGAGTGGACGCTCCTCGACTTCGCGATCTGGTGCGCCGGCGCGGTCACCGTGCCGGTCTACGAGACCAGCTCGCCGGAGCAGGTGCAGTGGATCCTCAGCGACTCCGGTGCGACCGCCTGCGTCGTGGAACTCGACACCCACGCGGCCGCCGTCGAGTCGGTGCGCGAGACGCTGCCGGCCCTCAAGCAGGTCTGGCAGATCGAGGCCGGCGGCCTGGAGGAGCTGGGCAGGCTCGGCCAGGGCGTCACGGACGCGACCGTCGAGGAGCGCAGCTCGCAGGCGAAGGCCGACGACCCGGCGACCATCGTCTACACCTCCGGGACGACGGGCCGTCCCAAGGGCTGTGTCCTGACCCACCGCAACTTCTTCGCCGAGTGCGGCAACATCGTGGAGCGGCTGCGCCCGCTGTTCCGCACCGGTGAGTGCAGCGTCCTGCTCTTCCTCCCGCTCGCCCACGTCTTCGGCCGGCTCGTGCAGATCGCCCCGATGATGGCGCCGATCAAGCTGGGCTGCGTCCCGGACATCAAGAACCTCACCGACGAACTGGCCTCCTTCCGGCCGACGCTGGTCCTCGGCGTCCCGCGGGTCTTCGAGAAGGTCTACAACTCGGCGCGCGCCAAGGCGCAGGCGGACGGCAAGGGCAAGATCTTCGACAAGGCCGCGGACACCGCGATCGCGTACAGCAAGGCGCTGGACTCGCCGTCGGGGGCCTCGCTGGGCCTGCGGATCAAGCACCGGACCTTCGACAAGCTCGTCTACAGCAAGCTGCGCGCGGTGCTCGGCGGCCGGGGCGAGTACGCCATCTCCGGCGGCGCCCCGCTCGGCGAGCGCCTGGGCCACTTCTTCCGCGGCATCGGCTTCACGGTCCTGGAGGGCTACGGCCTGACCGAGTCCTGTGCCGCGACCGCGTTCAACCCCTGGGACCGGCAGAAGATCGGCACGGTGGGGCAGCCGCTGCCCGGCTCGGTGGTCCGCATCGCCGACGACGGAGAGGTGCTGCTGCACGGCGAGCACCTGTTCAGGGAGTACTGGAACAACCCCGGCGCGACCGCCGAGGCGCTGGCCGACGGCTGGTTCCACACCGGCGACATCGGCACCCTGGACGAGGACGGCTACCTCAGGATCACCGGCCGCAAGAAGGAGATCATCGTCACCGCGGGCGGCAAGAACGTCGCCCCGGCCGTGATCGAGGACCGCATCCGCGCGCACGCGCTGGTCGCGGAGTGCATGGTGGTGGGCGACGGGCGGCCGTTCGTGGGCGCGCTGGTCACCGTCGACGACGAGTTCCTGGGCCGCTGGGCGGCCGACCACGGCAAGCCGGCGGGTTCCACCGCGGCGTCGCTGCGTGACGACCCGGACCTGGTCGCGGCGATCCAGGACGCGGTCGACGACGGCAACGCCGCGGTGTCGAAGGCGGAATCGGTGCGGAAGTTCCGCATTCTGTCCTCCCAGTTCTCGGAGGAGTCGGGCCACCTGACGCCGTCCCTGAAGCTCAAGCGCAACGTGGTGGCGAAGGACTACGCGAACGAGATCGAGGCCATCTACGCGAAGTAGCGGCTCACATGTCCTCGGCGAGGACCCGTTCCATCGTCCGCTCGGCGAGCGCGGTGATGGTCACGAACGGGTTCACGCCGATGTTCCCGGGCACCAGTGAGCCGTCCGTGACGTACAGCCTCGGATAGCCCTTCACCCGGCCCCAGTCGTCGGTCGCCCGGCCCAGCACGCAGCCGCCCAGCGGGTGGTAGCAGAAGTCGTCCGCGAACACCTTGCTGCCCGACCCGAACAGGTCGTACCGGTAGATCGTGGCGTTGGCCAGGTTGATCCGGTCGAAGAGCTTCTTCGCCATGGCGACCGAGACCGCGCTCTGGGCCGCGGTCCAGCCGAGCTTCACGCTGTCGCTCGCCGCGTCGTAGGTGAAGGACGCCCGTTGCGGGTTCTTGGTGATCGCCAGGTACAGGCTCACCCAGGTCTCGAAGCCGATGGGCAGCGGGGCGATCTCCGCGAAGACGGGGTTGGCGGTGTTGGCCCAGTCGTCGATGCCCATCACCGGCATGGTCGCCTGGTTGGCGCCGGTGGTGTCCCAGATGTGGTTGGCCCGCCCGACCATGGTGTTGCCGTTGGTGCTCCACCCGGCGCCGACACCGGGGTCGAGCGCGGGCAGGGCCCCGGTGTCCCGGGCGCGTACGAGCAGTTCGCTGGTGCCGAGGCTCCCGCCGCCGAGGAACAGGTAGGCGCAGCTGTACTGCTTGGTCTCCACGACGGCTCCGGTCGCGTCGATCCGGTCGACGCCGAGCAGCCAGCGGCCGTCGCCCGTGCGGCTGATGGTCCGCACCTTCTCCAGGGTGTGGACGGTGAGGTTGCCGGTGCCGAGGGCGGCGGCGAGGTAGGTCTTGTCGAGGCTCTTCTTGCCGTGGTTGTTGCCGTAGATGACCTCCTGGGCGAGCGCGGACTTCGTGGCGGTGCCGGCGGCTTCCTGCTGCATGTAGCCGAAGTCGTAGACGTTGGGCACGAAGGTCGTCCTGAGGCCGGCGTTGGCGGCGGCCTTCCGGGAGGTCCGGGTGAAGCGGTACCACTCCGTCGACTCGAACCACGCCGGGTCGACGGTGTTGACGCCGAGCATGGCGCGGGCGCGCGGGTAGTACGTGCCGTACATCGCGTTCACGTCCACGGTCGGGAACTGCTCGGCGAAGTACGACGGGAGCGGGGTGACCGCCATGCCTCCGTTGACCAGGGAGCCCCCGCCGACGCCGCGCCCGACGTAGACGGACATGTTGTCGTAGTGCACCCGGTCCAGGACGCCGGGGTAGGGGGTGATGTCCCTGTTGACGACGTCCAGCCACAGGAAGCTGGCGAGCGGCGCCTCGGTGCGGGTCTTGAACCACATGGACCGCTTGTCCGGGGCGGCGGTGGAGCAGAAGACCTTTCCGTCGGAGCCGGCCGTGTTCCACAGCTGCCCCATCTCGATCATCAGGGTCCGCACCCCGGCCTGGCCGAGCCGGAGCGCGGCCACGGCCCCGCCGTAGCCGGAACCGACCACGATCGCGGGGGCGTTGTCGACGGCTGGTGCCTCCTCGGCGGCCTGCGCGGACTGGAGCTGGACGCGGGTGAGACCGGCCGCGGCGGCGGTCTGGAGGGCGATCATGCCCAGGATGTGACGTCTCGTCAGCTGACGCTGCATCAGTTTTGCTGTCATGCGCGCAGCATGTGCGGATTTTCCGGTTCCGCCTAGACCTGCGGCCGAGTTGGTGACACGCGAGGGGGACGCGTACCTCTAGAGCAGTTCCTTCAGCCGCTCCGCGAGGAGGTCCCACCGCCACTTCTCCTCGACCCACCGCCGCCCGCGCTCCCCCATCCGCCGGCGCAGTGCGGGATCGCCCAGGAGCGCCACGACGCGCTCGGCGGTCTCCTCCGCGGAGCCGCCGCGCACCACCCAGCCGGTCTCCCCGTCGAGCACCGCGTCCGGCGCGCCGCCGGAGTCACCGGCCACCACCGGCAGGCCGGTCGCCGAGGCCTCCAGGTAGACGATGCCGAGCCCCTCCACGTCCAGGCCGCCGCGCCGGGTCCGGCAGGGCATCGCGAAGACGTCGCCGGCGCCGTAGTGCGCGGGCAGCTCGGCCCAGGGCACGGCGCCGGTGAACCGCACCGACGCCTCGACACCGGTCTCCCGGGCCAGCCGCCGCAGCTCCTTCTCGTAGGGGCCGCCGCCCACGATCAGCAGCACCGCGTCCGGCTCGGCGGCCAGGATCAGCGGCATCGCGAGGATCAGCGTGTCCTGCCCCTTGCGCGGCACCAGCCGCGACACGCAGACGACCACCGGCCGGTCGGTCAGCCCCAGCCGCGCCCGCACCTCGGCGCCTCCGGACCCCGGATGGAAGGTCTTCTCGTCCACACCGGGCGGCAGCTGGACCATCCGGGCGGCCGCGGCCGGACGGAGCGCGGTGGCGATCCGGGAGCGCGTGTACTCGCCGAGGTAGGTGAGCGTGTCGGTCGTCTCGCCGATCCGCCCGAGCAGCTGCCGGGCGGCGGGCAGCTGGGCCCAGCCCGCCTCGTGCCCGTGGGTGGTGGCGACCAGCCGCCGGGCGCCCGCCCCGCGCAGCGCCGGCGCCATCAGGCCGAGCGGCGCCGCCGCCCCGAACCACACGGAGGCGCACTCGTGCTCCCGGAGCAGCCGCACGGCCGTCCGGGTCGCCCCCGGCGTGGGCAGCAGCATCGTCGTAGGGTCCCGTACGACGGTGAAGGGCTGCTCCGCGTCGAAGGCGGCGGTGGCCTCGATGCCCTCCCGGCTCCGCTTCCACGTGGACGCGTAGACCACCAGCCGCTCCGGGTCCAGCCGCAGGGCCATGTTGTGCAGGAAGGCCTGGATGCCGCCGGGCCGGGGCGGGAAGTCGTTCGTGACGATGAGGGTCTTGTGCATCGCGGCCGACCTTACCCGCCCCGCGTCTTCGGCCGTGCTTCACGGCCCTCGCCCAGGCGCCGGGAGATCATGTGGCGCGTTCCAGGCACGCGACGGAGGACAGGGGCTCGGATGGACAGGACCGGCGTGCGGGGTGCCCTGGCGTTGCCGTCGGCCGTGTGGGCCGCGACCCGGCTGACGCTGCTGCTGTTCGTGCTGAAGGTGTTCGTGTTCCCGGGCGCCGACGTCACCTCCGACGTGTCGGTGATCTACCAGGGGTGGTACGAGGTCCTGCGGCACGGAACGTTTCCGCTGGACGACGTCACCTGGCAGTACCCGCCCGCGGCCGCCCTGGCGGTCCTCGCCCCCGGGCTGCTGCCGTTCCTGGACTACGCGACCGCTTTCTTCGTGCTGGTCCTGCTGGCCGACCTGGCGGTGCTGGTCCTGCTCCTGCGCACGGGCCCGCGGCCCGGCCGGACCCTGCGCGGCGCCTGGGTCTGGGTGGCGGGCGTGCCGCTGCTCGGCCCGACCGTCTACGCCCGCTACGACCTGATGGTCACCGCCGTCGCCGTGGCCGCCCTGCTCGCCGGGGCCCGGCATCCCCGGCTGGCCGGGGCGCTGGCGGGGTTCGGCGCGATGGTCAAGGTGTGGCCGGCGCTGCTCCTGGTCGGCGCCCGCGCCCGCGGCGGCACTCCCGGTCGGCGGGCCTGGGTGTCGGCGGTGGTCACGGCGGGCGCGGTCGGGGCGCTGTTCGCGGTGGCCATGCCGGGCGCGTTCGCGTTCCTGACCTTCCAGCGGAACCGCGGCACCGAGGTGGAGTCGCTGGGCGCGCTGGTCCTCCATGTCGCACGGCACCACGGCTGGCACGGCGAGGTGCTGCTGAACTACGGCTCGATCGAGTTCCTCGGCCCGGGGGTGAAGGCGGTGAGCGCGGCGGCCCTGCTGCTGAGCGCGGGCGCCTTCGGCTGGCTGCTGCTGTGGCGGCTGCGCGCGGTCCGCTTCCGGTCCCACACGCTCGCGGACGCCGCGTTCACGGCCGTCCTGATGTTCACCGTCACCAGCCGGGTGATCAGTCCGCAGTACCTGGTGTGGCTGGTGGGCCTGGCCGCCGTCTGCCTCTGCTTCCGGGCCGGCCGGATGACGCTGCCGGCGGTCCTGGTCCTCGCGGCGGCGTTCGTGACGGTCCTGGAGTTCCCGGTCGGCTTCTCGCACGTCGTGGTGAGCGACTGGTACGGCATCACGCTGCTGTTCCTGCGCAACGGCCTGCTGCTCGCGGCGGCGGTCGCCGCGGCCCGGCAGCTGTGGCGCTCCACGGTGACCGCGGGCCCGGCCGCCGCGCCGCCCGCCCCGGCCGCCCGTCCGGCGCAGGCACCGGTCCGCTCGTGAGCGCGGGCCGGGTCAGCCGCCGAGCTGGTCGGTCAGGTAGGCGCGCCAGCGGGCGGTGAAGTCCGGCAGGGTGGTGCCGAGTTCCGTGCGCAGCGCGTCCTCGACGGCGCCGGTGCGGTCCCGGTGGGCGCCGACGGCCCGGTAGAAGGCGTCGAGCCGCTCCCGGCCCCAGTGCGCGGCGATCATCCGGCAGGCCAGCCAGCCGCCCTCGTAGGCCTCGGCGAGCCGGGTGGGGTCGTCGGTGAAGCCGAAGTCCTGGTCCGCCGGAAGGTCCTCGGGGAGGTGCCCGTCCGTCACGGCGCGGGCCAGTTCCGGTGCGGTCTCGGTGGGTGTGCGGCCGGTGCCGAGATAGCCGATCCAGTCCGCGAACCCCTCGGAGAGCCACAGCGGGGTGGCGGGCGAGGTGTGGGCGCGGGTGGCGACATGGGTCGTCTCGTGGGTGAGCACGACCTGCTTGCCCAGCGGGCCGAGGACGGCGTACGCCTCGGGGTTCAGGATGACCCGGTCCGCCGGGCCGCGGCCGGATCCGCCCGCCTCACCGGTGGTGACGGCGGCGATGCCGCGGTAGTCGGAGGCCGGGGCGCCGAGCAGGCCCGCCATGCCGTCCAGCGACCTGGGCACCTCCAGCACCACCCGCTGGGTCCACTGCGTGCCCCAGGCCCGGGAGACCGCGGGTACCGCGGTGTCGGCGAGCCCGGCGTAGTCCCGGAGCGTGTCCGCGGACTGGCCGACGCCGAGCACGAGGCCGTGGGTGCCCTCGACGGCCGTCACGGTGCCCTGGTCCCAGAGCTGCTGTCCGGCCTTCGAGGCGGGCTTGTCGCCTGCGACGTACCACCGGCCGTCCGCGGTGCGGCTGAGGGCCAGGGTCCGGTCGGTGGTGACCGGGGCCTGGTCGTAGCCCCGGACGCGGTAGCTGAGCCGGGCCTCCGCGGTGGCCTCGGCGCCGTCCGGGTGGAGCGCGGTCAGCCGGTAGCTCCAGTCGGCGAGGGGCACCGCCCGCAGGTCCGTGTACGAGGCCCGGGTCCCGGTCTCGGCGTAGGCCCGCTCGTCATGGCCGAGGAGGGCGGCCGCGCGCCGGTCCAGGACCTGCTGCACCGCCGCCGTCGCCGACCCGGTCGCCGCCTGCCCGCCGCCGCATCCCGTCAGCGGCAGGAGCAGCAGGCACAGCCCCGCCGCTCCCGTGCGCCACGCCCGTCCGCCACCAGCCACTTTCCGATCGTACGGGCCCGGGCCCGGATGTCAGGGCCGGGTGACCGAGGAGATGGGCATCATCCCGACCGGGTCGTAGCGGACCGGTGCGCCCGGGTAGGGGGCGTGGATGACCTGTCCGTTGCCGACGTACATCCCCACATGACTGGCGTCGGAGCGGTAGACGACCAGGTCACCGGGTTGCGCCTGGGAGAGCGGGACCTGGCGGCCGGCGCCGCGCTGCTCCTGCGAGGTGCGCGGCAGGTGGATGCCCGCCTGCGCGTACGACCACTGCATCAGGCCCGAGCAGTCGAAGCCGGAGGGGCCGTTGGCGCCCCACACGTACGGCCTGCCCAGGGCGGCGCGGGCGGCGGCCACCGCGGCGGCGGCCCGGGCGTCGGGGGCGGTGGCGCCGGAGAGGACCGGCAGGCCGGCGCGGGCGTCGCTTCGCGAGGCGTGCCCGAAGGCGGCGCGGTCGGCCGCGGGCAGCGTGCCGAGCAGCCGCCGGGCCGCCGCGAGCTTCCTCTCCACGGCGGCCTTGTGGGAGGCGACCGCGGCGCGGCTGCGCTCCAGCTCGCGGAGTTGGCCGGCCGCCTCGTCGCGCTCCTGGGCCAGTTCGCGCAGGGCCGACCGCAGTTCCCTGAGCTGTCCGGCCTGGCGGGCGTCGATGCGGTCGAGCAGGGACGCCCGGTCGAGGTACTCCTGCGGGTCGTCGGCGAACAGCAGGGCGACGGTGGGGTCGATGCCGCCGGAGCGGTACTGGGCGCCGGCCAGGGAACCGAGCGCCTCCCGCATGGTGTTGACGCTCTGCTGCCGGCGGGCGATGCGGTCCTGGGAGTCGTTCACCTCGCGGCGCAGGACGCCGGCCCGCTCGTCGGCCTTGTTGTAGGCCTCGGTGGCCTCCTCGGCCTGCTGGTACAGCCGGTCCACCTCGGCGCGGGTGGGGCCCTTGGGGGCCGCGTGCGCGGGGACGGCGCCGAGCGCGGCCGCCGCGGCGGACAGCGCGCACAGGGCGGCACCGGCGCCGCGGTTGAACCCGGACGGTGCGAGACGGCGGTGAAACCCCACGGTGGTCCTTCTGCCGGCGGACGGGTACCGCTTCCTCCGGTGCCGGGGACGGGGATGCCCCGCACCGGAGGAAACGCGCCAGACAGTAGTCGCGCGACCACGCCCCGGCCAAAGACCCACGGCCGCCGCACAAGGTGACGCCCCGCCGCTGACGCAGGTCAACGGCGGGGCGTGACGTCATCCGGGGTCGCCGGGATTCGCTCGTTCGGGCGCTGCGCCGGGTCGCCTCTGGGCCGTACGGGTGTCGGCGTGACCCGCGGGGGTCAGATCCGGACGCCGAACTCGAACGTCATGTCGCCGATCGCCTCGTAGCGCACCACCGCGCCGGTGTGCGGGGCGTGCAGCACCTGGCCGTTGCCCGCGTAGAGGCCGACGTGGTGGAAGTCGCCGTAGAAGATGACCAGGTCGCCGACCTTGAGGTCGCTCTGGCTGTAGATCCGGGTGCCGGCGTTGGCCTGGGCCTCGGAGGTGCGCGGGATGGTGACGCCGGCCTGGGCGTAGGCCCAGGAGGTCAGGCCCGAGCAGTCGAAGGAGGACGGTCCGGAGGCGCCGTAGACGTACGGCGAGCCGATCACGGACTGGGCGGCGGAGAAGGCGGCGCCGGCGCGGCCGGAGGCGGAACCGGTGTTGCCCAGGTTCACGCGGGAGGAGGCGCGGCTGGCGGCCTGGGCCTGCTCGGCGTCGAGGGCGGCCTTCTCCTTGGCCGTCAGGGTGTTCAGGAGCTTCTGCGCGTCGGCGAGCTTGGACTGGACGGCGCTCTTCTGCTTGGCCAGCTCGGTGCGGGTGGCGGAGAGGTCCTTGAGCTTGTCCGTGGCCTCTGCCCGCTCCTGGGCGAGTTCGCGCTGTTTGTCCTGAATCTTCTTCAGGGCCTCGACCTGCTGGCCGCTCAACTGGTCGAGCGTGGAGGCCTTGTCGAGGTAGTCGTCCGGGTCGGACGAGAGGAAGAGCTGGACCGAGGGGTCTATGCCGCCGGAGCGGTACTGCGCGGTGGCCAGCGAACCGAGGCTGTCCCGCAGCTTGTTGAGGTCCTCCTGCCCACGAGCCACGTTGTCCTGGATCGTGGAGATCTCCTTCTGCAGCTTCTGCTGCTTGTCCTTGGCTCCGTCCAGCTTCTCGGTGGCCTGCTCGGCCTCCTCGTAGAGCTTGTCGACCTTGGCCTTGACCTCGTCCTTGTTCAGCTTCTCGCCGGGCGCCGCGTTGGCGGCATTGGCGCTGAGGACGACGGCAGCGGCGGCTGCGGTGGTCAGCACGGTCACGCGCGCGCGACTGGGCTGCTTGGGTCGACGATGGGACGCCACGGAGACGGGCTCCTTCGTTTGAGTGATCACCCGTGTGGAGGTTCGAGGCCTGACCCTAGTGACCTCCCCGTGATCAGTTCAAACCCAACAGCGAAAAAACTGGTCACGCAACGCACTCTTTGCACATAACTCACGTGCCGTGATGTTCGATTGACGCTACGTTGCGTCACTGTTCGGTCAATTCGGGCATTGCATATGTCCGTTGAATGTTCAGGACAGTCGCTTCAGAAGCATGGCAGAAGCCACCGGACGGGCACCCGCCTTCGCGACCCCGTCGGCGACCTCGCGGTCGGTCGAGGCGACGATCACCGGCCGCCCCGGCGGCTCGGCGCGGACCAGCTGGCGGATCAGCTCGTCCGCGGTGACGCCCGGCTTGGAGAACAGCACCCGCACGCCCCGCGGCGGGGCGAGCAGCACCGGCGCGGCCAGCTCCGCGCCGTCGAAGACACAGGTGACCTCGGCGCCGGTCTGCGCGGCGAGCTGGGAGAGCTGGCCGAGCAGCCGCAGCCGCTGCTTCTCCAGCGGCATCTGCGGATAGCCGGTCTTGGTCACGTTGTAGCCGTCCACCACGAGGTGCGCCTGCGGCAGGGCGAGCAGCTGGTCGAGGACGGCCGGGTCGTTCTCGGACAGCGCCCTGGCCGCGATGTCCTTCGGGGTCATCCGTCCCGGCTCGACCGCGTCCACCGTCTCGGCGGGCCGCACCGACACCGGCGGCAGGGCCAGTTCGCGGCGCAGCCCCTGGGCCGCGTCCAGCACCGTGTCGAGCAGCAGCCGCACCCTCATGTCCTCGACGCTGCGCCCTTCGCGGGCGGCCCTGCGGCTGGCCTCCAGGGCCGCCTCGACCTCACCGAGGCGGGCCTTGAGGCGCCGGCCCTCGCTCTCGGCGGCGGACACCTGGGCCTGCCCGTCGGCGCGCATCGACTCCATCGCCGCGTGCAGCTTGCGCAGCGCGGCCTCGCCGCGCTTGACGTCGCTGTGGGCGGCGCGCAGCTTGCGGTGAAGCGATTCCGCTTCCTTGCGCGCCGCGTCCAGCTCCGCGCGCAGCCGCTCGGTCTCGGCACGGGTCTGGTCCCGGGCCCGGTCCAGTTCCTCGCGCAGCCGCTCCAGCTCGGCCCGGCTCTCCTCGTCGGCCCGCTCGGCGTAGGCCCGCTGGGCCTCCTCGCCGGCCGCCGCCACCAGCTTCACCCAGCCCGTGGGGCGCAGTACGTAGGCCGCGGCCGCCACGTCGAGCGGGTCCGCGGCCGGGGGCGGTGAGCCGGCGTCGAGGGCGCCGGCGAGTTCCGGCTGCGCCTCTCTGAGCTTCTCCCCGATCCGCTGTCTGAAGAGGGTGTCCGTCTCCAGCGCGGTCGCCATGGCGTTGCCGGCGAACTTGGCCCGCCGGTTCGGTGCGAACCGGGCGTACTGCCGCAGCTGGGCGGGGAGTTCGGCGACGGTCAGGCCGCCGAAGCCGTCCGACACGATCTGCACGACCCGCCGTCGCACGCCGTCGGGCAGCGGACGGTCAAGCACCTCGGCGGTGCCGTCGCCCGGCCCTCCGCCGGTGGTCTCCACCATCCGTCACACCCCATCACCTGTGCGGGGCCGCCTCCCGGTCTCAGGAGTCGGCGCCCGGCCTGTCCACGAGTTCCACCTGGTCCACCGCGTTGCACCAGCGGCAGCGCACCGACTCGATGGTCTCACTGACCACCTCGCGTTCCTCGACCTTGGGCTCACCGGCCAGGTCGAGGTGGACGTACTCCACGACCTTCGACGAGCGGGTCACGTCGAAGCGCGTGAGGTTGCCGCAGAGGGTGCAGCGCCACCGCGTCGTGGCGGTCGGCAGGGGAACCGTCATCGTGGCTGTTCGCTTCCTTCTAGTGTCCGTGACGCGCCGTCCCGACGCGTGTGGCTCGTTACCCTACGGCCTGGCGAGTCCTCGACGCGGCCCTGTCCGCGGCGGCGAGGCGATCTGCACCGGTGCGTCCGGTTACGCCATGCTCTATGTCCATGATCGGCAACTGGAATCCGACGGCCGTGCGGACCGTACGGAACCTGAGGGGCACCTCGGCCCCCATGACGTACACCCTGATCGCCGTGTGCTGCCTGATCTTCCTGCTCGGCCCGGCGTCCGGCTTCAACCACTCCTACGGCACCGGGGACGCCCTGGCCGCCGCCCAGCGCGCGTACTTCCGGCGCTGGGGAGTGGTCCCGGCCGACCTGTTCGACGGCCCGGCACGGGAGCTGCTCACCCCGGCCACGGCGCTGTTCATCCACGGCAGCTGGGTGCACCTCCTGGGCAACATGCTCTTCCTCTTCGTCTTCGGGACGATGACCGAGGAGCGGATGGGCCGCGTGGAGTTCACCCTCTTCTACCTCGTCTGCGGCTACCTCGCGCTGCTCGGCTACGCGGCCGCCAACGCCTCCTCGCAGCAGTCGCTGGTCGGGGCGTCCGGGGCGATCTCGGGAGTCCTGGGAGCGTTCCTCTACCTGTTCCCCAGCGCCCGTGTGACCAGTCTTCTGCCGTTCCTCTTCTTCCTCCCGCTGCGGTTCCCGGCCTGGGTGGTGCTCCCGTTCTGGGCGGCCCTGCAGTGGCTCGCCCTGAACCAGGCGCCGGCCGGTCCGGGCGTCGCCTATCTCGCCCACGTGGTCGGCTTCGGGCTCGGCCTCGGCTACGCGTGGGTGCGGTACGGGCGTGGGACTAAAGTGAAGGCCGCCCCAGCTCCGGCTCCCGAGGGAGAGAACCAGCCGTGATCACCGCGATCGTCCTCATCAAGACCAGCGTGGACCGGATCCCCGAGATCGCGGAACAGATCGCCGCGCTGGACAGCGTCAGCGAGGTCTTCTCCGTCACCGGCACCTACGACCTGATCGCCATGGTCCGGGTGCGCGAGCACGAGGACCTGGCCGAGGTGATCCCGGGCCGCATCAGCAAGATCCAGGGCGTGGAGGGCACGGACACGCACGTGGCGTTCCGTACCTACTCCCAGCACGACCTGGAGGCGGCGTTCGCGATCGGCCTGGACAGCTAGAAGCCCCTTCAGGGGCGCGGGGAACCGCGCGGCCGGTCCCCGCCGGCCCGCACCGTGGTCCACCGCGGGTCCGTCGTGGCCGATCGCGCGGTTCCCCGCGCCCCCGAGGGGCGCTGATCAGACCGCCGGGACGCAGCGGCCGTCCTCCGTGCGGTACGACCACTTCGCACCGTCGGCCACCAGCTCCCGCACCGCCGTCACGAAGCGCTCCACGTGCTCGTCGGGCGTACCCGCGCCGAAGCTGACCCGGATCGCGTTCAGGGACTTCTCCCCCGGCGCCGCCTCCGGCGCCCCGCACTCGCCCTGGGTCCCGGGGTCGGAACCCAGCAGGGTCCGCACCAGCGGGTGGGCGCAGAAGAGGCCGTCGCGGACACCGATGCCGTACTCGGCGGACAGGGCCGCGGCGAAGTGGGAGCTGTTCCAGCCCTCGACGACGAAGGAGAGCACGCCCACCCGCGGGGCGTCGTCGCCGAAGAGGGACAGCACGCGGACCTCGGGGACCTCCGCGAGGCCCGCGCGGACCTTGGCGATCAGGTGCCGCTCGCGGGCCACCAGCGTCTCGAAGCCCGCCTCGGTGAGCGCCTTGCAGGCCGCGGCGATCGAGTAGGCCCCGATGACGTTCGGCGAGCCGGCCTCGTGGCGGGCGGCGCTCTCGTGCCACTCCACGGCCACTCCCCCGTCCTCACGCCGGGTCACCGTGCGGCTGGCGCCGCCGCCCGCGAGGTACGGCTCGGCGGCCCGCAGCCAGTCGGCGCGGCCGGCCAGGACGCCGGAGCCGAACGGCGCGTACAGCTTGTGGCCGGAGAAGGCGATCCAGTCGACGTCCAGGTCGCGCACGCTCACCGGGTGGTGCGGCGCCAGCTGGGCCGCGTCCAGCACGATCCTGGCGCCGTGCGCGTGCGCCGCGGCCGCCAGTTCCCGTACCGGCCACAGCTCACCGGTGACGTTCGAGGCGCCGGTGACGCAGACCAGGGCCGGGCCGTGGGGATCGCGGGCGGCGAGGGCGCGCTCCAGGGTCCGGACGGCCTGGGCCGGGGTGCGCGGGGCGTCCAGGTAGCTGACCCGGGCGTCCTGCCAGGGCAGCAGGCTCGCGTGGTGCTCGGTCTCGAAGACGAAGACCTGGCAGTCGGCGGGCAGGGCGCGGGCCAGGAGGTTCAGGGAGTCCGTGGTCGAACGGGTGAAGACCAGCTGGTCGTCGGGGCGGCAGTCGAGGAACTCCGCGACGGTCCTGCGGGCGTTCTCGAAGAGGTCCGTGGAGAGCTGGGAGAGGTAGCCGGCGCCGCGGTGGACGCTGCCGTAGTAGGGCGCGTACGCCGCCACGTCGTCCCAGACCCGCTGGAGCGCGGGGGCGCTGGCCGCGTAGTCGAGGGCGGCGTAGGTGACTTCGCCGCCGGTGACGAGCGGGACGGTGACATCACGTCCCAGAACGGGCAGCGGGGCACAAACCGACGGGGTGGAGACAGCGGTGGAGACGGACATGGCGGAACTCCCGTGAGAGGAAAGAAGAAGGCGGAACAGGCATGCGGACAGGTGCGCGGAAGGGGGGCTCGGCGCCCTAGCGCATTCGCTTGCTCACGGGAGACTCCCTCGGTGACCAGGATCCCCGGGCCGTGCTCGCTGGACGAGCGTGAGGGATCCGCGCTTGCCGCAGACCTCGCTGCCTACGGCCTGGTCTTCACCCGGGGCACCCCGCCACGGACGGAGGGTTGCCGGACAGTCGGCCGGGGCCTCATGACTGTCACTCATGACCTGAGAGGAAAAGTAGAGGAGATGATCGCCGGCGCGCAACCTCTGTCCGGATGACGGAACGCAGGTCGCCGCGCCGGCGCGTGATCTCCGGCCGGCGGGCTACCGGTGGGTCGCCGCCGCCCAGCGCTCCAGCACCCGCTTGGCCGCGCCCGAGTCGACCGACTCCGCGGCCCGGTCCATGCCGGCGCGGATCTGCCCGGCCAGCGTCCCGGTGCCCGGGTCCAGGGCCACCAGCGCCGCCGCCGAGTTCAGCAGCACCGCGTCGCGGACCGGCCCCGTCTCGCCGTCCAGGAGCCGGCGGGCGACCTCCGCGTTGTACGACGGGTCGCCGCCGCGCAGCGCCTCCACCGGGACCAGGCCGATGCCCACGTCCCTCGGGTCGAAGCTCTCCTCGGTGACCGTGCCGTCGCGGACGATCCAGACCCGCGAGGTGGCGGTGGTCGTCAGCTCGTCGAGGCCGTCGTCGCCGCGGAAGACCAGCGAGGAGTTGCCGCGCTCGGCGAAGACGCCCGCGACGACCGGCGCCATGCGCGGGTCCGCCACGCCGACCGCCTGGGCCCGCACCTGCGCGGGGTTGGTCAGCGGGCCGAGGATGTTGAACACCGTACGGATGCCCAGCTGGCCGCGGGCCGCGCCGGCGTGGCGCAGCGCCGGGTGGAACTTGACCGCGAAGCAGAAGGTGATGCCGGCCTCCTCGGCGACCTCGGCGACCCGCCGCGGGGTCAGGTCGAGGTTGACGCCGAGCTTCTCCAGCACGTCCGAGGCGCCGGACGCGGAGGACGCGGCCCGGTTGCCGTGCTTGACGACCTTCGCCCCGGTGCCGGCCACCACCAGCGCCGACATCGTGGAGATGTTCACCGTCTTGGCGCCGTCGCCGCCGGTGCCGACGATGTCGACCGTGCGGCCGGGCACGTCGATGACGTTGGCGTGCGCGTACATCGTGCGGACCAGCCCGTTGATCTCGTCGACCGTCTCGCCCTTGGCGCGCAGGGCGACGACGAAGCCGGCGATCTGGGCGTCGGTCGCCTGGCCGCGCATGATCTGGTCCATCGCCCAGGCCGTCGCGTCCGCGCTCTGGTCCTGGCCGTACAGCAGTGCGTTCAGCACCTCGGGCCAGGAACGGCCCGCCGCGGTGTCGCCTCCAGCGGGGGTCACAGCGCTCATGGAGCCGCTCCTGATCGTCGTACGGGGAAAAGGGTCGTCGGGGCCTACCCTATCCAGCTCCGGACACGGCGAAGGGCCCCCGTCCGTACCCCGGACGGGGGCCCTTCGGCCGTCGTGTGGCGACGCGGTCGATCAGTGGTGGCCGTGGCCGCTCGTGATCTCCTTGTACTCCTCGACGGTGGGCTTCGGGATCTGGCTGTCCTCGCCGTAGTAGGCGCTGCTCAGCTTGGCGCGGAGCTTCTCGGACCCCTTGATCTTGCGCTCGACACCGTTCTCGTCGACCCCCGCGCCGACCTCGGCCGGCTCGTACTGGTGGTGGGCCGTGAGGGTGTGCAGCTGCTCCTGGCTGAGCGGCTCGTGCACCTCGATGAACTCACCGTGCGGCAGCCGCTTGATGATGCCGGTCTCGCGACCGTGCAGCACCTTCTCGCGGTCCCGGCGCTGCAGGCCGAGGCAGATCCGCTTGGTGACGATGAACGCGATGACCGGTCCGGCGAAGAAGAAGATCCGGACGAACCAGGTCACGTCGTTGATCGACAGGTGGAAGTGGGTGGCGATGAGGTCGTTGCCACCACCGACCAGCCCGATCATGTACACGGTCACCCAGGCGACACCGAACCCGGTACGGGTCGGGGCGTTGCGCGGCCGGTCCAGGATGTGGTGCTCGCTCTTGTCGCCGGTGACCCAGGACTCGATGAACGGGTAGACCGCGATGACGCCCAGCACCAGTCCGAACAGGACGAGCGGGATGAACACGCCGAGGACCAGCGTGTGGCCCCAGAAGTTGATCTCCCAGCCCGGCATGTACCGGATCAGGCCCTCGGCGAAGCCCATGTACCAGTCGGGCTGGGCGCCGGTGGACACCTGGTCCGGACGGTAGGGGCCGATGGCCCACACCGGGTTGATCTGGGTGGTCGCCGCGATGGCCGCGATGACACCGAAGACCAGGAAGAAGAAGCCTCCGGCCTTGGCCATGTAGACCGGCAGCAGCGGCATGCCGACGACGTTCTTCTCGGTCTTTCCGGGACCCGCGAACTGCGTGTGCTTGTGGTAGAAGACCAGGATCAGGTGGCCGACCATCAGGCCGAGCATGATGCCCGGCAGCAGCAGGATGTGGATCGAGTAGAACCGCGCCACGAAGTCGTGGCCCGGGAACTCGCCGCCGAAGAGGAAGTACGAGATGTACGTGCCGACGATCGGCGTCGACAGGATGGCGCCCTCGGTGAAGCGGACGCCGGTACCGGAGAGCAGGTCGTCCGGGAGCGAGTAGCCGGTGAAGCCGGTGAACATGCCGAGGACGAACAGCAGGAAGCCGAACATCCAGTTGATCTCACGCGGCTTGCGGAAGGCGCCCGTGAAGAACACGCGCATCATGTGCACGAACATGCCCGCGAGGAAGATCAGCGCGGCCCAGTGGTGGATCTGCCGGATGAGCAGGCCACCGCGCACGTCGAAGGAGATGTGCAGGGTCGAGTTGAACGCCTCCGACATCATCTGCCCCTGGAGCGGGACATAGCTGCCGTGGTACGTCACCTCGTTCATCGACGGGTGGAAGAACAGCGTCAGATAGACACCCGTCAGGATGATGATGATGAAGCTGTACATGCACACTTCGCCCAGCATGAACGACCAGTGGTCGGGGAAGATCTTGCGCATGTTGGACTTGGCGAGGGAGTAGATCCCGAGCCGTCCGTCGGCCCAGTCGGCGACACGCTCGCCGGCCGGAGCCTTCCCGCGTGCGCGGGTCTCGTCGTTCGTCGTAGTGCTCATCCGCGCTCCCAGAAAGCAGGACCGACGGGCTCCTCGAAGTCGCCGAGCGCCTGGAGGTAGCCCTCCTCGCTCACACCGATGCGCAGCTGCGGCAGGGCGTGACCGGCCGGGCCGAAGATCACTCGGGCACCGTCGGAGAGGTCGAAGGTGGACTGGTGGCACGGGCAGAGCACGTGGTGGGTCTGCTGCTCGTACAGCGAGATCGGACAGCCCACGTGGGTGCAGATCTTCGAGTAGGCCACGATGCCCTCGTGGGACCACTCCAGCTCGCGCTTGTCCTTGATGTTGTCCGGCTGCAGCCGGATGATCATCAGGGCCGCCTTCGCCATCACGTTCTGGAAGTCCTCCTGGGACTCCTCGACGCCCTCGGGCTTGGCGAAGGTCAGCGAGCCGACGGCGACGTCGGAGGGACGCAGCGGCTCGTTGGTGTTCATGTTGACGAGCAGCTTGCCCTTGGACCACGCCGTGTGCCGCAGCGAGGTGCCGGGCAGCGGGCCGAGGTCGCGCAGCAGCACGACACCGGAGAGCGGGACCAGGGTCAGCGCGCCGAACATCGTGTTGCGGATCAGCTTGCGCCGGCCGAGCGCCGACTCCTTGGCGCCCTGCTTGAAGTCCGCGTGGACCTTGGCGCGGACCTCGGGGCTCGCCTCGATCGGGTGCCGCTCGTCGGCGACCTCCACGTCGGACATCAGGGTGCGGGCCCAGTGGACCGCGCCCGCGCCGATGCAGAACAGCGCCACACCGAGGGTCAGGCCCAGCGCGAAGTTCAGCGCGCTGATGTGACCGAGCGGGAAGACGAAGATCGACTTGTCCTTCGGGATCGTCACGTAGGACGCGATGAACCCGACGGTGGCCAGCATCGACACCGTGAACAGCAGGGCGACGACGCGCTCGGACCGCTTGGCGGCCCGCTCGTCGATGTCCTGGATCCGGTGCTCGTGGGGCGGCAGACCGGGGTCGGCGAACGGGTCCTTCTCGTCCGCGACGCTCACGGCACCGTGCGCGTGTCCCTGCCCAGCGGGCAGGTTCTCTTCTGGAATCTCTTGGCTACTCATGACTTCTTGGCCTTTGCGGTCCGAGCGGCGACCCAGACGGCGACGGCGATCAGGGCGCCGAGACCGAAGATCCAGGCGAACAGACCCTCACTGACCGGCCCGAGGCCGCCCAGGTCGAGACCGCCGGGGTTCGTCGTCTTGGAGCTGTTGACCGCGTCGAGGTACGCGATGATGTCCTTCTTGTTCTTCTCGGACAGCGTCGTGTCGGGGAAGGACGGCATGTTCTGCGGGCCCGTCTGCATGGCCTCGTAGATGTGCTTCGGGGCGACGTCCTGCAGGGTCGGCGCGAACTTGCCCTTGGTCAGCGCACCACCCGCACCCACGAAGTTGTGGCACTGCGCGCAGTTGGTGCGGAACAGCTCGCCGCCGGCGGCGATGTCGGCGCCGCCCGGGCCGTACTGCTCCTTGGTGGGCACCTGGGGACCGGCGCCCAGCGAGGCGATGTACGCCGCGAGCTGGTCGATCTGGGCCTGGCTGTAGATGTTCTTCTTCTTGACGACCTGCGGGCCCTGCGAGGTGGCGGCCGGCATACGGCCGGTGCCGACCTGGAAGTCGACCGCGGCGGCGCCCACGCCGACCAGGCTGGGGCCGTCGGACGAACCCTGACCGCCGGTGCCGTGGCAGCTGGCACAGCCGACCGAGTAGAGCTTCTTGCCCTCCTCAATGGTCAGGGACTGGGAGGTCTCGTCGGCCTGCGCCCGGCCCGCGGGCGCGAACGCGGCGTACAGCCCCCCAGTGGCCGCCAGCGCAAAGAGTAGGACGACGACCGCCGCCAGCGGATGGCGTCGTCGTGCGGAGAGCTTTTTCACGGATTACCCCGGTGTCAGGATCTTCTGCGTCGATGCTTCTGGGTGGTGCGCTTGTGCAGCGCGTGGAGCCGGCCCCGGCTACTTGATCAGGTAGATCGTGGCGAAAAGGCCGATCCAGACGACATCGACGAAGTGCCAGTAGTAGGACACGACGATGGCCGCGGTCGCCTGCTCGTGCGTGAAGCGCTTCGCCGCGTAGGTGCGGCCGAGAACGAACAGGAAGGCGATGAGGCCGCCCGTCACGTGCATGCCGTGGAAGCCAGTGGTCAGGTAGAACACCGAGCCGTACGGGTCGGAGGAGAGCGAGATGCCGTCCTCCTTCACCAGGTTGGTGTACTCGTAGATCTGACCGCCGATGAAGATCGCGCCCATCACGAAGGTGATGATGAACCAGCCCCGGAGCTTCTTCACGTCCCCGCGCTCGGCGGCGAACACGCCGAGCTGGCAGGTCAGGGAGGAGAGCACCAGGATCGTCGTGTTGGTCGCGGAGAACGGAATGTTGAGATGGCTCGCCATCTCCTTCCAGTGATCCGGACCGGTCACCGATCGCAGGGTGAAGTACATCGCGAAGAGGGCCGCGAAGAACATCAGCTCGGAACTCAGCCAGATGATGGTTCCGACGCTGGTGAGGTTCGGCCGATTGACCGACGGGTGCGCGTGCCCGGTTTCTACTGTCGTTGCTGTCGCCACGACCGACATTATGTCGGTCGCTTATCTCGCGCTCACTCCGGGGGGTGCCGTTCGGGGTGTCCGCACCGTGTGTACTGCCCGGATGGCCCATCGAAGCGGTGTTCCAACAGGTGTTGACGAGGTGTCCGGGGGAGTAGCATCCGGCGCATCGGTCCTGTCCGTACGACGCTGACGCCTCGGAGGAAGAATGCAGCCGACCGCCACGGTGCTGGTCTACAGCGACGACTCCAACACCCGCGAGCAGGTCCGGCTGGCCGCCGGCCGGCGCCCGGCCCCCGATGTGCCCCTCGTCGAGTTCGTGGAGTGCGCGACGCCCCAGGCGGTCGTCACCGAACTGGACAAGGGCGGCATCGACGTCTGCGTGCTGGACGGCGAGGCCGTGCCGCTGGGGGGCATGGGCGTGTGCCGGCAGATCAAGGACGAGGTGTTCAACTGTCCGCCGGTGCTGCTGCTGATCGGCCGGCCGCAGGACGCCTGGCTGGCCACCTGGAGCCGCGCGGACGCGGCGGTGACGCTGCCGGTGGACCCGGTGGAGTTCGCGGCCTCGCTGGCCGCCCTGCTGCGCCAGCGGAGGCTGCAGAGCGCCTAGGGGAGGCCGGGGCGCGGTGCCTGCGCGGTCGCGGGCCCGTGGGGGCCGCCGGTGCCCACGGGGCGGCCGCCGCGACGTGGGCGCCGCCCCGCGCCCCTGGCCCCTCACAGTGACGCGGGCTGCAGACGGGCCGCGTTCTGGGGGTTCTGGGTGGTCTGGGTGCCGCCGGTGAGGGCGCTGCCGGCCCGCCAGTCCTTCCAGGACAGGTTCCAGTCGCCGAAGCCGTTGCCGAAGTGCTCCATCTCCTCGCCGTTGGAGTTGACGACCTTCACCAGGTCACCCGGGTGGAAGGCGTCGAAGAACCACTCGGCGTTCGAGGTGCTCATGCCGGTGCAGCCGTGGCTGACGTTCGCGTACCCCTGGGAGCCCACCGACCAGGGCGCGGCGTGCACGTACTCACCCGACCAGGTCACCCGGGTGGCGTAGTAGACCGGCAGGTCGTAGGAGTCCGAGGTGCCCTCGGCGATGCCGACGGTGGAACCGCGCATGCGTACGAAGTACTGCTTCTCCAGGACGACCTTGACGCCGTTGCGGGTCTCGAAGCCCGGCTTGCCGGTGGTGATGGGGATCTGGTTGATCTCCTTGTCGTTCTTGTAGACCGTCATCTGGTGGGCGCCGGCGTCCGTGACGGCGAGGAGCTTGTCGCCCGTGGTGAGCTTCAGGGGCGCGGCCGCGCCGCCCCACAGGCGGTCGCTGATCCTGATGCCGTCCAGGTTGCTGCGCACCTGGAGGGTGGCGTGCGCGGGCCAGTAGTCCTTGGGCCGGTAGTGGAGCTCCTTGTCGCTCACCCAGTACCAGGACCCCTCGACGGCGGGGACCGAGTCGACCCGCAGGCCGCGCTCCACGACGGCCCGCTGGGCCTTGTCCTTGACGGGCTGGTCGAGTTGGGCGGTGACGGGCTGGCCCACGCCGTACTCGCCCGCCTTGGGGCCGAAGGTGACCTTCAGCCGCTGCTGCGTGGTGGGCTTGCTGGTGTCGAAGGTGAGGGTCTTGCGGCCCGGCACGCCGTCCTCGTCCTCGGTGCTCACCTGGACCGTGTAGTGGGCGTCGGCGGCCAGCGGGGAGGTGCTGTGCCAGCGGCGCCCGTCGGCGTCGAGTTCGCCCGCCACGACGCGACCGGTGGCGTCCTGGGCCGTGACGTCCGTGATCCGGTCCTCGTCGTTCTTGGCGACGACCTCCAGCGGCTTGTCGGGATCGGCCCGCTTCCCGGCGCCGGTGGGGGTGTTGAAGGAGATCTGGTCCGCCGCGTCGTGCGGCTTCTCCGACAGTGGGTTGCCGCTGGATCCGCAAGCGGTGATGCCCGCTCCGAGGGCGGTCACCAGCAGGGCGCAGCTGACGACGGTGCGGGCGCACGGAGTCTGACTCATATGGTCACGTTATGAGAGGTTTTCGGGACCGGCATGCCGGATGACCCGTACGGGTGACGCCACTGCGCCGAAGGCGGGAGCCGCCCCCGCAACGCCGGGAGCCCGGACCCTCCTGACGGAGGATCCGGGCTCCCGGTGCGTTCGGTACGTGCCTACTGGGTGCGGTTCTCACCGCGGTAGTACTCGAACACCCAGCCGAAGAGGCCGATCATGATGATGGGCGCCGAGAAGTACAGCAGCCACCAGCCGACCGCGACACCGAGGAAGGCGAGCGCGCCGCCGACACCGAGGGCGAGCGGCTGCCAGCTGTGCGGGCTGAAGAAGCCCACCTCGCCGGCCTCGTCCGCGACGTCGGCCTCCTTGTTGTCCTGGGCACCGGCGTCCACCCGCGAGGCCGTGAAGCCCAGGTAGAAGCCGATCATGATGCACAGGCCGAAGGCCATGAAGAGCGCCGTGGTACCGGCCGCCTCCTTCGACCACACGCCATAGACGATCGCCATGGCGAGGACGAAGACGCTCAGCCACACGAACATGCGGCCCTGGATCTTCACTTGCCGGCCTCCTTGCTGCCCGCGACAGCGGCGGCGGCGTGGCCGTGCTCCAGCTGCTCCAGGGCGGCGATCTCAGGGTGGTGCAGGTCGAACGCCGGGGACTCGCTGCGGATCCGCGGCAGGGTGAGGAAGTTGTGCCGCGGCGGCGGGCAGGAGGTCGCCCACTCCAGCGAGCGGCCGTAGCCCCACGGGTCGTCGACCTCGACCTTCTTGCCGTACTTGGCCGTCTTCCAGACGTTGTAGAGGAACGGCAGGATCGACAGGCCGAGCAGGAAGGAGCTGATCGAGGAGATCGTGTTCAGCGTGGTGAAGCCGTCGGCCGCCAGGTAGTCGGCGTACCGGCGCGGCATGCCCTCGGCGCCCAGCCAGTGCTGGACCAGGAAGGTGCCGTGGAAGCCGACGAACAGCGTCCAGAAGGTGATCTTGCCGAGACGCTCGTCGAGCATCTTGCCCGTCATCTTCGGCCACCAGAAGTGGAAGCCGGAGAACATCGCGAAGACGACCGTGCCGAAGACCACGTAGTGGAAGTGGGCCACCACGAAGTACGAGTCCGAGACGTGGAAGTCCATCGGCGGCGAGGCCAGGATGACACCGGTCAGACCACCGAAGGTGAAGGTGATCAGGAAGCCGGTGGCCCACAGCATCGGGGTCTCGAAACTCAGTGACCCCTTCCACATGGTGCCGATCCAGTTGAAGAACTTCACGCCTGTCGGGACCGCGATCAGGAACGTCATGAAGGAGAAGAACGGCAGCAGCACACCGCCGGTGACGTACATGTGGTGCGCCCACACCGTCACGGACAGACCGGCGATCGCGATGGTCGCCGCGATCAGGCCCATGTAGCCGAACATCGGCTTGCGGGAGAAGACCGGGATGACCTCGGAGATGATGCCGAAGAACGGCAGCGCGATGATGTACACCTCTGGATGTCCGAAGAACCAGAAGAGGTGTTGCCACAGCAGCGCTCCGCCGTTGGCCGCGTCGAAGACGTGTGCCCCGAATTTCCGATCCGCCTCCAGCGCGAACAGCGCGGCGGCGAGGACGGGGAAGGCGAGCAGGACCAGGACGGCGGTCAGCAGCACGTTCCACACGAAGATCGGCATGCGGAACATCGTCATGCCCGGTGCGCGCATGCAGATGATCGTGGTGATGAAGTTGACCGCGCCGAGGATGGTGCCGAAGCCGGAGAAGGCCAGACCCATGATCCACATGTCGGCGCCGATGCCCGGCGAGCGGACCGCGTCCGACAGCGGCGAGTACGCGAACCAGCCGAAGTCGGCCGCGCCCTGCGGGGTGAGGAAGCCGCCGACCGCGATGGTCGAGCCGAACAGGTAGAGCCAGTAGGCGAACATGTTCAGCCGCGGGAACGCGACGTCGGGCGCGCCGATCTGGAGCGGCATGATCCAGTTGGTGAAGCCCGCGAACAGCGGCGTCGCGAACATCAGCAGCATGATCGTGCCGTGCATCGTGAACGCCTGGTTGAACTGCTCGTTCGACATGATCTGCAGACCGGGGCGAGCGAGTTCGGCGCGCATGAGCAGCGCCATCACTCCACCGATCAGGAAGAACGCGAACGAGGTGACCAGATAGAGCGTTCCGATGGTCTTGTGGTCGGTGGTCGTCAGCCACTTCACCACGACATTGCCGGGCTGCTTGCGCCTGACCGGCAGCTCGTCAGCGTACGAGCCTTCAGCCGCGGCACCCTGGGGTTCGTTGAGGATGCTCACAGGTTGTTCGTCTCCCGGTTCTTCTCGTGGCTCGTCTGCGCGATGCCGGCGGGAATGTAACCGGTCTGCCCCTTCTTGACGAGGTCCTTGAGGTGCTGCTGGTAGCGCTCAGGAGAGACGACCTTCACGTTGAACAGCATCCGGGAGTGGTCGACGCCGCAGAGCTCGGCGCACTTGCCGAGGAAGGTGCCCTCCTGATTGGGGGTCACCTGGAAGGCGTTGGTGTGGCCCGGGACGACGTCCATCTTCATCAGGAACGGCACCACCCAGAAGTCGTGGATGACGTCACGGGAGGTGAGGACGAAGCGGACGGTCTCGCCCTTGGGGAGCCAGAGCGTCGGACCGGGGTTGCCGGTCTGCGGGTTCTTGACGCCCGGCGTGCCGACGTCGTAGACGCCGCCGGCAGCGGCCGGGAACTCCTTCTTGAACCGGTCCGGAATGGCGGCCAGGTTCGCGTCGGTCTTCGCGTCGCCGGGGACACCGTCGACGGGCGTGATGTAGTTGAAGCCCCAGCTCCACTGGAAGCCGACCACGTTGACCGTGACGTCGGGCTTCTTGTCGGTGAGGCTGAGCAGCTTCGTCTCGTCACGCGCGGTGAAGTAGAACAGCACCGAGACGATGATGAGCGGAACCACCGTGTACAGCGCTTCGATCGGCATGTTGTACCGGGTCTGGGCCGGCACCTCGATCTTGGTGCGGCTGCGCCGGTGGAAGATGGCGCTCCAGATGATCAGACCCCACACCAGCACGCCGACGACGAGCGCGGCGGCCCAGGAGCCCTGCCACAGGGAGAGGATCCGCGGAGCCTCTTCCGTGGTGGGGGTGGGCATACCAAGGCGGGGGAAGTCCTTGTATGTGCATCCGGTAGCGGATGCCAGGACCAGGCCCGCGGTCATAGCCTGCAGCAGCTTCCGCCGCATCGGGCGCCGCGGCGAGCGGTCGGAGCCGTTGGGACTCACGTAGCGCCTTCCCGAGAGTCTCGCCCGCGCGGTTCGGCTGCGGCCTTCTGGCTGGTCGGTCGCCGCCCTGCGTCGGGCAGGGTTTGGATGTTTATGCGGACCAAACCCTAGCCGACGCCGTTAGGGGGTTCGCGGGGAGGGGGTCATACGCGCCGCGGGTCACCCCGTAGGGGTGGGAAAGCACGCCCAATAGCTCGGGTTGTAGCGGTTTGTGTGGCGAGTGGGGGTGCCACGTGCCTCGTCGCGCCGCTCCTCCCCGAGCCTTCGGCCGGGGGTGCCCCCGACACCCCCGGGTCGCCGCACTCGGGGACGTTTTAACGTTGCCGTGTGTCCTACTTCGACGCAGCGTCGGCTGCACCCCTCCATCCCGTCGCCCGGCAGGCGCTGTTGGCCGCCCTGGACGACGGGTGGGCCGATCCCTCCCGGCTCTACCGCGAGGGCCGCAGGGCCCGGATGCTGCTGGACGCCGCGCGGGAGGCGGCCGCCGAGGCGGTCGGCTGCCGGGCGGACGAACTGACGTTCACCCCGTCCGGAACACGGGCCGTCCACACCGGCGTCGGCGGGGCGTTGGCCGGCCGCCGGCGCACCGGACGTCACCTGATCGTGTCAGCCGTCGAACACTCCTCCGTACTCCATTCGGCCGAGGTGTTCGAGGCGGAGGGCGGGACGGTGACCCGGGTGCCGGTGCGGCGGACGGGCGCGGTGGACCCCGACTCCTACGCGGACGCCCTGCGGTCCGACACCGCGCTCGCCTGCCTCCAGTCGGCCAACCACGAGGTGGGCACCGTGCAGCCGGTCGCGGCCGTCGCCGAGGCGTGCCGGGCGGCCGGGGTGCCGTTGCTGGTGGACGCGGCGCAGTCGCTGGGGTGGGGACCCGTCGAGGGCGACTGGTCGCTGCTGACCGCGAGCGCGCACAAGTGGGGCGGGCCGAGCGGGGTAGGGCTGCTGGTGGTGCGCAAGGGGGTGCGGTTCGCTCCCCAAGGCGCCTCGGACGAGCGGGAATCGGGCCGGTCGCCCGGTTTCGAGAACCTGCCGGCGGTCGTCGCGGCGGCCGCGTCCCTGCGGGCGGTGCGGGCGGAGGCCGAGCGGGAGGCGGTACGGCTGCGGGAACTGACGGCGCGGATCCGGACGCGGGTGCCGCAGGCGGTGCCGGACGTGGAGGTGGTGGGCGACCCGGACCGGCGGCTGCCGGGTGTCGTCACCTTCTCCTGTCTCTATGTCGACGGGGAGACCCTGCTTCACGAGCTGGACCGCGAGGGCTTCTCCGTGTCCTCCGGATCCTCCTGCACGAGCAGCACGCTGACACCGAGCCATGTGCTCAGGGCGATGGGCGTGCTGAGCGAGGGGAACGTGCGGGTGTCGCTGCCACCGGGGGCCGCCGAGGCGGACGTCGACCGTTTCCTCGACGTGCTGCCGGGGGTGGTGGCGGGGGTGCGGGAGAAGCTGGACGCCCCGCCGGTGACGACGGCCGTCGGGGCGGCGGAGGTCGTCGTGGACTCCCTGGGCAAGCGGTGCCCGATCCCGGTCATCGAGCTGGCGAAGGTCATCGGGAGCGTGCCGGTGGGGGGCCTGGTCCGGGTGCTCTCGGACGACGAGGCCGCGCGCCTGGACATCCCGGCGTGGTGCGAGATGCGGGGCCAGGAGTACGTGGGCGAGGAGGCGGCGGAGAAGGGGACGGCGTACCTGGTGCGCCGGGTCGGCTGAGGCACGTCGTCGGGGGCGCGGGGGAACCGTGCGACCAGCTCCCGCGCGCGCCCGTCGTCCGGCGACGTCAGACCAGGTGCCCGCGCACCTCTTCGGCTGCCTCGTCCCCGTACGCCTTGGTGAACCGCTCCATGAAGTGGCCGCGGCGCAGCTGGTACTCCTGGGTGCCCACGGTCTCGATGACGAGCGTGGCGAGCATGCAGCCCACCTGGGCCGCCCGCTCCAGCGAGACACCCCAAACGAGCCCGGACAGGAACCCGGCGCGGAACGCGTCGCCGACGCCGGTCGGGTCCGCCTTGCGCTCCTCGTCGGGGCAGCCGACCTCGATGGCCTCCTCGCCGGCCCGCTCGATGCGCACCCCGCGGGCGCCCAGCGTGGTGACCCGGTGGCCGACCTTGCCGAGGATCTCCTCGTCGCTCCAGCCGGTCTTGGTCTCGATCAGGCCCTTCTCGTACTCGTTGGAGAAGAGGTAGGTGGCGCCGTCCAGCAGTATCCGGATCTCGTCGCCGTTCATCCGGGCGATCTGCTGGGAGAAGTCGGCGGCGAAGGGGATGGCGCGGGCCCGGCACTCCTCCGTGTGGCGGAGCATGCCCTCCGGGTCGTCCGCGCCGATCAGGACCAGGTCGAGGCCGCCGATCCGGTCGGCCACCGTCTTCAGCTCGATCAGCCGGGCCTCGCTCATGGCGCCCGTGTAGAAGGAGCCGATCTGGTTGTGGTCCGCGTCGGTCGTGCACACGAAGCGCGCGGTGTGCAGGGTCTCGGAGATGCGGACGGAGTCCGTGTCGACGCCGTGCCGGTCGAGCCAGGCCCGGTATTCGTCGAAGTCGAAGCCCGCCGCGCCGACCAGGACCGGGCGGGTGCCGAGCTGTCCCATGCCGAACGCGATGTTCGCGCCGACGCCGCCCCGCCGTACGTCCAGGTTGTCGACCAGGAACGACAGCGAGACCGTGTGCAACTGGTCCGCGACGAGCTGGTCGGCGAAGCGGCCGGGGAAGGTCATGAGGTGGTCGGTGGCGATGGAGCCGGTGACTGCGATGCGCACGGCTGGGACTCTCCTGAGGGGAGGCGTGAATGACAGTTAACGCTACCGGGTCGACCGGGGGCTCTGAAGGTGCCAAAACTACCCGATAGTAGATCTTTCTTCGCGGCCCCGGGCGTGCATACGGTTCGTTCATGACAAACCTCAAGGTCCAGGCTCCCGCTCCGGCCGACCTCGACGGCGACCTCGCGTCGCTGCGCGGGGACTGCGCCCGGATGGCCCCGCACTGGGCGGTTCCCGAGCACGGCGACGCCCGTCCGGTGCCGCCGTCGCTCATCCACGGGGTGACCGTGCCGAAGAAGTCCGCCAGGCTGCTGGACGCGATGTCCGACTACGGGGACTGACGCGCCCGGCGCGTTCACGGGGAACCGCGCGCTCCCCTCCCGCGTCCCATCGCCGTCCCCCGTGAAGGGGAGGCGCGATACGACACGCGGCGAGGAGCGATGCGGTGAAGAGCGAGCGACCCGAGAACGACGAGGACGCGGCCGCGGGTGGCACCGGGGAGCCCGTGGAGCCCCGGGAGCCGGCAGACGCGCCGCGGGCACCCGGCGCCGAGACCACCGAGCCCACCGCGCGTCCCGCGCGGGAAACGAGCGCCCCGGAGGCGCCACCGGAGACGGCCCCGGACGCCACCGCGGACGACACCGGGAGCCCCCGGCCCGCGGACGACGCCGGGTCGCCGGCCGCCGCCGACCCGGCGACCACCCCGGCAACCCCGGCAACCCCGGCAACCTCCGAGAGGGCCCCGGCGTCGGAGGACGCCTCCGCTCAGGACGTGACCCACGACAACGCCGAGGTGACGGCCCTCTCCGGTGCGGGCGAGGGGCCCGGGGACGAGCCCGGCCGTCCCGTACGGCGCCGGTCTCCGCTGATCGTCGCCTCCGTGGCCGTCGCCGTGCTGCTGGCCGGCGGGGGCGGGGCCTACGTCGCCGCGAGCGGCGGTTCCGGCGGCGGGACCGGAGCGGGGGCGGGCGCGTCCGGCGGTTCCGCTCCCCCGCCGCTGGCCCTGGACGGCCACTCCTCCGCGGGCAACGGCATCGCGCCGGGCGAACCCGATCCCTACGGCACGACCTACCGGGCGGACGGAAAGCTCCCGGACGGGCCCGGCTCGGCCGCGGTGTACCGGCCGGCCGGCGAGGTCCCCGCGGACAGGGTGGCCGCGCTGGCGAAGGCGCTCGGGGTCGAGGGCGCGCCGGTCGCCGAGGGCCGGGTGTGGAAGGTCGGCACCGACCACGACGGCTCCGGCGGCAGCCTCCAGGTCAACAAAGACGCCCCGGGGATCTGGACGTACACCCGCTACGCCCCCGGCACCGACAACTGCAAGGCCGGACCGGTGTGCGGCCGGGACCCGGGGGCACCGGCCCCGGCGCCGGTGAGCGTCGCCGTCGCCGAGAAGGCCGCCGCACCGGTTCTCGAGGCGCTCGGCCAGGGCGGCGCGAAACTCGACGCGAGCCAGGTCATGGGCGCCCAGCGGGCGGTGAACGCCGACCCGGTCGTGGGCGGGCTGCCCACCCACGGCTGGACGACCGGGCTCACCGTCGGCGGCAAGGGCGAGGTCGTCGGCGGCAACGGCATGCTCGCCACGCCCGTCAAGGGCGACACGTATCCGGTGCTGAGCGCCACAAGGACGCTCGGCCTGATGAACGCGGCGCCGCGGTCCGACCACCGGATGGGGATCGGCGGCTGCGCGAGCTCCGTACCGCTCAAGGACCGGCTGGAGCAGCCGTGCTCCGCGTCCTCGCCGTCCGCCTCCTCGGCCGTGGTCGAGGGCGCGGTGTTCGGGCTGGCCGCGCACTCCGTCGGCGGCCGGCAGACGCTGGTGCCGTCCTGGCTGTTCCGGGTGCGCGGCGCGGCGGACCCGTACACCGTCACCTATCCGGCGGTGGACCCGGCGTACCTGGCCTCCACCGCCTCACCGGCGCCGAGTTCGTCCCCGGGCGCCCCGAAGGACGTGAGGGTGGACGGCTACACGGCCGACGGCAGTGATCTGACCGTCGCCTTCACCGGCGGGGTGTGCGCCGACTACGCGGTCACCGCGGACGAGAGCGCACGGCAGGTGACGGTCGAGGTGACCGCGACGCCCTGGCCGGACAAGGTCTGCGTCATGATCGCCAAGCAGTACCACAAGACGGTGCGGCTGCACGCGCCGCTGGACGGCCGGAAGGTGGTCGGCGCGGACGGCCGGGCGGTCGCGAAGGAGAAGGCGACCCCGCTGGACCCGCAGGTGCGCTGAGACGGACGAAGGCGGCGGCCCCTCACCAGGAGGGACCGCCGCCTTCGTGCCGCTCGCCGTGCCGACGGCTCAGCTGAAGGAGTCGCCGCAGGCGCAGGAGCCGGTGGCGTTCGGGTTGTCGATCGTGAAGCCCTGCTTCTCGATGGTGTCGACGAAGTCGATCGACGCGCCGCCCAGGTACGGGGCGCTCATGCGGTCGGTCACGACCTTGACGCCGCCGAAGTCCTTGACGACGTCCCCGTCGAGGGAACGCTCGTCGAAGAAGAGCTGGTAGCGCAGGCCGGAGCAGCCGCCGGGCTGGACGGCGACGCGCAGCGCGAGGTCGTCACGGCCTTCCTGGTCGAGCAGGGCCTTCACCTTGGCCGCGGCGGCGTCACTGAGGATGATGCCGTCGGTGGCGGTGCTGGTCTCGTCCGATACGGACATCTACATCTCTCCCGGGTTGTACGGAGACTGCTTGCCGACGAGTGCAACCGGCGGGTCCGCTGTTTCATTCCGGGCCGGCATCGGCGTTCTCGCGTTTTCTCTACTTCTTCATGCTCGCACACGCCCGAAGTCACGCGCAGCGGTCTGTCGGCCACCCCACAGCCGCCCCGCCACCACCGGGCCGGCACCCCGTCACCGCTCCCCCGCAACCCTCCCGCGCGGGGCCGGGATTCACGTCACATGGACACAATGGCCTTCGTCAAAGTGACGTGAAGCGGTTATGATAGATAACGTCAGAACGACGAAAAGTAGAAAGGGTGCGTGTCGTGACCACCGCCCAGACCACGGAGCTCGACGTACAGCCGAGCCCGCTCGCCCTGCTGCTGCTCGGCCGCGAGGCCGACCCGAAGAGCGAGCGGGGTGTCGAATGCCCCGGCGACCTGCCCTCGCCGTCCGACCCCGACCTGGTCGCGCGCGCCCGCGCGGCCAAGGAGAAGCTCGGCGACAAGGTCTTCGTACTCGGCCACCACTACCAGCGCGACGAGGTCATCCAGTTCGCCGACGTCACGGGCGACTCCTTCAAGCTGGCCCGGGACGCGGCCGCCCGCCCGGAGGCCGAGTACATCGTCTTCTGCGGTGTGCACTTCATGGCCGAGTCCGCCGACATCCTGACCTCGGACGACCAGAAGGTGGTCCTGCCCGACCTGGCCGCCGGCTGCTCGATGGCCGACATGGCGACGGCCGAACAGGTCGCGGAGTGCTGGGACGTGCTGACCGAGGCCGGGATCGCCGACCAGGTCGTGCCCGTCTCGTACATGAACTCCTCCGCGGACATCAAGGCGTTCACCGGCAGGCACGGTGGCACCATCTGCACCTCGTCCAACGCGCAGCGGGCCCTGGAGTGGGCCTTCGAGCAGGGCGAGAAGGTGCTGTTCCTGCCCGACCAGCACCTGGGCCGCAACACCGCCGTGCGGGACATGGGGATGTCCCTGGACGACTGCGTGCTCTACAACCCGCACAAGCCGAACGGCGGCCTGACGGCCGAGCAGTTGCGCGACGCGAGGATGATCCTGTGGCGCGGCCACTGCTCGGTGCACGGCCGCTTCTCGCTGGAGTCGGTGCAGGACGTGCGCGAGCGCATCCCGGGCGTGAACGTCCTGGTCCACCCGGAGTGCCGCCACGAGGTGGTGGCCGCCGCGGACCTCGTCGGTTCCACCGAGTACATCATCAAGGCCCTGGAGGCCGCGCCGGCCGGCTCCAAGTGGGCGATCGGCACCGAGCTGAACCTGGTCCGCCGCCTGGCGAACCGTTTCGCCCCCGAGGACAAGGAGATCGTCTTCCTCGACCGGACGGTCTGCTTCTGCTCCACCATGAACCGCATCGACCTCCCCCACCTGGTCTGGACCCTGGAGTCGCTGGCCGAGGGCAACCTGGTCAACCGGATCGAGGTCGACCGGGAGACCGAGGCGTTCGCCAAGCTCGCCCTGGAGCGGATGCTGGCGCTGCCGTAGCCGTACCGCCCGGCGTCACCCCGAGACGGGCTTCCGCTCGGGGTGTGCCGGGTCGAGGGTGAAGACGGTGCCGTCGGAGGTCGACAGGACCAGGGCGCCGCGGTTGAACCAGACCGTGGGCAGCAGGCCGCTGTTGCCCAGCACCTCCGCGCGGGCCGAGGACTCCCACAGGACCGTGCCCCCGGCCGTGTCCAGTGCGGCCACCCGGCCGCTCGCGCCGGCCATGTAGAGCGTGCGGCCGCTCGGGTCCACCGAGGCCTGGCCCGGCGTCTCCAGGGTGGTGTGGCTGTTCCACAGCTTCTTCCCGGTGGTCGGGGAGAAGGCGGTGACCAGGCCGCTTGAGGTGGCGAGGTAGAGCGTGCCGCGGGCCAGGGTGGGCAGCCCGCCCCGGTAGTGCTCGGGCAGCTCGGTCACCGACCGCCTGCCGGTCTCCGCGTCCGCCCGCACGATGCGGGTGTAGATCAGGTCGGGGCCGTTGTTCACGTCCTGGTCGTCCGATTCAAGGAAGACCAGCTCCTTGCCGAGCCTGCCGACGAAACTGCCGGTCTGGGCGGGCGAGTCCAGAGTGCGCACCGGGCCGTCGGCCGGGTCGACGGCGAAGAACCTCGTGGCCCGCGAGCCGTCCGTCTGGTCGCCGCAGTCCACGTAGGGGAAGTCCCCGGCCGACAGCGGCGAGCAGAGCCAGCCCCGGGGCACCGGCACGGTCCTGCGCAGGCTGCCGTCGCGCGCCGAGCGGACGGTGACGGCGCTGCCGTCGCCCTCCTGGGTCAGGGTCACCCCGTCGGCGTAGGCCGAGCCGAGGCTGTCGGTGCGGACCGCGCGGGACCAGAGCCTGGCGCCGTCGGCGGCGTCGAGCGCCATGACGCTCTGGGCCTGTCCCGCTCCGTCGCCGCCGGTGATCTGCAGTTCGACCAGGACCCGGCCGTGGTCCACGCCGAGGACGGTGGTGAGGTAGCGGTCGGCCGGGACGCCCGAGGGCGCGATCCCGGCCCGCCACAGCGTCCGGCCGGTGGTGGCGTCGACCCGGGTGGGGAGCAGGGCGGTGCCGCCGCAGTAGACGGAGGAGCCGTCCGAGACGCAGGAGGGCGAGGTGTCGCCCTCGTGGCCCGGGGCCTTCCTGACACCTTGTTCGGCGGTCGCGGACACCGTCGTCTGCCAGGGCTTCCAGCCGTCGGGGAGGGTGCCCCAGCGGGATCCGGGGGCCGCCGGCGAGCCGGTGCGCGTCCCGCCGTCGGCGTTCCAGGGGCCGGGCAGGAAGGAGCCGGTGAGGGCCAGGGCGGTCGCCGCGGCCGCGGCGAGCAGCACCCGCGGGGCGCGGCGGCGCGGGCGGCGGCCGGGGAACGGTCCGGTGGTGTCGCCGGGCGAGGGCGCGGTGCCGGGCCGCGCGGAGAGCGGCCGCAGGGTCGTCGTGTGCGGCTCGTCGGGCGCGGGTTCCGGCAGCGCCGCCGCGAACTCCCGGGCCAGTTCGTCGAGTCCGGGCCGGGCGGCGGGCTCCTTGGCCAGGCAGCCTCGCAGGACCGCGCGCAGCGGGCCGGTCACGCCGTCCAGGACGGGCTCGTCGTGGACCACCCGGTAGCCGGTCAGATAGGGGCTGTCGGCGTCGAAGGGGCCGCGTCCGGTGACGCAGTACACCAGCAGCGCGCCGAGCGAGAAGACGTCCGAGGCGGGGCCGACCGTACGGGCGTCGGTGAACTGCTCAGGCGACATGAACGGCGGGGTGCCGACCAGTTGCCCGGTCTCGGTGAGGGTGTGGTGGTCCTCGGCGGCCCGGGAGATGCCGAAGTCGATGACGCGCGGACCGTCGTCGGCCATCAGGACGTTGGCCGGTTTCAGGTCCCGGTGCACGACCCCGGCCCGGTGGATGTCCCGCAGCGCCTCCACCAGGCCGAGGGCCAGCGGCCGCAGTTCGGTGGGGCGCAGCGCGCCCTGGGCCCGGATCCGGGCGGCCAGGGAGGGGCCGGGCACGTACTGGGTGGCCATCCAGGGTGTGCGCGCGTCCGGGTCGGCGTCCAGGACGGGTGCGGTGAAGGCGCCGCTGACCCGGCGGGCGGCCTCGACCTCCATCCGGAACCGGGCCCGGAAGACCGGGTTGCCGGCGTAGTGGGCGTGCACCACCTTGACGGCGACCTCGCGCCCGGAGCGCGACCGGCCCCAGTAGACGATGCCCATGCCGCCGGCCCCGAGCCGGTCGGCCAGCCGGTACCCGCCGAGGGATCTCGGGTCGTCCTTGTGCAGCGGCACGCCGAAAGTCCCCTTCCCCGTCGTGCGGTTCGCGGCGCCAGCATACGGAACGGCCTGAACGCCGCCGTCGACGACGGCCGGTTCCCGGAGGTGTCCCGGGAACCGGCCGTCGGGCGCGGCGGCGTTCGGGCGGCCGCGCGCGGGCGCGTCACACGCCCGCGGGCTGCGGCTCCTCCGCCTTCGGCGCGGCGTCCGCGTCCGTGCCGCCGCGCTTCGCCGCCCGCTTCGCCGCCCGGCGCTCCTTGCGGAGTTCGAGCATCGCGTACAGCGTCGGGACGAGGAGCAGGGTGAGCAGCGTGGAGGTGATCAGACCGCCGATCACGACCACCGCCAGCGGCTGGGCGATGAAGCCGCCCTCGCCGGTGACGCCGAGCGCCATCGGCAGCAGGGCGAAGACGGTCGCCAGCGCGGTCATCAGGATCGGGCGGAGCCGGTGCCGGCCGCCCTCGATCACCGCGTCGACCACGCCGTACCCCTGGCGCCGGTACTGGTTGACCAGGTCGATCAGGACGATCGCGTTGGTGACCACGATGCCGATCAGCATCAGCATGCCGATCATCGCCGGGACGCCCATGGGGGTGCCGGTGACGACCAGCAGGCCGATCGCGCCGGTCGCCGCGAACGGGATGGAGACCAGCAGGATCAGCGGCTGGACCAGTGAGCGGAAGGTCGCCACCAGCAGCATGAAGACGATCGCGATCGCCGCCAGCATCGCCAGGCCCAGGTTCCTGAACGCGCTGTCCTGGTCGGAGGTGACGCCGCCGATCGAGGCCGTCGCGCCCGCGGGGAGCTTCAGCGCCTTGATCTTCGACTGGAGCCGGCTGCTGACCGCTCCGGTGTTGTCACCGGTCGGCTTCGCGGAGACGGTCGCGGCGCGCTGGCCGTCGATCCGGGTCATCGAGACCGGCCCGTCCACCACCTTGACGGTGGCGATGTCGCCGAGCCGGACCGGGCCGAGCTTGAGGGCGCGCAGCTGGGCGAGGGTCTCGGCGGGCTTCGCCGACTTCACGACGACGTCGCGCTCGGTGTCGTCGAGGGTGGCCTTGCCGGCCGTGGTGCCCTTGACCGCCTGGGTGACGGCGGCGCCCAGCGTCTGGTCGTCGAACCCGGCGGCGGCGGCCTTGGAGTTGGCCTTCACCGAGATGCGCGGCACGCTCTGGGAGAGGTCGCTGGTGACGTCGGTGACGCCGTCGAGCTGCGCGACGGCGGCCCGGACCTGCTCGGAGGCCTTGCGCAGCACGTCCGCGTCGGCCGCCTTCACGACGACGCTCAGGTCCTGGCTGCCGAAGCCGTCACCGGCCGACACCGTGGTCGTGCCGACGCCCGGGAGCCTGTGCAGGCCGTCCTCGATGGCGGTCTGCACCGTGTCGTACGACTTCGCGTCGTCCAGCATCACGGAGTACGACGCCTGGTTGGTGTCGGTGCCGCCGCCGAAGGCCGCCATGAAGCCGGAGGAGCCGATGGTGACCTGGTAGTCCTTCACCCCGTCGACGGAGGCGAGCAGCTTCTCGACCTTCTTGGCCTGCGCGTCGGTCGCGGCCAGGCTGGTGCCCGGCTTCAGCTCCTGCTTGACGGTGAGGACCTCCTGGTCGCCCTGGTCGAAGAAGTTGGTCTTCAGCAGCCCGGCCATGCCGAACGTGAGGACCAGGACCACGACGGCGATCAGCACGCTGGTCAGGCGGCGCCGGGTCGCGAAGCGCAGGACGGGCACGTAGGCGCGCTGGAGCCGGCTGTCGGCCTCCTTCGCCTCGGCCGCGCGACGGGCCTGCGCGGCGTCCTCGGGGGTGCCCTTCGGGGCCCGCAGGAACCAGTACGACAGCACCGGCACGACCGTCAGGGAGACCAGCAGGGAGGCGAGCAGCGCGGCCGTCACGGTGATGCTGAACGAGCCGAACAGGGCGCCCACCATGCCGCCGACCAGCCCGATCGGCAGGAAGACGGCGACCGTGGTGAGGGTGGAGGAGGTGACCGCGCCGGCCACCTCGCGGACCGCGCCGATGATCGCGGACTGGCGTTCCTCGCCGTAGCCGAGGTGGCGCTTGATGTTCTCCAGGACCACGATCGAGTCGTCGACGACCCGGCCGATGGCGATGGTGAGCGCGCCGAGCGTGAGCATGTTGAGGGAGAGGCCGCGGGTCCACAGCACGATGAGCGTGAGGACCACCGACAGCGGGATGGAGACCGCCGTCACGAGGGTCGAGCGGACCGAGGCCAGGAAGACCAGGATGACCAGGACCGCGAAGACCAGGCCGAGGGCGCCCTCGGTGGTCAGGCCCTTGATGGACTTGGAGACCGCGGGACCCTGGTCGCTGACCACGGTGAGGGTCGCGCCGGAGCCGAGGTCCTGACGGAGCTTCGGCAGCTTGTCCTTGACCGCGTTCGAGATGGAGACGGCGCTGCCGTCGTGGTCCATGGTGACGTTCACGGCGAGGCTGGGACGCCCGTCGGTGCGGGTGATCGAGTCGGCCGGGGCCTCCCGCTCCTCGACCGTGGCCACGTCACCGAGGCGCACGGGCTTCGTGCCGCCCTGTCCCGCGACCCTCAGGTCCTTGATCTGCGCCAGCGAGGTGAGGCCGCCGCCGACCTGGACGGTGCGGTTGGCGCCTCCCTCGTCGAAGGAGCCCGCCGGCACGGTAGCGCCGGCCGCCTGGAGCGTCTGGGCGAGGGCGGCGGGCGTCAGGCCGGCCCGCGCCAGCTTCGCGTCCGAGGGGGTGACGGTGACCTGGAGGTCGCGCACGCCGGTGACCTGGACGCGGCCCACGCCGTCGATGCCCTTCAGGTCCGGGACGACCGTCTTGTCGAGCTGGTCGGCGAGGGCCTGCTGGTCCCGGCCTGAGGTGACGGCCAGCACCACCGTCGGCATGTCGTCGGTGGAGCCGGAGATGACCTGCGGGTCGACGTCGGCCGGGAGCTGGGCGCGGTTGACGGCCAGCTGGACGTCGGCCACCAGCTGCTTGGTGTCGTTGCCGTAGTCGAAGGACGCCATGATCACGGCGTTGCCCTCGCTCGCGGTGGAGGTGACGCCGGTGACGCCGTCGACGCCTTCGAGGTTGTTCTCGATCGGCTCGACGATCTGCTTCTCGACGACGTCCGGCGGCGCGCCCTGGTAGGGGGCGATCACGGACACCATGGGCAGGGAGATGGTGGGCAGCAGCTGCTGCTTGATCTGGGGGATCGCGATCGCTCCGAAGACGAGCGCGATCAGGGACATGAGGCCTATCAGGGCCCGCTGCGCGAGGCTGAATCGGGACAGCCAGGACATGGGTCAGGGTCTCTTTTCGGTGAGCTGCTGTGCGCGGGGCTGCGGAGCGGTGCGCGAGAGCGACGGACGAGCGGCACAGGGGGGCACCTGTGAGCGCCCACCCCACCACCCTCGCCCATCCGCGGCCCCGGTCCCGTAGGCCCTGGGTGCCGTCCTTCACCGGGCTCGTACTCCCGGTGGAGTACGCGCGGGTGGAGGTCAGTCCGTCCGCGGGCGGACCAGTCCCGACTCGTAGGCGATCACGACGAGCTGCGCCCGGTCCCGGGCGCCCAGCTTGGCCATGGCCCGGTTGACGTGCGTCTTCACGGTCAGCGGGCTGACCTCCAGGCGCTCGGCGATCTCGTCGTTGGAGTGCCCTCCGGCGACCTGGACCAGCACCTCGCGCTCGCGTGAGGTGAGGGCGTCCAGCCGCTCGGCGCGGGCCGGGTCGCGGCCGTCGGCGCCGTCGTCGCCCTGGGCGAGGAACCGGGCGATCAGGCCCTTGGTGGCGGCCGGGGACAGCAGGGCCTCGCCGCCGGCGGCGACCCGGATGGCGCTCAGCAGCTCCTCGGGTTCGCTGCCCTTGCCGAGGAAGCCGGAGGCACCGGCGCGCAGCGCCTGGACCACGTAGTCGTCGACCTCGAACGTGGTCAGGATGACCACCCGGACCCGGTCCAGGGAGGGATCCTCGCTGATCATCCGGGTGGCGGCCAGACCGTCGGTGCCCGGCATCCGGATGTCCATCAGGACGACGTCGGCCGCCGTCTCCCCGGCCAGCCGTGCCGCCTCGGCGCCGTCGGAGGCCTCACCGACCACCTCCATGTCCGGCTCGGAGTCGACGAGCACGCGGAACGCGCTGCGCAGCAGTGCCTGGTCGTCGGCGAGCAGGACACGGATCGTCATGCGGAATCCCCCAGGGCGCCCGTGCGGCGGTCCGTACGGTCGTCGGTGTCGGTCTTGACGGGCAGGATCGCATGGACGCGGAAGCCGCCGCCGTAGCGGGGGCCGGTGGTGAGGGTGCCGCGCAGGGCGGTGACGCGCTCGCGCATGCCGAGCAGGCCGTGGCCGCCGCCCTCGGTGGCGGCCGACTCCGCGCCCTCGCCGGGACCGTCGTCCAGGACCGTGACCTCGATGTGCGGTCCGACGCGCACGACGCTGGCCTCGGCCTTGGCCGCCGGCCCCGCGTGTTTGCGCACGTTGGTCAGGGCCTCCTGGATGATCCGGTAGGCGGCGAGGTCCACGGCGGCGGGCAGGGTGGTGCCCTGGTCGGCGCGGGCCACCTCGACCTGGAGGCCGGCGTTGCGGAAGGTGTCGGCGAGCTCTTCGAGGCGGTGCAGGCCGGGCGCGGGTTCGGTGGGGGCCTCGGGGTCGCCGGACTGGCGGAGCAGGCCGACGGTGGCGCGCAGTTCGTTGAGTGCGGAGCGGCTGGCCTCGCGGACGTGGGCGAGGGCCTCCTTGGCCTGGTCGGGCCGCTTGTCCATGACGTGCGCGGCGACGCCGGCCTGCACGTTGACCAGGGCGATGTGGTGGGCGACGACGTCGTGCAGGTCCCGGGCGATGCGCAGCCGTTCCTCGGCGACCCGGCGGCGGGCCTCCTCCTCGCGGGTGCGCTCGGCGCGTTCGGCCCGCTCCCGGATGGCCTGGACGACCGCCCGCCGGCTGCGCACCGCGTCGCCCGCGGTGGCGCCGATGCCGGTCCAGGCGAAGATCGCGAGGTTCTCCTGGGCGTACCAGGGCAGCGGGCCCGCGGCCATCGCGGCGGTGGTCAGCACGGTCATGGTGAGCAGGCCGGCCCGCAGGGTGGTGCGGCGGTCGGTGGTGGCGGCGACGGTGAAGAGGGCGACGACGGCCGCCATCGCGACGGGCGCGCGGGGGTCGCCGGTGACGCATTCGACGACGGAGGCCGCGCCGGTGACGGCGAGGACCGTCTTCGGGGCGTGCCGGCGGAAGACCAGGGCGACGGCGGCGAGTGTCATCAGGACCAGGCTGAGCGGGTCCGGGGCACGGATGCCCCAGGCGACGCCGTGCGCGCCGTGCGGGACGGCGAAGGAGCTCACGACCATGCACACGAGAGCGCCCGCGGCGACGACCGCGTCCACCGCGAGCGGGTGGGCGCCGACGCGGCAGCGGGCTCTTTCGAAGGGGCTCACGGTGTGAACAGTACGGCGGGTCCGGGTGCGCCGGAACCGCCGGTTCGGCCCGCCGCCGCGGGCGCCGTTCGCAGGCACCGCCGCCCCCGCACCCCCGCTTCGGCCCGAACGGCCTCGTCCTCACCCGCCGGACGGGCTGACCGTGCGCGGGACCGGCCTTCGTCCGCGGGCCCCGGGCGGGGTGGACGGGGGGGCCGGGGGGGCGGGGGTACGAGTCCGCCTTCGTCCGGGTGCTCCGGGTCAGCCCGGGATCAGGCCGTCGTCCCTCAGGAGTGCCCTGACCTCCTCCAGACTCGCGTCCGGGGAGGGGAGGATCAGGTCCGAGGGTTCCAGGGCGTCGTCCGGGAGCGGGCTGCCCAGCTCCCGGACCTTGTCCAGGAGGGCGGTCAGGGTGCGGCGGAAGGCCGCCTCGTCACCGGACTGCGTCTCCGCGAGGAGTTCGTCGTCCAGCCTGTTCAGTTCGGTGAGGTGGCTGTCGGCCAGCCTCACCTGGCCCTCCCCCATGATCCTTACGACCATGTCGGCCATGTCGCCCTCCAGGCGTCGGCTACTGCTTGTCGAAGCGCGGGGTGTCCTGCGGCTGCTGCGCCTGCCGTTCCTGGCCGGCGCCGCCCTCGATGGCCTGCTGCGGCTGACCGCCGGCCAGCTCGGCCTTCATCCGCTGGAGTTCCAGCTCCACATCCGTACCACCGGAGAGGCGGTCGAGCTCGGCGGCGATGTCGTCCTTGGCCATGCCCGTCGGGTCGTCCAGGGCGCCGGAGGCGAGCAGTTCGTCGATCGCGCCGGCGCGGGCCTGGAGCTGCTGCGTCTTGTCCTCGGCGCGCTGGATGGCGAGGCCGACGTCGCCCATCTCCTCGGAGATGCCGGAGAAGGCCTCGCCGATGCGGGTCTGCGCCTGGGCCGCGGTGTAGGTGGCCTTGATGGTCTCCTTCTTGGTGCGGAAGGCGTCCACCTTGGCCTGGAGGCGCTGGGCCGCGAGGGTGAGCTTCTCCTCCTCGCCCTGGAGGGTGGAGTGCTGGGTCTCCAGGTCGGTCACCTGCTGCTGGAGCGCGGCGCGGCGGGACAGCGCCTCGCGGGCGAGGTCCTCGCGGCCGAGCGCGAGCGCCTTGCGGCCCTGGTCCTCCAGCTTGGAGGACTGCTGCTGGAGCTGGTTCAGCTGGAGTTCGAGCCGCTTGCGGGAGGTGGCGACGTCCGCAACCCCGCGGCGCACCTTCTGGAGCAGTTCGAGCTGCTTCTGGTACGAGTAATCCAGGGTCTCGCGCGGGTCCTCGGCCCTGTCCAGGGCCTTGTTCGCCTTCGCGCGGAAGATCATCCCCATACGCTTCATGACACCGCTCATGGGCTTCGCGCGCCCCCTTCTGACGGACTCCAGCTCACAGATCCTGCGACAGAACCCACAGTACGGGCCCTGCCTCCATTACCGCACTGTTCGGGGACCGATGCGCTCATCCCCAAGGACGACTGCCGACGTTCGCGCTCCGGCACAGGTAGGAGAGCGACCCCGAGCGAAGCGTCTGCAACGTCCCCTCTGTCCCCCATGGAGACGTCCGGCGTTGCGGGATCGTTCCCCGCCGGACTAGGGCCCACACGTGTCCACCCCGTACCCTTGGGTTTTGTGTTCCGTAGCCGTGCCAAGGAAGAGAAGGCCCCCGCCGACAAGGCGGCGGTGACCGACTCCAAGCAGACCCGTGACCCACAGGCGCCCAAGGGGAGGCCCACGCCCAAGCGCAGTGCGGCCCAGACCCAGCGTCGCAGCGTGGCCAGCACGCCGACCAACCGCAAGGACGCCGCCAAGCGTCAGCGGGAGGACCGGCGCGCCGCCATGGAGCGGCAGCGCCAGGCGCTCGCCACCGGCGACGAGCGGTACCTGCCGGCCCGTGACAAGGGCCCGGTCCGCAAGTTCGCCCGCGACTGGGTCGACTCGCGGTTCAACATGGCGGAGTTCTTCCTGCCGCTGGCCGTGATCATCCTGGTCATGAGCGTCGTCAACAACGCGGCGATCAAGAACATCGCGCTGCTGCTGTGGCTGGTGGTGATCGTGCTGATCGTGCTCGACGCGGCGGTGAGCGGCATCCGGCTGCGCAAGCGCCTCACCGAGCGCTTCCCCGACCAGAACAGGAAGGGCGCCGTCGCCTACGGGCTGATGCGTTCCCTCCAGATGCGTCGGCTCCGGCTGCCCAAGCCGCAGGTCAAGCGCGGAGAGCGGCCCTGAGCGCAGAGCCGTTCACCGGGGGTGCGGCGAAGGCCTGGCTGGAGAAGCTGGGCGGACTGCGTGACGTCGTACGACAAGAGCTGGTCGCCCGGCAGCTCGACGAGCAGATAGCCGGCCGGTTCCCGGTGGGGCAGCGGCTGCGGGTGCTGGACGTCGGGATGGGCCAGGGCACGCAGGCGCTGCGGCTGGCCCGTGCCGGGCACCAGGTGACCGGTGTCGAGCGGGAACCGGCGATGATCGCCGCCGCGCGTGAGGCCCTGGCCGGTGAGCCGGAGGGCATCCGCGAGCGGGTGCGGATCGTCGAGGGCGACGGCCGGGACACGGGTGTCCACTTCCTGCCGGGCGGTTTCGACCTGGTGCTCTGTCACGGTGTGCTGATGTACGTCGAGGAGCCGGACGCGCTGCTGGCCGGGCTGGCCCGGATGCTGGCGCCGGGCGGGCTGCTGTCGCTGCTGGTGCGCAACGCGGACGCGCTGGCGATGCGGCCGGGACTGAGCGGTGACTGGGCGGGGGCGCTGGGCGCCTTCGACACCGTCTCCTACCGCAACCGGCTGGGCCTGGACGTGCGCGCCGACCGGCTGGCGGCCGTCACCGCCGCGCTCGCGGGCATCGGGGCGCCGCTGCACTCCTGGTACGGCGTACGGGTGTTCACGGACACGGCCGCGGACGGCGCCGCGGCACCCGCCGATCTGGAGACGCTGCTGGCGGCCGAGGAGCGGGCCGGGCGGACGGATCCCTACCGCGCGGTCGCGGCGCTGCTGCATCTGTGCGGGGTCCGCGGCTGAACCCGCCGCACGCTGCCCGTTCGGGTCAGCAGCACGCGCCGGACCGGCACCCCGCGGCGAGACTCGGGGGCATGGACGCTTCCCGTACCCGCCGGATCCCGCGTACGGCCGCCGCGCTCGGCTCCTGCTGTCTCGCCCTGCTCTGCGCCTGTTCCGCCGCCGGCTCCCCGGCCGGGGACCGCTCGACCGCACGGGCGGCGGCCGTCCCCGCGGCGGCGTCCGAACTGCAGAACCAGTACCAGAAGGTGATCAAGGACGTCCTGCCGTCGGTGGTGCAGATCCAGGCCAGCAAGGACCTGGGGTCCGGTGTGGTCTACGACGGCGACGGACACATCGTCACCAACGCCCATGTCGTCCAGGGCGAGAAGAAGTTCAAGGTGACCACCGCCAACAGCGAGGAACCGCTCACCGCGACGCTCGTCTACTCCTATCCCGAGCAGGACCTGGCGGTGCTCAGGCTCGACAGGAAACCGGACGGGCTGAAGGCGGCGTCCTTCGGGGACACCGAGAAGGTCGAGGTCGGGCAGATCACGCTGGCCATGGGCTCGCCGCTCGGGCTGTCGTCCAGCGTGACCGAGGGCATCGTGTCGGCGACCGGACGGACCGTCAGCGAGAACCAGGAGGGCGGCGGCACGGGCGCCACCATCCCGAACATGGTGCAGACGTCGGCCGCGATCAACCCCGGCAACAGCGGCGGCGCCCTGGTCAACCTGGACAGCCAGGTCATCGGCATCCCGACGCTCGCCGCGAGCGATCCGGACCTGGGCGGCAGCGCGGCGCCCGGGATCGGGTTCGCCATCCCGGGGTCGATGGTGAAGACGGTCGCCGACCAGATCATCAAGCAGGGCAAGGTCACGGACTCGGGGCGGGCCGCGCTCGGCATCAGCGGGCGCACCGTCGTCGACGCGGACTACCAGCCCGCCGGGGTGGCCGTGGTGACGGTGAAACAGGGGGACGCGGCGGACAGGGCGGGCATCCGGGCCGGGGACATCATCACCGGGCTGGGCGGCGACCACGTCACCACCATCACCTCTCTGGCGGAGTCGCTCGCCGCGGACCGGCCGGGGCAGCGGACGACGGTGACCTTCACCCGCGAGGGTGTCGAACGCACCGTGGACGTGACGCTGGGAGAGCAGTGACGGCGGGGCGGCCCCGTGCGGAGCCGCCCCGGTCCGGCACCTCTCAGGACTCGTTCGCGTGCAGGCTCATCGGGCCGTAGATCTCGGTGGCGTCCTCGTAGAGCCGCACCTGGTCGGCGCCGCCGGCCAGCAGGTCCTTCCAGTGCTCGCCGATCCACGACTCGGCGTCGCCCTGGGTGGTGAACTCCTCTGGCTCCACCGCGGGCTGGACCTCCGTCCCGTCGGCCTTCTCGAACCGCCACGTCCATGCCGCCATGTAGGCCTCCTTTGATCCAACTGGTGCATCGTATAAGCGGGGCGCCGAAAACTCTGCTGGTTGCGGGCTCGGCCGTGGGCCGGTGGCGGCGGGTCGCACCGCTTCCCGCGCCCCTGACGCGGCACGTCGCACGGGGCGTCGGCCGGAGCGGGAACCGTCAGGACGGGTGAGAATCGGTCCGTGGAAGTGACTTTGCTCGGTACCGGCGCCCCCGCGGGCCTGCCCCGCCCGGACTGTCCCTGCGCGGCCTGTGCCCGCGCCGTCGGGGAGGACGCCAGGGCCGCCGCCTCGGTGCTCGTGGACGGCACGCTGCTGCTCGACCTGACGCCGGGCGCGGCGTTCGCGGCGGCGCGGGCCGGACGGTCCCTCACCGGTGTACGGCAGGTGCTGCTGTCGCATCCGCACGACGGACCCGCCGTCGAGGTGCCCACCGGGCTGCCGCAGCCGGTACGGGTGCCGGACGGCCGGGAGCTGACGCTGCTGACCGGGCACCGGGTGCGGGCGCTGGCGATGGACGCGGGCGGCACCGGGTACGCGGTGACCGGACCCGACGAGCAGCGGATGCTGTACCTGCCGCCGGGCGGTGCGCCGGCCGGACTGGAGAACGGCGGCTCGGAGTCGTACGACATGGCGCTCCTGGACGTCGTGGGACGGCCCGACGCGCTGGCGCGGCTGCGGGCGGTGGGCGCGGTGGGTCCGGCCACCGACGTCGTCGCCGTCCATCTCGACCACGACGTGCCGCCGGGGCCGGAGATGCGGCGGCGGCTGGCGGCGGCCGGGGCGCGGGCGGTGCCGGACGGCACGACGCTGACGGTCGGGGTGTACGAGGACGTGCCCGACGTGCCGCGCCGCACGCTGGTGCTCGGCGGGGCGCGGTCCGGCAAGTCCGTGGAGGCCGAACGGCGGCTGGAGTCCTTCCCCGACGTGCTCTACGTCGCCACGGGCGGCACGCGCGGCGGGGACACCGAGTGGGCGGCGCGGGTGGCCGTGCACCGGGAACGGCGGCCGGGGTCGTGGCGGACGACCGAGACGTGCGACCTGGTGCCGTTGCTGGCGCAGGACGGGCCGCCGCTGCTGGTGGACTGCCTGTCGCTGTGGCTGACGGACGCGATGGACGCCGTCGGGGCGTGGGACGACACGGAGTGGGCGTCGGGCGGCGAGAAGGCGCTGCGGGAGCGGGTGCGGGAGCTGACGGAGGCCGTGCGCTCGACCGGGCGGACGGTGGTCGCCGTCTCCAACGAGGTGGGCTCGGGCATCGTCCCGGCCACGGCGTCGGGACGCCGCTACCGGGACGAACTGGGCCGCCTGAACACGGCGTTCGCGGCCGAGTGCGAACAGGTGGTGCTGGTGGTGGCCGGCCAGGCTCTGATCCTGCGGTAGAGGCACCCGGCGCCGCGCGGCCGTCAGCGTCTCTTCCTCGCGATGATCCGGTGGCCGTTGGAGAAGGGTGTGCGGCGCAGCAGCGGGGCCAGCGCGTGGTCGACGGCCGCGGCCGCGGCCACCAGCGGGGCCGTCGCGCGCAGCGCCCGCCGGGGCAGCACGCGGCCCAGCAGCAGCGCGAGTGCCGCCGAGATGTCGTACGGGATGTGCGGGGCGCCGCGGTCGGCCCGCAGGATCTCGCAGCCCTGCGCCTCCAGTTCGGCCCGCAGGTTGGCCGGCGGCAGCAGGTGCAGGTGGCGGGGCTGGCCGAAGGGGACCCACCACTTGCCGAGCAGGGTGCCGTAGGCGCTGCGCGGGTCGGCGGTGTCGAGCAGGAGGTGACCGCCGGGCCGCAGCGCCGCGAGCGCCGCGCGGAGTTCGGCGCGCGGGTCGGGGGCGTGTTCGAGGTGGCGGAACATGCTGACGACGTCGTAGCGGGCGCGCAGCCGGGCCTGCATGTCCGGTGCGGTCAGGTGGCCGCAGTGGGCCTCCTCGACGTGTCCGTCGGCCTGGGCCCACACCACGCGCAGGGTCGAGTCCAGGCCGTCGAACGACGTGTACGTGAAGAGTTCCTTGGCCGCGCGCGGGAAGTGGGCGCGGCCGGTCCCGACGTCCAGCCAGCTCTCCGGCTCCGTGAGGGCCAGCAGGGCGCGGGCGGCGGCGCGGTGCCTGCGGCGGCCGCCGCGGGTGGCGAGCAGGCGGTCCGCGTGGTCCTCCAGCCGGCCCTGGTAGTGGTCCCGGTGGTAGAAGACGAACCCCTCGGCGGTCAGGCGCGGGTTCTGGAAGGCGTGGCCGCAGTCGCGGCACTCGTCGACGGCGAAGGTGCCGGGCCGGTGGTGCTGGAGGTCGGGCGTGCGCAGCCGGGTGCGCAGGCGTCCGGAGCCGCACCAGGGGCAGTCCTCGCGGCGCGGTTCGTGGAACCGGTCGGCGCCCGGCAGGAGTTCGGGTGTGGGCGGCATCGGCGGCTCCCTGGGCTCCCAATAGGCAATCCACTGCAAAATGGAACGTATGGGATACCGATCTTGCCTGCCAAGACGCCGTGCGGGTGTGGGGGCGATCTGGCACCGAACCGTTCGTTCGGTGCCGGTACTGTTCGGCGAATGAGCTCGCTTAATCTCGACGACTTCACCGATCTGATCGAGCGCCCCGACGGCGGCGTGCGCCGTGACGCGGAGGCCCGCCGGGAGCGGCTGGTCGTGCCGCCCGGGGCGCTGGGCCGCCTCGACGACCTGGGCGAGTGGCTGGCCGCCGCGCAGGGTTCCGTGCCGGTACGGCCGGTCGACCGGCCGCGGGTCCTGCTCTTCGCCGGTGACCACGGCGTCGCCGAACTCGGCGTGTCCGCGCGGCCCGCGGGCACCGCCGACGTGCTGGTGCGGGCGGTCCTCGCCGGGGCCAGCCCGGTGGCGGTGCTGGCGCGGCGGCTCGGAGTGCCGCTGACGGTCGTCGACATGGCCCTGGACTGCGACCCCGGGTCGCTGCCCGCGGAGGTCGTCTCGCACCGGGTGCGGCGCGGCAGCGGCCGGATCGACGTCGAGGACGCGCTCACCCCGGAGGAGGCCGAGACCGCCTTCCGCGCGGGGATGGCGCTGGCGGACGGCGAGGCCGACTCGGGGACCGATCTGGTGGTGCTCGGCGACGTGAGCGTCGGCGGGACCACGGCGGCCTGCGTCCTGATCGCGGCGCTGTGCGGGACCGACGCGTCCGTGGTGACCGGGCGGGGCGGGCTGGCCATCGACGACCTGGCGTGGATGCGCAAGTGCGCGGCGATCCGGGACGCGCTGCGGCGGGCCCGGCCGGTGCTCGGCGACCAGTTGCGGCTGCTGGCGGCGGTCGGCGGGGCCGATCTCGCGGCGATGACCGGGTTCCTGCTGCAGGCGGCGGTCCGCAAGCTGCCGGTGGTGCTGGACGGGGTGGTGGCGGCCGCGTGCGCGCTGGTCGCGCAGCGGATCGCGTTCCGGGCGCCGGACTGGTGGCTGGCCGGCCACGACAGCGGGGAGCCGGGCCAGGCGAAGGCGCTGGACCGGATGGCCCTGGAGCCCCTGCTGGCCCAGGGTGTGACGGTGGGTGAGGGAGCGGGGGCGCTGCTGGCCCTCCCGCTGGTCAGGTCCGCGGCGGCGCTGGCGGCCGAACTCCCCGAGCGCGCCGGGGAAGAGGCGGCCGAGGCGGCGGAGGACAAGCCGGCGGAGTAGCGGTGTCACCGACGGCGGTGCGGTCCGTGCGTGTGACGGCGTTCCCCGCGAGAGCGCCCATATGATCCCTCTCCATGGGAGATGTCCGGATTGCCGTTGAACGGTGGCGGGCCGTCGGGGTTTCCCGGCGGGCCGCCACCTCCGCCGTGTGGTACCTGCGGGCCGTCGCCTTCGTCAACTTCCTCAGCGCGGTGTGGGTGTCGCTGGGGCAGGACGTGCGACGGCACAACCAGGAGGACTTCTTCACGCCGTACCTGCTGACGGCCGGCTTCGCCTCCGGCGTGTTCACCGCGTTCCTCGCGATCACGATGCGGCGGCGCAAGCGGGCCGCCTGGATCCTCAACCTCGTGCTGAGCGGCCTGTTCCTGGTGCTGTTCGCGTTCGCCATGGCGTTCCCGGAGATCCGGCGGTATCCGCAGAACTGGGTCTCGATCGCGCTGACCGCCGCCTTCGTGGCCGCGCTGCTCGCCGGCCGCCGGGAGTTCTACGCCAAGGGCGACCGGGCGAACCCGCGGCTCGCGGCGACCGTCGCGGCCGGCGGCGGCCTGCTCGCCTCGCTGCTCGCCGCCCTCCTGGTGACCGTCACCAACCAGGCCCCGCACGCGGCCCGTTCGACGTTCGCGGAACGCTGGCACTACGGCACCCTGCGTCTGGTCTCGGTCTCCGCAGACCCGTCCCGATTCCCGTACATCGCGCCGCCCAACTGGGTGAACGTCTCCGTCAACGTGCTGAGCACGCTGCTCGTCCTCGCCGTCCTGTACGCCGCGTTCCGCTCCCGCCGTGCCGTCGACCCGCTCACCGAGGACGACGAGAAGCGGCTGCGGGAACTGCTGGAGCGGCACGGCGAACGGGACTCGCTCGGGTACTTCGCGCTGCGCCGGGAGAAGAGCGTCGTGTGGTCGCCGACCGGGAAGGCCGCGGTCGCCTACCGGGTGGTGGGCGGGGTCAGCCTCGCCTCAGGGGATCCCATCGGGGATCCGGAGGCCTGGCCGGGCGCGATCGTGCCGTGGCTGGACGAGGCCAGGGCGCACGGGTGGATCCCGGCGGTGATGGGCGCGAGCGAGGAGGCCGGGACCGTCTACGCGCGGCACGGTCTCGACGCGCTGGAACTCGGCGACGAGGCGATCGTCGACGTCGCCGAGTTCACGCTGGAGGGACGGGCCATGCGGACCGTCCGGCAGGCCCACAACCGGGTCGGCCGCGCCGGCTACTCGGTGCGGGTCCGCCGCCACGAGGACATCCCCGCCGACGAGATGGCGTACCTGCTGCGGCGCGCCGACGACTGGCGGGACGGCGCCACCGAGCGCGGGTTCAGCATGGCGCTGGGACGCCTCGGCGACGGCCGGGACGGGCGGTGCGTGATGCTGGAGTGCACGGACGGGGAAGGCCGGCTGCGGGCGCTGCTGTCGTTCGTGCCGTGGGGTCCCGGCGGGCTCTCCCTCGATCTGATGCGGCGGGACCGGGACTCCGACAACGGGCTGATGGAGTTCATGGTCATCGAGCTGCTGCGGCGGGCCCGGGAGATCCGGATCACGCAGGTCTCGCTCAACTTCGCGATGTTCCGCTCGGTCTTCGAACGGGGTGCGCGGCTCGGGGCGGGACCGGTGCTGCGGCTGTGGAGGTCCCTGCTGAGCTTCTTCTCCCGGTGGTGGCAGATCGAGTCCCTGTACCGGGCCAACGCCAAGTACCGCCCGATCTGGGAACCGCGGTTCCTGCTCTTCGAGAAGACCGCGGACCTGCCGCGCATCGGTCTCGCGTCGGCGCGCGCGGAGGGGTTCCTGGGGGCCGTGCCCGCGGTGCCGGGACGGCTGCGCCGGCGGCACCTGGACACCGACCGGGACGCGCGCGGATGAGGACCGCCGGATGACGCCGCTCGCCCGCTGGGCCCGCGCCGAATGGGGTCTGCTGTACGCCACCGTGCGCGGCCCGCTGGCGAAGCGGCGGCTGCGGGCGGTGCCGATGTCGGTGGCGGCGGTGTGCCTGACGGCGCTGCTGCAGTTCGTCCAGAACCAGTCGTGGGGCTACCGGTTCGTGCAGGAGATCGGGAGCGTCCGGGCGGCGGACCCGCTCTGGACGGCCCTGCGGCGCACCCCGCTCTCGCTGTTCGTGCCGGCGCTGGACCTGCCGGTGTGGGGCGCGCTGGCGCAGATCCTGCTCGTGTTCGGCATCGCGGAGGTGTGCCTGGGCTGGTGGCGGACCCTCACCGTCGCCTACGTCGCGACCCTCGCCGGCACCCTGTACGCCCGCGCCGGCATCGCACTGGGCCCGCGGCACCCGCTGGGCCTGCCCGCCTCGGACGCCTGGGTGGTGGACACCGGCCCGTCGGCCGCGGTCGTCGGGCTCGCGGTGCTGCTGGGATGGCGGTACGGCGCCTGCGCCACCGTGGGCGTGGTGGCGGCGGCGATGGTGGCCGAGGTGCTGCTGAAGGACAACCTCGCGGGCAAGGAGCACCTGGCGGCCATCGCGAGCGTGCTGGCGCTGTGCGCGACGGTGGTGGCGGGGCGGCGGCTGGGCCGCCCCAGGCGTCAGCGGCGGCCGGGCAGCCGGGCCGGTTCCGGGCGGTCGGGCTTGCCGCCGATCCAGTCCTGAAGGGTTCTGCTCAACCGGGCCCAGCGGCGGTCGTGGTGGTAGGCGCGCAGTTCGGCCCTCGCGCGGGAGCGCGGGCGGCCCGGGTAGAAGCGGCGGGCCCAGGGCGAGCCGGGCCGGGCCAGCCGGACCGCGCCGACGAGGCCCACGAACGGCACGACCGCGCCGAAGATCGCGAGCCGCGCCTTGCCCTTGCTCAGGGCGACGAGCGAGAAGAGGAAGTTCGCCACGACGTTGGCGATGACGGCGCCGCGGTCCTGGAGTTCGTCGGCCGAGATGTCGTTGACGCCGAACGGCGAGAACCCGGCGAGCAGCAGTGCGACCATCGCGGCGGTGATGACGACGACCTCGACGCTCTGGCGGCCCTCCTCGGTCCAGTAGACGTCGTCGAGGTGCAGGATCAGGGCGAACTCGTCGAGGACCAGCCCGGCGCCGACGCCGAAGACGACCGCGGCGAGGGCGGCGCCGAAGCCCTGCCGGCCGCCCGCGACCGCGCCGAACCCGCCGATGACGACGAGGACGACGCCCGGGACCACGTGGTGGATGTGCAGCCCGCCCGCCTTCACGTTGCCGAACGGGCCCCTCCCGGCGCGGATCAGCCGGGTGATGACCCGGGTGACCACGAAGGTCAGGACGAAGGCGGCCAGCGCGAGCAGCAGGGGCAGTTTGCCCGGCTCGACGACGTTCCGCTCCAGCCAATGTCCCATGTGCGCACTTTATCCCCGGCCGTGGGACGGGCCCCGCCGACCACCGGGTAGCCTGCGCCGGTGGCTGCGACCTCTGCGACTTCCTGGCGTGACGGCCTCCGTTTCGCCTTCGGCACGCTGACCGTGTTCCCCGTGCAGGTGACCCGCTGGGACCGCGAGGCCGCCCGCGGCGGCATGCTGCTCGCACCGCTGGCCGGTCTCGCCGTCGGGCTCTGCGCGGGTGCGGTCGGCGCGCTGCTGGTGCTGGCCGGGGCGAGCGCGCTGGTGGCCGCGGTGGCCGCGGTGGCGGTGCCGGCCGTGCTGACCCGGGGACTGCACCTGGACGGGCTCGCCGACACCGCCGACGCCCTCGGCAGCGGCAAGCCCGCCGAGGAGGCGCTGCGCGTCATGAAGCAGTCGGACATCGGGCCGTTCGGGGTGATCACGCTCGTCCTCGTCCTGCTCGGCCAGGTGGCCGCGCTGGCCCAGGCCTACGGCGGCTCGTGGCAGCGGGGGCTGCTGACCGCGGTCGTCGCGGCGGCCGTCGCCCGGCTGGCCATGACCCTGGCCGCGGTGCGCGGCGTGCCCGCCGCCCGGCCCGAGGGGCTGGGCGCGGCGGTGGCCGGCGTGGTGCCGAAGGCCGGGGCGTCGGCGGTCACGGTCGCGGTGATGGTGGCGGCGGCGGGGGCCGGGGCGCTGGTGGGACCGGCCGACAGTCTGCGGGCGCTGCTCGCGGTGGTGGCGGCGGAGGCGGCGACGGACGCACTGCTGCGGCTGTGCCGGCGGCGGTTCGGCGGGGTGACGGGGGACGTCTTCGGATGCCTCGCCGAGACGGCGGCGACCACCGCGCTCGTGGTGCTCTGCCTGGGCGGCTGAAAGCGTCCCGGCGGGGGCCGTTCGGGGCCGGACGTGGCCTTGACGCCACCGACGGGTGAACACCCGAAGGAATGAGCGAACGCAGGTACACGCGTAGTCTCGTCCCGGGTGTTCGCCGACAGGGTGAAGGCCCCGGTGACACGGCGACCCGAGGCCACTGCCTAGGGTCGCTTCCCGGGCCCGGTCGACCCACCCACTCGGCCACTGCAACTCAACATCGGAAGCGAGATCCCACCACCGTGACTGCTCTCACTCTCAGCACCTCAGCGGCGCCCGGCCTCCGGGCCGACGCGATCGTGATCGGTGTCGCCAAGGGCGCCAAGGGCCCGGTCGTAGCGCCGGGCGCCGAGGCCGTGGACAAGGCCTACGACGGCAAGCTCGCCGGCGTCCTGGAGACCCTCGGTGCCTCGGGTGCCGAGGGCGAACTGACCAAGCTGCCCGCCCCGGCAGGTTTCAAGTCCGCGCTCGTCATCGCGGTCGGCCTGGGCACCGTGCCCGACGACGGCACCGGTTACGGCGCCGAGGCACTGCGCCGGGCGGCCGGCGTCGCCGCCCGCACCCTGAACGGCGCGAAGAAGGCGGCCTTCGCGCTGCCCGTCGAGGACGCGGCGGCCGTCGGCGCGATCGCCGAGGGCGTGCTGCTGGGCGCCTACTCCTTCGACGTCTACAAGGACAACGGCTCCTCCGCCAAGGCGAAGGCCGACAAGGCGCCGCTCGCCGAGGCCACGCTGCTCGGCGGCAAGCCGCGGGACGCGGCCCACAAGGCGGCCCTGGCCCGCGCCACCGCGGTCTCCGAGGAGCTGAACCGCGCCCGCGACCTGATCAACACCCCGCCGAACGACCTCACTCCGGCCGCGTTCGCCGCGATCGCGCAGCGCGCCGCCAAGGAGCACGGCCTCAAGGTCCAGGTCCTGGACGACAAGGCGCTCGCCAAGGACGGCTACGGCGGCATCCTCGGTGTCGGCGGCGGCTCGGCCGCGACCCCGCGCCTGGTGAAGCTGTCGTACACGAGCCCTGGGGCGGACAAGCACCTCGCCTTCGTCGGCAAGGGCATCACCTACGACTCGGGCGGCATCTCGCTCAAGCCGGCCGGCCACAACGAGACGATGAAGTGCGACATGAGCGGCGCCGCGGCGGTCTTCGCGGCCGTCGTCTCCGCGGCGCGGCTCGGCCTCGAGGTCAACGTGACCGGGTGGCTGGCGCTCGCCGAGAACATGCCGTCCGGCTCGGCCGTGCGCCCGGGTGACGTGCTGCGCATGTACAGCGGCAAGACGGTCGAGGTCCTGAACACGGACGCCGAGGGCCGCCTGGTGCTGGCCGACGCGCTGTGGGCGGCGTCGGCGGAGAACCCGGACGCGATCGTCGACGTGGCGACGCTGACCGGCGCGATGATGCTGGCGCTGGGCAGCCGCACGTTCGGGATCATGGCCAACGACGACGCGTTCCGCACGGCGATCCACGAGGCCGCCGAGGAGGTCGGCGAGCCGGCGTGGCCGATGCCGCTGCCGGAGCACCTGCGCAAGGGCATGGACTCCCCCACCGCGGACATCGCGAACATGGGCGAGCGCATGGGTGGCGGGCTGGTCGCCGGTCTGTTCCTGCGGGAGTTCGTGGGCGAGGGCATCACCTGGGCGCACCTGGACATCGCCGGGCCCGCGTTCAACGAGGGCGGCGCGTTCGGCTACACGCCCAAGGGCGGCACGGGCTCCGCGGTGCGGACGCTGGTGCGGCTGGCGGAGCTGACCGCCGAGGGCGACCTCGGCTGACGTCGGCTTTCGTGGGACGGGACCTCGCGCGCGGGTAGGGCGGGGTCCCGTCGCCCACGGTCCCGGTCCGTTCCGTCGCGGGGCGGCGGCGGGCCGGCGGGGGTCTCCCGCACGGTTCCCCGCGCCCCTTCGGGGGCGCCGCGTGTGGTGTCTCACACCCCAGCCCGGCGTCTCGTTCACCTCAGACAAGTGCGAAGATGGGGCTCGGCAGGACAGGGCCCCCACCACAGGGCCGAAGAAGAGCGGCCGGACACCAGCCGCCGCGCGGTCACCGTTGACCGGCGTACGGCGCACATGCATGGAGGACGTGACGTGGCGAACGACGCCAGCACCGTTTTCGACCTAGTGATCCTCGGCGGTGGTAGTGGCGGTTACGCCGCGGCCCTGCGCGGGGCGCAGCTGGGCCTGGACGTCGCCCTGATCGAGAAGGACAAGGTCGGCGGTACCTGCCTGCACCGGGGTTGCATCCCCACCAAGGCCCTGCTGCACGCGGGCGAGATCGCCGACCAGGCCCGCGAGAGCGAGCAGTTCGGTGTCAAGGCCACCTTCGAGGGCATCGACGTGCCGGCCGTGCACAAGTACAAGGACGGCGTGATCGCCGGTCTGTACAAGGGCCTGCAGGGTCTGATCTCGTCCCGCAAGGTGACGTACATCGAGGGCACGGGACGGCTCTCCTCCCCGACCTCCGTCGACGTGAACGGCCAGCGCATCCAGGGCCGGCACGTCCTGCTCGCCACCGGCTCCGTGCCGAAGTCGCTGCCCGGCCTGGAGATCGACGGCAACCGCATCATCTCCTCCGACCACGCCCTCGTCCTGGACCGCGTGCCGAAGTCCGCGATCATCCTGGGCGGCGGGGTCATCGGCGTCGAGTTCGCCTCCGCCTGGAAGTCCTTCGGTTCCGACGTCACCGTCATCGAGGGCCTCAAGCACCTCGTGCCGGTCGAGGACGAGAACTCCTCCAAGCTTCTCGAGCGCGCGTTCCGCAAGCGCGGTATCAAGTTCAGCCTGGGCACCTTCTTCTCGAAGGCCGAGTACACCGCCGACGGCGTCAAGGTCACCCTCGCCGACGGCAAGGAGTTCGAGGCCGAGGTGCTGCTCGTCGCCGTCGGCCGCGGCCCGGTCTCGGCCGGCCTCGGCTACGAGGAGCAGGGCGTCGCGATGGACCGCGGCTACGTCCTGGTCGACGAGTACATGCGCACGAACGTCCCGACCGTCTCCGCCGTCGGTGACCTGGTCCCGACCCTCCAGCTCGCGCACGTCGGCTTCGCCGAGGGCATCCTGGTCGCGGAGCGTCTGGCGGGTCTGAAGACCGTCCCGATCGACTACGACGGTGTCCCCCGGGTCACGTACTGCCACCCCGAGGTCGCCTCCGTGGGCATCACCGAGGCCAAGGCCAAGGAGATCTACGGCGCGGACAAGGTCGTCGCCCTGAAGTACAACCTGGCGGGCAACGGCAAGAGCAAGATCCTCAACACCTCCGGCGAGATCAAGCTCGTCCAGGTGAAGGACGGTGCCGTGGTCGGCGTCCACATGGTCGGCGACCGTATGGGCGAGCAGGTCGGCGAGGCCCAGCTGATCTACAACTGGGAGGCGCTGCCCGCCGAGGTCGCCCAGCTCATCCACGCCCACCCGACGCAGAACGAGGCGATGGGCGAGGCCCACCTGGCCCTGGCCGGCAAGCCGCTGCACTCGCACGACTGACCCTCGGTCGACACACGCGACGACTCAGACTTCCGCAATTTCGTAAGGAGCAACCGAAACCATGGCGGTTTCCGTAACCCTTCCGGCGCTCGGCGAGAGCGTCACCGAGGGCACCGTCACCCGCTGGCTGAAGGCCGAGGGTGAGCGCGTCGAGGCCGACGAGCCGCTGCTCGAGGTCTCGACCGACAAGGTCGACACCGAGATCCCGGCCCCCGCCTCCGGCGTGCTGGCCTCGATCAAGGTCGCCGAGGACGAGACCGTCGAGGTGGGCGCCGAGCTGGCGATCATCGACGACGGCACCGGCGCGCCCGCCCCCGCCGCCCCGGCCGCCGAGCCGACCCCGGCTCCGGCCCCCGCCGCGCAGGCCCCGGCCGCCGAGGCCCCGGCCGCTCCCGCCCCGGCCCCCGCCGCCGAGGCGCCGGCCGCGCCGGCCGGTGGCGCCTCGGGCACGGACGTGGTCCTGCCCGCGCTCGGTGAGTCCGTCACCGAGGGCACCGTCACCCGCTGGCTGAAGTCGGTCGGCGAGGAGGTCGCGGAGGACGAGCCGCTGCTCGAGGTCTCCACCGACAAGGTCGACACCGAGATCCCCGCGCCGGTCGCCGGTGTGCTGCTGGAGATCGTGGTCGGTGAGGACGAGACCGCCGAGGTCGGCGCCAAGCTCGCCGTCATCGGCGCCCCGGGTGCCGCTCCGGCCCCCGCCGCGGCCCCCGCCGCCCCGGCCCCGGCACCCGCCGCCGAGACCCCCGCGCCCGCCCCGGCCGCTCCCGCGGCCCCGGCGCCCGCTCCCGAGCCCGCCCCGGCCCCGGCCCCGGCCGCTCCGGCACCGGCCGCCGCCGCTCCGGCACCGGCCGCTCCGGCCCCCGCGCCGGCCGCTGCGGCTCCGGTCACCCCGGCCGCCGCACCGGCCGCGGCGTCCCCGGCCGACGAGGGCGCCTACGTCACCCCGCTGGTGCGCAAGCTCGCCGCCGAGAACGGCGTCGACCTGGGCGCCGTCAAGGGCACGGGTGTCGGCGGCCGTATCCGCAAGCAGGACGTGCTCGCCGCCGCGGAGGCCGCCAAGGCCGCCGCCCCGGCTCCCGCGGCCGCCGCTCCGGCCGCCGCCGCGAAGAAGGCCCCCGCCCTGGAGGTCTCCCCGCTGCGTGGCCAGACCGTCAAGATGCCCCGCATCCGCAAGGTCATCGGCGACAACATGGTCAAGGCGCTGCACGAGCAGGCGCAGCTGTCCTCGGTCGTCGAGGTCGACGTGACCCGCCTGATGCGCCTGCGCGCCCAGGCCAAGGACTCCTTCGCCGCGCGCGAGGGCGTCAAGCTCTCCCCGATGCCGTTCTTCGTCAAGGCCGCCGCCCAGGCGCTGAAGGCCCACCCGGCCATCAACGCCCGGATCAACGTCGACGAGGGCACGATCACCTACTTCGACACCGAGAACGTCGGTATCGCGGTGGACTCGGAGAAGGGCCTGATGACCCCGGTCATCAAGCACGCCGGCGACCTCAACATCGCCGGTATCGCCAAGGCCACGGCGGACCTGGCCGGCAAGGTCCGCGCCAACAAGATCACCCCGGACGAGCTGTCCGGCGCGACCTTCACCATCTCCAACACCGGCTCGCGCGGCGCCCTGTTCGACACGATCATCGTGCCGCCGAACCAGGTCGCGATCCTCGGCATCGGTGCCACGGTCAAGCGCCCGGCCGTCATCGAGACGGAGGAGGGCACGGTCATCGGCGTCCGCGACATGACGTACCTGACCCTGTCCTACGACCACCGCCTGGTGGACGGCGCCGACGCGGCCCGCTACCTGACGGCCGTCAAGGCGATCCTGGAGGCCGGCGAGTTCGAGGTCGAGCTCGGTCTCTGATCCCCCACGGGTTGTGCGGTGCCCCGTCCGGAGCTGCTCCGGACGGGGCACCGTCGTGTGCAAGGGACCCCGGCCCGCCGGCGCGGCCGTCCGCGGGCCGGGAACACCGCAGCCCAGGAGGGTCGGCGCGCACCGCGGCGGCGGCCGGTCCGCGCCGTTCGCAGCGGGCCCGGAGCTTTGCCGAGCCCGTCCGGCGGGCAGCGTGTAAGCCTCGTCTCACCTGCGCGAAAGCGCCCCCGTGCGCCTCTCCCGACAGGCGGTCCGGCCGTATTGTCTAAACGTCAACGCCCTTAAGGAGCTCCCATGACCGCGCCCGTCGTCCACTCGCTGCGCGAACAGATCCGCGAGCACATCGTGGAGGGAATCGTCAGCGGGCGCTGGAAGCCGGGCGAGCGGATCGTGGAGCGGCGGATCGCCACCGAACTGGAGGTCAGCCAGACCCCGGTGCGCGAGGCCCTGCGGGAGCTGGAGTCGCTGCGCCTCATCGAGTCCGCGCCGAACAAGGGCGTCCGGGTGCGGAACCTGACGGCGGCCGACCTGGAGGAGAGCTACCCGGTGCGGGCCGGCCTGGAGGCGATCGCGGCGGAGCTGGCGGCGGACCGGCTGGCGGCGGACTGCTCGGCGCTCGAACCGCACGTCACGGCGCTGTACGAGGCCGACAGGAACGCCGACGGCACGGGGCAGGTCCGGCACACGGTCGGCTTCCACCGCGAGCTGGTGCGGGCGGCCGGCAACTCGGTGCTGCTGCACACCTGGGAGGGCCTGGGCATCGAGGTGTTCACGGCGCTGTCGATCCGCTGGCTGGGCACGGTCCAGCAGTCGTACGCGGAGGAGCACGAGGAACTGGTGGCCGCCTTCCGGCGCCGCGACCCGCGGATCCCGGAGATCGTGAAGGCCCACGTCCTCGGCTGCGCGCCCAGGCCCTGAGCCGCGAGGTGTCACGGCGAGTGCCACGGCACCCGGCGTACACCCGAGCGGACCCCCGCTCACACACCGCCTCACCTGCGCAAACGTCCCTCCGATCACGTCACCCGGTGCCATGGCCGGAGGCACCCCGTGCCGACTTTCCTCAAATCGAGAAGTTTTTCCCCCGACCCCTTTGATCGATCATCGATCAGGGAGTTATTGTCGCCGACGGGCCCGCACCCGGGCCCGCCGCCCTGTCCTGCCAAAGACCTAGGGCACCCCCGAACCCTTGCCGATGAGGGAACCCCCTTCGACCGAGGAAGGCGGCGACATGACCGACCCCCACGCCATCCAGCCGAGCGCGCTCGACCAGCTCCCGGACCGGGACCCGGAGGAGACCGCCGAATGGCGGGCTTCCCTGGACGCCGTCACCAGGGAGGCCGGGCCGCACCGCGCCGCGTACCTGATGCGCCGCACGCTGGAGCGCGCCGAGGCGGGCGGCATCGCGCTGCCGAAGCTCCTCGAGACCGACTACGTCAACACCATCCCCACCGGCGCCGAGGCGGCGATCCCCGGCGACGAGGAGATGGAGCGGAAGATCACCGCGTGGAACCGCTGGAACGCGGCCGCGATGGTCACCCGCGGCAGCAAGCACGGCGTCGGCGGCCACATCGCCACCTTCGCCTCCGCGGCCTGGCTCTACGAGACCGGCTTCAACCACTTCTTCAAGGGCAAGGAGGGCGACGGGAGCGGCGACCAGCTCTACATCCAGGGCCACGCCTCCCCGGGCATCTACGCCCGCGCCTTCCTCGACGGCCGCCTGACCGAGGCGCACCTCGACAACTTCCGCCAGGAGGCCGGCGGCAACGGCCTCCCGTCGTACCCGCACCCGCGCCGCCTGCCCTGGCTGTGGGAGTTCCCGACCGTGAGCATGGGCCTCGGCCCGCTCTCGGCGATCTACCAGGCCCGCTTCAACCGGTACCTGACCGCGCGCGGCGTCAAGGACGTCTCCTCCTCGCACGTGTGGGCGTTCCTCGGTGACGGCGAGATGGACGAGCCGGAGTCCACGGCCGCCCTCGCACTCGCCGCCCGCGAGGGCCTGGACAACCTCACCTTCGTCATCAACTGCAACCTGCAGCGCCTCGACGGCCCGGTGCGCGCCAACTTCAAGATCGTGCAGGAGCTGGAGGCCCAGTTCCGCGGCGCCGGCTGGAACGTCGTCAAGTCGCTGTGGGGCAACGCCTGGGACGAGCTGTTCGCGCTCGACACCACCGGCGCGCTGGTACGACGCCTGCGCGAGGTACCCGACGCCCAGGTGCAGACGTACCAGACCCGGGACGCCGCCTACATCCGCGCCGACTTCTTCGGTAAGGACCCGGCGCTCGCCGAGATGGCGAAGCTGCTGAGCGACGACAAGATCATCGAGTGCTTCCAGCTGTCCCGCGGCGGTCACGAGGCCCGCAAGGTGTACGCGGCCTACAGGGCGGCCCTGGACCACAAGGGCGCGCCGACCGTGGTCCTCGCCCAGACCGTCAAGGGCCACACCCTCGGCCCCGGCTTCGCGTCGAAGAACGCCAACCACCAGATGAAGAAGCTGACGGTGGACGAGTTCAAGACGATGCGCGACCTGCTCGGACTGCCCATCGCGGACAGTGCCTTCGCCGACGGCCAGGTGCCCTACGGCCACCCCGGCGCCGACTCCCCCGAGGTGCGCTACCTCCAGGAGCGCCGCGCGGCGCTCGGCGGCCCGGCCCCGGCCCGCCGCACGCACGCCCTGGCCCCGCTGCCGGCCCCCGCCGACAAGGCCTTCGCCTCCTTCGACAAGGGCTCCGGCTCGCAGAACCTGGCGACCACGATGGCCTTCGTCCGGCTCGTCAAGGACCTGGTCCGCGACAAGGAGACGGGCCGCCGCTGGGTGCCGATCGTCCCGGACGAGGCGCGCACCTTCGGCATGGAGAGCCTGTTCCCGTCGCTCGGGATCTACTCCCCCAAGGGCCAGACGTACGAGCCGGTCGACCGCGACCAGCTGATGTACTACAAGGAGGCCAAGAACGGCCAGATCCTCAACGAGGGGATCACCGAGGCCGGTTCGATGGCCGACTTCATCGCCGCGTCCACCGCGTACGCGACGCACGGCGAGGCGATGATCCCGTTCTACATCTTCTACTCGATGTTCGGCTGGCAGCGCACCGCCGACCAGATGTGGCAGCTCGGCGACCAGCTCGGCCGCGGCTTCCTGGTCGGCGCGACCGCCGGCCGCACGACGCTGACGGGCGAGGGCCTGCAGCACGCCGACGGCCACTCCCCGGTCATCGCCGCGACCAACCCGGCCGCGCTGTCCTACGACCCGGCGTTCGCCTACGAGATCGCGGCGATCGTCAAGGAGGGGCTGCGCCGCATGTACGGCGAGGCCGCCCCGGGCGAGGACCAGGACGTCTTCTACTACCTGACCGTCTACAACGAGCCGCTGCCGCAGCCCGCGAAGCCGGCCGGGCCCGGCGTCGACGAGGGCATCGTCAAGGGCCTGTACCGCTTCAACACTGCGGAGTCGGCCGGGCTCACGGTGGTGGCCAACGCCCCGCGCATCCAGCTGCTCGGCTCCGGCACGGCGATCCACTGGGCGCTGAAGGCGCAGCGGCTGCTCGCCGAGGAGTGGGGCGTGGCGGCCGACGTCTGGTCCGCCACCTCCTGGACGGAGCTGCGCCGTGACGCCATGGCGGCGGACGCGGCCCTGCTGCGCGGCGAGGAGCGGATCCCGTACGTCCGCCGGGCCCTGCAGGGCGCCGAGGGTCCGGTGCTGGCCGTCTCCGACTACATGCGCCAGGTCCCGGACCAGATCGCGCAGTGGGTCGAGCAGGACTACTCCTCCCTGGGCGCCGACGGGTTCGGTCTCTCCGACACCCGGGACGCGGCCCGCCGCCACTTCGGCGTCGACGCCGAGTCGGTCGTCGTCGCGGCCCTGGCCCAGCTGGCCAGGCGCGGCGAGGTCAAGGCGACCGCGGTGAAGGAGGCCCGGGAGAAGTACGGGCTGTAGGCACCGCCGCGCTCCGGTGCGGACCAGGAACGAGGGGAAGGGGCACGGCCGCGGCCGTGCCCCTTCGTCGTGACCGGCCCCTCGCCGCCGGCGGGCCCCGGCATGATGAGGTCATGCGCGCCGCCCGACTCATCAAGATGGTGCTCCTGCTCCAGTCCCGGTCCGCGATGACCGCCGGTGAACTGGCCGCCGAGCTTGAGGTGTCCGAGCGGACCGTGATGCGCGACGCGCAGGCCCTGTCGGAGGCGGGGGTGCCGGTGTACGCGGACCGGGGCCGGGCGGGCGGGTACCGGCTGGTCGGCGGCTACCGGACGGGGCTGACGGGGCTCGGGCGGAGCGAGGCGGAGGCGCTGTTCCTGAGCGGGGTGCCCGGGGCGCTGCGGGACATGGGGCTGGCGGACGCGGCCAGTGCCGCCCGGCTGAAGGTGTCCGCCGCGCTGATGCCCTCGCTGCGCGACGCCTCCCGGACCGCGGCCCAGCGGTTCCACCTGGACGCGCCGGGCTGGTTCGCGGAGCCCGGGACGCCCGCGCTGCTGCCGGCGCTCGCCGACGCGGTGTGGGACGACCGGCGGGTCGTCGCGCACTACCGGCGCGGCGAGTCGCAGGTGCGGCGGGAGCTGGAACCGTACGGGCTCGTACTGAAGGCGGGCGTCTGGTACCTGTGCGCGCGGGTCGCGGAGACCGACTCCTACCGGGTGTACCGGATCGACCGGTTCACCTCGGTCGAGGCGGGCGGGGAACGGTTCGTGCGGGACGAGGAGTTCGACCTGCCGGGGTTCTGGGACCGGCGGGCGGAGCAGTTCGCGCGGTCCATCCTGCGGGCCGAGGTGGTGGTGCGGCTGTCGGCGGTCGGCCTGCGCAGGCTGCCGTACGCGGTCGATCCGGTCACCGCACGGCAGGCCCTCGCGGGCGCCGGTGCCCCGGACGCGCGGGGACGGGTGACGGTGACCCTTCCGGTGGAGAGCGAGGAGGTCGCGCACGGTCAGCTGACCGCGCTCGGACCGGAGGCGGAGGTGCTCGCGCCGCCGGGGCTGCGGGCCCGTTTCGCGGCGGACGCCCGGCGCCTGGCGGGGCTGTACCCGCCGGAGGGCGACGGCGGATAACAATCCGCGTCACTCCGCGTGCGCCCCCGGCGCACAGGCACGATGCTTGACCCGTGATGGACGAGACGGAGTTCTGGGAGCTGGTCGACAGCACCCGCGCGGCCGCCGAGGGTGACCCGGAGGACCAGGCGGACCTGCTCGTGGACCGGCTGCTCCAGCTGGACCCGGACATGGTGCTGGACTTCGCCCGTCACTTCGAGGCCCGCTACAACCGCGCCTACAGCTGGGATCTGTGGGGCGCTGCGTGGGTGCTGCTCGACGGCGCCAGCGACGACGCGTTCGACTTCTTCCGGTGCTGGCTGATCGGCCAGGGCCGGGAGGTCTTCGAGGGCGCCCTGCACGACCCGGACGGGCTGGCGGAGCTGCTGGGCGACTTCGACGAGGAGATCGACGGCGACGGCGAGGAACTCGGGTACGCGGCGGACGAGGCGTACGAGCAGCTCACCGGGACCGTGGCCCCGGACCTCGGCATCGCCCCCGCGCCCAGCGAACCGGACGGCGCACCGGTCGACTTCGAGAACGAACGGGCCCTCGCGGAACGCTTCCCCCGGCTCTGGGACCGCTTCAGGGAGTGAGGGCCGGCGCGCGGCACGCCTCGGGCCGGACGCCGGCGGGCCGGGACCTCGGGCGGGCCGGCCTGGGTCCGCCCGGCCTCGACCACGGGGTGCGTCGGTGCCGCGTCGGCCCCATCGGGCGCGGACGCGGTGACCGCGGCCGGGCCGAGGACGACCGTCACGACCGCGCACGCCTCGGCCCACGGCCCGCGCGCCCGCCTGAACCAACCGTCCCTGCCTGCGCTCCCCTTGGTGTGCGCACCGGCTTCGCCACGCCTGCTGTCCATGATCCCCGCCTCCGTCGGTCCGTGTCGTGCGCGACGCCAGGGCGCGGGGATCCCAACGGCCTGCGTGCCGCCTATGGCGTTCCTGTGGACGCGCTCGCGGACGGGTCCGCAGGCGTCCTCAGGGGCTTGCGAGGTGCTTCCAGGGGACCGGGCAGGGGTGGCGCCTTGCGGAGCGTGCCGGGGGGCGTCAGGGCGGGCGTGGCTGCGGGTCCCCCGGACGCGGCGGGCTCGGCGGACGGGGGCAGGGCGGCCGGTCCGGACGGGGTCACAGCGGCCGATTCGGACGGCGCCGTGGCGGTGCCCGGTGGGATCGCCACGATCGTGCCCGGCACGGTCGTCGGCGAGGTGCCCATCGGCGGCGCCGTGGGAGCGGCCGGCACGGGCGCCGTGGGAGCGGCCGGGCGTGGTGTCGCGGGCGGTGGCGTCCGCGGGGCCCTGCCCTGGAGGCGGGCCGCGGCCTCCCTGATCTCCGGGAGGCGGTCGATGAGCGCGGCGCCGGGGCAGTTGGTGCGGTAGCCGTCCTGGTGGGCGGCCACGGCGGGCAGCGCGACGACGGTGCCCAGCCGGTACCGGCTGCGTCCGTTGCTGGAGACCAGGCGGGCGCTGGTGCGCGGGTCGACGTCGGCCAGGCCGAGTTTCCAGGCGGCGACCGCGGCGATCGAGTCGGCCATGGCGCGCGGCACGGGCACCCCGGCGGTGAAGGTGCCGAGGGCGGCGATGCCGGCGGTGCGGTGGTTGAAGCCCTGCGTGTGGGCGCCGACGACCGCCCGTTCGGTGCCGCCGGCCCGGCCCTCGTAGATGGTGCCGCAGCGGTCGACGAGGAAGTTGTAGCCGATGTCGTCCCAGGCCCGGTCACCGGTCTGGCCGCTGTACAGGCGCCGGATGATCTCGGGCACCTGGGCGCAGGAGTAGCCGTTGGGCGAGTCGGTGTGGTGCACGAAGACGGCGACCACCTTGTCGTCGTAGCGCGGCGGCGGCTGGGTGCGGCGGACGGTGGCGTCCAGCCAGGCCGAGCGCGGCACGATGGGCGGCCGGGGCGCCCGGAACCGGCCTTCGGGGCTGGCGGGCGCGGGCGCGGCCAGGTGGACCGCGACGGAGTGGTCGGCGCCCGGGGCGCACAGCACCGCCACGAGGACGGCGGCGAGGCCGGGCACGCAGCCGAGCAGCGCCAGGACGGCGATCCGGGTGCGCCGCCCAGCTCTGGGGAAGACACGCATGGCACCCACTCTCGGGTTGATCCACTCCGTCCGCGATGTGTGCTGTGCCACCTGGTGGAACCATCGTCCCGGTCTATGGCGTTTCAGTGGGTACACGCACGCGTGGCCGGTTCCCGGGGTTCTCGCGCGCGGGCACTGATCATTGGACCTGTCCCGGCCGTATGAAGAGGGCACCGAGAGAAAGGCGGCTCCGTGGACCTGCTCGACCTGGTGCTCGTACTGGTGGTCCTCGTGTACGCGGCGTCCGGTTACCGGCGCGGGCTGGTGGCCGGCTGCGTGTCGCTGGCCGGGTTCGTGGGCGGGGCCGTCATCGGCGTGTGGGCGCTGCCGTGGGTGATGGATCTGGTCACCCGCGGGACCGCGACGGCCACGGTGGTCGCGGTGCTGACGGTGCTGGTGCCCGGGGTGGTCGGGCACGAGCTGGCCGGGCGGCTGGCGCTGCGGCTGCGCCGCGAGCTGGACCAGGGGCCGCTGCGGGTGGCCGACGGGATCGGCGGCGCGGCGGCGAACTCGGTGGCGGTCCTGATCGTGGCCTGGGTGGCGGCCAGCGTGCTCGGCGCGTCCTCGTCCCCGGCGGTGGCCCAGGCGATCCAGGGCTCCCGGCTGCTCGGCACGGTGCAGGACACCATGCCGGACACCACGCCCGCCTGGTTCGCGCGGGCCACCTCCGCGCTCACGGAGGCCGGGTTCCCGCAGGTCTTCAACCCGTTCGAGAACGAGTCGACGGCCCGGGTCGCCAAGCCCACGGGCGACAGCGTCACCGCCGCCGCCACCGAGGCGGCCAAGCGCAGCACGGTCAAGATCGAGGGTGTCTCGGGCAGCCAGGGCCGCGAGGGCAGCGGGTTCGTGTACGCGCCGGAGCACGTGATGACCAACGCCCACGTGGTCGCCGGCATCTCCGACCCGAGCGTACGGATCGGCGGGGTCGGGACGTCGTACGAGGCGCAGGTCGTCCTCTTCGACCCGGACCGGGACGTGGCGGTGCTGTACGTGCCGCAGTTGCGGGCGCCGCTGCTGCGGTTCGACACCGGTGCGGCCCGCGGCGACTCGGCGGTGGTCGCCGGCTATCCGCAGGACGGCGACCTGAACCTGCAGGCGGCCACGGTGGCCGCCAGGGTGCCGGCCACCGGCCGGAACATCTACAACGACGCCACCGTGACGCGGGAGATCTACTCGGTCCGTTCCACGGTCCGCCCCGGCAACTCCGGCGGGCCGCTGCTGACCACCCGCGGCGAGGTGTACGGCGTGGTGTTCGCCCGTTCCACGTCGGACGACGAGACGGGATACGTCCTGACGGCCGCCGAGGTGGCCTCGGACGCCGCCCGCGGGGCCCGGGCGACGGCGCCGGTGGACACCGGCGAGCTGATCACGTCCTGAGCGTCACAGCGCCCGGCCCATGATCACGTCGTCGACGTACGTGCCGTCCAGCAGGAACTCCCCCGGCAGCACGCCCTCGACGGCGAAGCCCTCGGACTCGTAGAGCCTGCGGGCCGGGCCGTTGTGCCCGAGGACACCGAGCCGGATCCGGCTGGCGCCGCGCCGGCGGGCCTCCGCCATCACCGCCCGCAGCAGCGCCCTGGCGACCCCGCGGCCGCGGGCCTCCTCGGCGACGGCGAGGCCCTGGATCTGCCGGACGTGCGCGTTGGAGGCCACGTTGTAGGCGAACCCGAGGCGGATGTAGCCGACGATGCGCCGGTCGAGCTCGGCGACCAGGGTGTCCTCGGGGGCGTGCCGCTGGTCGAAGAAGGGCTCGTACGGCGGCTGCGGCTCGGGCAGTACGGCGTGCTGGTACGACCAGGTGGCGCCGTCCAGTGCACGCAGCTCCTGGTCGTCGTCGGGCAGGGCGGTGCGTATGTACGGTTCCGGCATGTGGTCACCCTAAGTCCGGCGGCCCCCGGGTCCCGGGTGTTTTCCGGCGCCGCTGCGGCCATGCTGGACCCATGGAACACTCTCGTATCGCGGTGGCCGGCGCGTCCGGTCTGATCGGCAAGGCCCTGGTGGACTCCCTGCGGGCGGACGGGCACGAGGTGGTGCGCCTGGTGCGGCGCGCGGCCGACGGCCAGGACGAGGTCTGCTGGGACCCCGAGGGACAGTACGTCGACACGGCCGGGCTGGCCGGCTGCGACGCGGTGGTGAACCTGGCCGGGGCCGGGATCGGCGACCGCCGCTGGACGGACGCCTACAAGCGGCAGATCCGGGACAGCCGGGTCCTCGGCACGGCGGCGCTCGCGAAGGCGATGGCCGCCCTGGACGAGCCGCCGCGGGTGTTCGTGAGCGGCAGCGCGATGGGGTTCTACGGCGAGACGGGCGACCGGGCCGTCGACGAGGACGCCCCGGCCGGGGACGGTTTCCTGCCGTCGCTGTGCGTGGAGTGGGAGGAGGCCGCGGCCCCGGCCCGGGAGGCGGGCATCCGGACGGTGTTCGTGCGCACGGGACTGGTGGTGGCCCGCGGCGGCGGGGCGTGGGCCCGGCTGTTCCCGCTGTTCAAGGCGGGGCTCGGCGGGCGGCTGGGCGACGGGCGGCAGTACTGGTCGTTCATCGCGCTGCACGACGAGGTGGCCGCGATCAGGTTCCTGCTGGACACCGAGGGTCTGGAGGGGCCCTTCAACCTCACCGCGCCGGAGCCCCTGACGAACCGTGAGATCACCGCGGCGATGGCCCGGGTGCTGCGCCGCCCGGCCCTGTTCCCGGTGCCCGCCGCGGCGCTCCAGGTGGCGCTCGGCGAGATGGCCGGGGACGTGCTGGGCAGTCAACGCGTGGTGCCCAAGCGGCTGCTGGAGTCGGGGTTCACCTTCGCGTTCCCGGGCATCGAGGACGCGATCCGTGCGGCCTGATCACCTGCGTGACCGTATGCGACCGGTGTGCGACCGTGCCCTGTCCATGCGCGACTGTCCTTGACCGATCACCGCCCTAACCTCGACCCGAACTCGGGTATCCCCGGAGCCGGTCGGGGGCATCACGTCTCCACCGGACGCGCAATCGAGGAGGGGCCTCGTGCTTGAGCCCGCGTACCAGGCGGACGTCGTCATCGTGGGAGCCGGCGTCGCCGGACTCTCCGCGGCTCATCGGCTGAACAGCGCAGGAGTAACGACCGCGGTCCTGGAGGCCGCCCCCTACGTCGGCGGCCGCATGTCGACCGAGAAGGTCGACGGCTTCCGGCTCGACCGGATGGGGCAGCTCCTGTCCACGTCCTATCCGGAGCTACGGTCGGCACCCGGACTGGACGCCCTGGTTCTGCGCCGGTTCGCGCCCGGCGTACTGCTGCATCACGACGGGCGCAGGCACCGGGCCGGCGCTCCGGCGGGTGGAGGAAGCGCGAGGGGCGCACTGTACGCGGTACGCGCCCTGGCAAGCGCCCCCAGGAACGCGTCGGCGGTGTCGCCGGCGCGCGGCGCGGCGCCGATGGGGGGCGCGGTCGACCAGGCCCGGCTCGGCGCGGCGCTGGGGCGGATCGCCACGACCCCGGTGAACCGCATCCTCGCCCGGCCCGAACTCCCGGCCGCGCGCGCCCTCGCGGAGCGCGGGATACCGGCCCGCACGATCGACGGCTTCCTGCGCCCGCTGCTCGCGGCCCTGCTCTGCGATCCGGAGCTGACCACGTCCAGCCGGTGCGCCGACCTCGCGCTGCGGTCCTTCGCGAGCGGACGGCTGTGCGTGCCGGAGGGCGGCGCCGAGGTCCTCCCCGAACTCCTCGCCCGCGCCCTGCCGCCCGGCACGGTCCACACGGGCGTACGGGTCACCGCGGTCTCGACGACGTCCGTGACGACCGCCGAGCACGGCGAGATCCGCTGTCGGGCGGTCCTGCTGGCGACGGACGCGCGGGCCGCGGCCGGGCTGCTGCCGGGGCTGCGCGTGCCGGACTTCCACGAGGTCACGGTGGTCCACCACACGACGGACGAGCCGGGCACGCTCACGACCGGGTCCTCGCTCCTCCTCGACGCGGACCGGGGCGGACCCGTCTCCCACACGTACGTCGTCAGCGGCGTCGACCCGAGCCGGGCTCCGCAGGGCCGGGCGTTGATCTCCTCGACGGTGCTCGGGACGCCGCCCGCCGGGGTCGACACGGCGGTGCGTACGCATCTCGCGCGGCTCTACGGCACCTCCACGCACCGCTGGGAGACCCTGGCCGTCCATCGCACGCGGGAGGCGATCCCGGCGATGCGTCCGCCGCACGACCTGCGGCGGCCGGTGCGGCTGCTGGCCGGTCTGTACGTCTGCGGCGACCACCGGGACACCAGCACCATCCAGGGAGCGCTGCACTCGGCCCACCGGGCGACGGCGTCGATCCTGGCGGATCTGGGGGTCTCGGGCTCGCTGCACAGCGCGGAGCCCGTGCGCCGGGCGGCGTAACCGGGCCCCTGCGGGGCACGGGGAGCCGCGCGGGACACCCCGGCGGAGCGGTACCGGTCCGGCGCCGGGTGCCCCGCCGCCGTGGCCGATCGCGCAGTTCCCCGCGCCCCCGAGAGGGCGCGGTACCGGTCCGGTGCCCGGTGCCCCGCCGCCGTGGCCGATCGCGCAGTTCCCCGCGCCCCTGAGAGGGCGCGGTACCGGTCCGGTGCCCGGTGCCCCGCCGTCGTGGCCGATCGCGCAGTTCCCCGCGCCCCTGGAAGGGCGCGGTACCGGTCCGGTGGCCGCTGCCGCGCCGCCGTGGCCGATCGCGCAGTTCCCCGCGCCCCTGAGAGGGCGCGGTACCGGTCCGGTGGCCGCTGCCGCGCCGCCGTGGCCGATCGCGCAGTTCCCCGCGCCCCTGAGAGGGCACGGTGGCGGTTTGGTGTCGGGGGCCGCGGCGTCGGGGGCGGTCGCGCGGTCCCCGCGCACCTTGCGGGGCGGCCTTGGTGGGGTCAGTTCAAGGCGGACACCCTTTCTCGGTAGCCCTTCACCGGTGCCGCGTCCTTGTACGGCTCCAGTCGGCGTTCGAAGTCCTTGACGTATTCGATCGCGCGGACCGAGCGCATCTCGGCCGCGGCGCCCGCCGCCTCCGCGCCGAGCGTGCACGCCTGGTCGAGTTCGCCGAGGCCGAGGCGGGCCGTGGCGAGGACGACACGGCAGAACAGGCGGCTGCGCGCGAAGGAGGGCGCACGCAGTTGCAGCGAGCGCTCGGCGTGCTGCGCGGCCGCCCGGAACTGCTGGAGGTCCCGGTGGCAGTGGCCGAGTTCGTCGGCCAGCTGCGCCTCGTCGAAGAAGCGGGCCCAGTGGGGCACGTCGTCGCCGGGCCGTGCCGTCTCCAGGGCGCGCTCGGCCCGGACCAGGGCGCCGGTGCACGCCCGCACCTCGCCGAGGACCCCGTGGGCCCGCGCCTCGGCGGCGTGCAGGAGCGCCTGCACGACCGGCGGGGCGCTGGTGCCCACGCCCTGCTGGGCCACCCGCGCCAGCTGCACCGCCTCCCGGCCGTGGCCGAGGTAGACGGCCTGGCGGCTCATGGTGACCAGGACGTAGGAGCCGTAGGAGCGGTCCCCGGCCGCCTGGGCCAGGCGCAGGGACTGGACGAAGTAGCGCTGGGCGAGCCCGTGCGCGGCGATGTCGTACGACGTCCAGCCCGCGAGCCGGGTCAGGTCGGCGGCCGCGGCGAACAGCTTGCGGCCGGTCTGCTCGCCGTACGTGCCGCGCAGCAGCGGCTCGCACTCGTGCTCCAGGTAGCGCACCAGGGCCTGCCGGGCGTGCCCGCCGCCGTACGCGTCGTCGAGGGTGCGGAAGAGTTCGCCGACCGAGCGCAGCGCGGCGATGTCCCCGCCGGTGACCCGCTGGCCGGGGCCCCGCTCGGCCTGGCCGCGGGGGCGTCCGGGCGCGGGCGGCTGCTTGGGCACGACGGCGGGCCGGGTCTGCGCCGGGACACGGGGCAGCGCCGCCGGTTCGCCGCGGGCCACCCGGTCGTCGGCGCGGCCGATCAGCCAGTCCCGGCTGGGCACCACGAGCCCGGCCGGGGTGAACGCGATCTTGCGGAGTTCGGCCTGGCTGCCGGAGTCCTTGCGCCACAGCCCGCTGACGATGTCGACGGCCTCCTCGGGACTGGCGGCGAACTCCAACCCGGCGTAGACCGGGGCGCAGGCGTCCAGGCCCAGGTCCTGGGCGGTGAGCCGGCGGCCGAGGCGCCTGGTGAAGACCTCGGCGATGAGGGCGGGTGTGGTGCCCCGGGGCTGCTGGCCGCGCAGCCATCGGGTGACCGACGTCTTGTCGTATCTGAGGTCCAGCCCGTGTTCAAGACCGAGCTGGTCGACCCGACGGGCCAGACCCGCGTTGGAGAACCCTGCTTCTGCGATGAGCGCGGCAAGCTGGCGGTTGGGAGTGCGCTGCGCGGGTCGGTCCGTCATCGGGAGTGCGGTCTCCTGCCTTCTGGCTCAGCCCGGTGGCTTGTGCCCGGATTGCCGGTGAGCAGCCCTTTTGGTGCTCGTGGACGGCGCGAATGTAGCGGAGAGTGAGCAGCCGATCGCACCTTTCGACCTTCATTCATCCGATCGTGTGAGGATTGACCCCAGGGCTGACGCGCGACGGGCGGACGTACAGTGGCTTGGGCGCGTTATGTGCCTGACACACCCATCGCCCGAGGGAGGCGCTTGCCGTGAGTGAGTTGCGGTTCGTCCGCATGGGGTTCGGCGCGGACGCCGTCGAGTACCGGGAGGCGTGGGACGAACAGCGCCGGGTGCACGCCGCGCGCTTCGCCGACGAGACGCCCGACACGGTCCTCCTGCTCGAACACCCCCCGGTCTACACGGCGGGCCGCCGCACGGCGGACGACGAACGGCCGCTGGACGGCACTCCGGTCATCGACGTGGACCGCGGCGGCAAGATCACCTGGCACGGCCCGGGCCAGCTGGTGGGCTACCCGATCCAGAAGCTCCCGCGCCCGGTGGACGTGGTCGCGCACGTGCGGCGCCTGGAGGAGGCGCTGATCCGGGTGTGCGCCGAGTTCGGCCTGGAGACCAGCCGGGTCGAGGGGCGCAGCGGGGTGTGGGTGCTCGGCGACCCGGTCGAGCTGCGTCCGACGCTCGGCGGGCTTTCCCTGGACTTCGACCCGCGGCTGCACGACGAGGAGTTCGACCCCCGCCTCAACGGCCCGGAGTACGCGCCCTCCAACGCCGGGCAGCGCCGCGAGGACCGGAAGATCGCCGCCATCGGCATCCGGGTGGCCAAGGGCGTCACGATGCACGGCTTCGCGCTGAACGTGAACCCGGACAACAAGTGGTTCGACCGGATCATCCCGTGCGGCATCCGGGACGCGGGGGTCGCCTCCCTCGCCGCCGAGCTGGGCCGGGACGTGACGATCGAGGAGGTGCTGCCGGTGGTGGAGCGCCACCTGAAGGAGGTCCTGGAGAACGCGGACCTCAAGCCGCGCGAGATCGAGAAGACCTCGGCCTGACCGGGAGGCCGCCGGCCGCCGAGGGAATGCGCCCTGCGGCCGAGGGGTTGGCCTCCACGGAAGGGCCCAGCAATCACGGGCGTACCCTGGTGTACGCCGAGGAATCGAAGTCACAGGGAGCCGACGTGTCCGCAGTCTCACCCGACGGACGCAAGATGCTGCGCCTGGAGGTCAGGAACGCCCAGACCCCCATCGAGCGCAAGCCCGAGTGGATCAAGACCCGGGCGAAAATGGGTCCCGAGTACACGAAGATGCAGAACCTCGTGAAGAGCGAGGGCCTGCACACGGTCTGCCAGGAAGCCGGCTGCCCGAACATCTACGAGTGCTGGGAGGACCGCGAGGCGACCTTCCTCATCGGCGGCGACCAGTGCACCCGGCGGTGCGACTTCTGCCAGATCGACACGGGCAAGCCCGAGGCCCTGGACCGCGACGAGCCGCGCCGCGTGGGCGAGTCCGTGGTCACCATGGACCTGAACTACGCCACCATCACCGGCGTCGCCCGCGACGACCTGGCGGACGGCGGCGCCTGGCTGTACGCCGAGACCGTGCGCCAGATCCACGCGCAGACGGCGGGACGCGAGGCCGGCCGCACCAAGGTCGAGCTCCTCGCCCCGGACTTCAACGCCGTCCCGGAGCTGCTGCGCGAGGTCTTCGAGTCGCGTCCCGAGGTGTTCGCGCACAACGTCGAGACGGTGCCGCGGATCTTCAAGCGGATCCGTCCCGGCTTCCGCTACGAGCGTTCGCTGAAGGTCATCACCGAGGCCCGCGACTTCGGCCTGGTCACCAAGTCCAACCTGATCCTCGGCATGGGCGAGACCCGCGAGGAGATCTCCGAGGCGCTGCGGCAGCTGCACGAGGCCGGCTGTGAGCTGATCACCATCACGCAGTACCTGCGCCCGAGCGTGCGGCACCACCCCGTGGAGCGCTGGGTCAAGCCGCAGGAGTTCGTGGAGCTGAAGGAGGAGGCCGAGCAGATCGGCTTCTCCGGCGTGATGTCCGGGCCGCTGGTCCGCTCCTCCTACCGGGCCGGCCGGCTCTATCGGATGGCCATGGAGCTGCGCGAGACGGGCGCCCCGCGGCAGAGCGGCTCCGTCGTCGCCGCCCAGGCCGTGTGAATTCACGCACTGGTGGCTACCGGCCAGTAATGACCGAATGACCGCGGTCCTGACCGTCCTCGCTGATGAGGACGCCCGTCAGGACCGCGTCGGCGTGCGGCGTCCGCGTATCAAGGTTTCATTGGTGTTTGACCGGTCGGTCACGCCCTGGTAACACCGAACAGTGACCCTGGAATCACAGCACGTACACCCACTCCGAGGGGGGACCTTCACCATGCAGGCCGCGCCCGTCCGCGCCACCGCCATCCCGTCCTTCACCGACGCGCTGCGCGCCGTCGAGTCCCTCCTGATGAGCGGCGGCCAGCGCACCGCCCGTCAGAACGCCTGGACCTCCGTCCTGGAGGACCGCCGTCGCGCCAAGGACCGGGTCGAGGCGCAGCTCTTCCTGGAGCAGGTCGCCGGGCGCCCCTGAGCGCCCCCTCCGGCCCCTGTGCGGGCACTGCCGTCGAAGGCACTCCCGGGGCCACGTAGACTTCGGGGCATGGCGAGGAAGGAACCCGCAGCGGACGCTGCGAATGCGGGACGACTGAAGCAGATCGTCCTGACGTACAAGATGACCCGCAAGGCCGACAAGGTGATCGGCCTCGTACTCGCGGGTGTCGGTCTCGGCACCCTTGCCGTCTTCCTCGTGATCGGATTCCTGATCGGCCATCCGGTCTATCTGGGCATCCTGGGCCTGCTGCTCGCCTTCCTCGCGACGGCCATCGTCTTCGGCCGCCGGGCCGAGCGGGCGGCCTTCGGCCAGATGGAGGGCCAGCCCGGCGCCGCGGCCGCCGTCCTGGACAACATCGGGCGGGGCTGGACGACGACGCCGGCGGTGGCGATGAACCGCAGCCAGGACGTGGTCCACCGGGCCGTCGGCAAGGCCGGCATCGTCCTGGTGGCCGAGGGCAACCCGAACCGGGTGAAGACCCTGCTCGCCGCCGAGAAGAAGAAGATGGCCCGGATCGTGGCCGACGTCCCGGTGCACGACGTGATCGTGGGCACGGGCGAGGGCCAGGTCGAGCTGAAGAAGCTGCGCACCACGATGCTCAAGTTCCCGCGCGTGCTGACCGGCCCGCAGGTCACGGTCACCAACGACCGGCTGCGGGCGATGGGTGACCTGATGAGCAACATGCCGCTGCCGAAGGGTCCGATGCCGAAGGGCATGCGGATGCCCAAGGGCGGCCAGCGCGGGCGGTAGACACCCGCACGAACCCGGGGCGCGGCGGTCGCACAGGCGACCGCCGCGCCTTCGTCGTTCCACCGCGCGGCCGCCCCGCGCGGCCGCCCCCGCGGGACACGCCGCCGAACGGAGCATCCAGCCGTTTATCGGGTGATCTACTCGTAACCTTCCTCATGTGACAAAACGCCATATCACATACCTCGCATGCAGCGCCGCCCTGTGCGGCTCCCTCCTCGGCGCCGCTCCGGCGACCGCCACGCACCGCGTGCTCCAGGTGCACCCGGGCGAGTCCATCCAGAAGGCGGTCGACGCCGCCCAGCCCGGCGACACGGTCGTGGTGCTGGCCGGTACCTACCGCGAGAGCGTCACGGTGAGCACCCCCGACCTGACCCTGCGCGGCGTGGGTCCGCAGACCGTGCTCCAGCCGGCCAAGAAGGCCGGGAAGGCGATGCCGGGCAAGGCCGCCGCCGAGAAGTCCTGCGCCCAGAGGGGCGACGGCATCTGCGTGGTCGGCACCAAGAACGGGCTCGTCGAGAACGTCACCGTCTCCCACCTGACCGTGACCGGGTTCTCCCGCAACGGCGTCATCGCGGTCGGCACGGCCAACCTGAACGTGCACTCCGTGGCCGCCGTCAAGAACGGCCAGTGGGGCATCGCCGAAGAGCGCGCCATGCACAGCGTCTACCGCAACAACGTCGCCCGGGACAACGGCGACGCGGGCCTCTTCCTCGCCAACACGATCACCGCGGAGAAGGGCTCCACCGACACCGACGGCACGGTGGTCGAGCACAACCTGCTGGAGAAGAACCGGATCGGCGTCACCGTGCGGCGGCTGCGCAACCTGACCGTCTCCGACAACTCGGTCACGGGCAACTGCGCGGGCCTGTTCGTCGTCGGCGACGAGAACAAGCCGAAGGCCGGTCACATCGTGATCGCCGACAACCAGTTCGTGAAGAACAACAAGTACTGCAAGAAGACCGCCCGGCTCTCCTTCCTGCAGGGCTCCGGCATCGTCCTGACCGGCGCCGAGGACACCCTCGTCACCGGCAACACGGTCACCGGCAACTCGGGCAAGTCCCCGATGTCCGGCGGTGTCGTGATCGTCAAGAGCTTCGTGGGCGCCACCAGCGAGAAGAACCAGATCACTCGCAACAAGCTCTCGGACAACTCCCCCGCCGACCTGATCAACCAGGAAGCGGCCAAGCACGGCAACGCCTTCACCACCAACACCTGCAAGAAGTCCAAGCCCGCCGGTCTGTGCTGACCTGACGGCCCTACCCACCCCAGACGGAAGGAAGCGGCACATGACCGCACCAGCACGCGATCTCCCGGCACCGAAGGACACGGCGCGGGACGACGCACCGCCGCCCTCGATGCGGCTGCGCGAGCTCGTGTTCGGGGCGGCCTGTGCCGCCGCCGTCCGCGCGGCAGCCCGGCTGCGCGTCGCCGACGCGCTCGGGGACGTCCCCATGACCGTGGAGAGCCTGGCGTCCACGGTGAAGACCGACCCGAAGCCGCTGCGCCGGCTGCTGCGCGCGCTGTCCTGCTACGGCGTCTTCGCCGAGCGTCCGGACGGCACGTTCGCGCACACCGAGACCTCCCGGCTGCTGCGCGAGGACGACCCGCACAGCCTGCGGTACATCGCCCTGTGGTGCACCGAGCCGTGGACCTGGGACGCCTGGCCGAAGCTCGACGAGGCCGTGCGCAGCGGCCGCAACGTCATCGAGGACCTGTACGGCAAGGAGTTCTTCGTCTACCTGAACGAGGACGCCCCCGAGTCGGCGGACGTCTTCAACCGGGCGATGACCACCTCCAGCGAGCAGTCGGCCCGTGAGGTCGCCGCGCTGCTCGACCTGTCCGCGAGCCGGTCGGTCGCCGACCTCGGCGGCGGCCAGGGGCACGTGGTGGCCTGCCTGCTGGACAAGTACCCGGCGATGAAGGGCTATCTGCTGGATCTGCCGAAGGTGGTGGAGAAGGCCCTGCCCCGGCTGCGCGCGGGCGGCGACCTGGAGGACCGGGCGCGGATCGTGCCGGGCGACATCCGGGAGGCCGTACCGGTCGACGCGGACGTCTACATCATCAAGAACATCCTGGAGTGGGACGACGAGTCCACCGCGCAGCTGCTGGCCAACGTGGTCGCGGCGGGCGGCCCGGGGGCCCGGATCGTGGTGATCGAGAACCTGGTCGACGACACCCCGTCGATGCGGTTCAGCACCGCGATGGACCTGCTGCTGCTCCTGAACGTCGGCGGGGCCAAGCACACCACCGACAGCATGGTGCGCCGGCTGACCGACGCGGGTCTGAGCGTCAACGACATCCGTCCCGTCAACCCGTACCTGCACGCCTTCGACTGCACGGTGCCCGCCTGAGGCAGGCCCCGGAACACGCCGGTGCCGGGCCCGCGTTCTGCGCGGGTCCGGCACCGTTGGCTTGGCGGCGGTAAGGCGGTTCACGCCCCGCCGTCGCGCTCCCAGAGGTAGAAGCGCTGTGCCATGGCGTCCTTCGGGGACCGCCAGGTCTCCGGGTCGTACGCGCTGACGTACGCCGTGAGACGGTCGCTGATGTCCCTGAACTCAGGGTGCGAGGTGACCTTGGCGATGGCCGGTCCCGGCTCGCGCTCGGACTCGACGAGGTGCATGTACACATCGCCGAACTGGAAGAGGCTGCGCCGGGTGACCCCGACGAGGTGCGGCAGCTCTCCCCGGTCGGACTCCGCGAAGACCTTCGCGATGTCGGGCGCGGAACCCGGTGCCATACGGGCGACGATCAGGGCCTGGTGCACGGTGTCCCTCCGTTCAGTCGGCCAGGGCCGGGTCGGGGCGGCGGCCGGTGGCCGCCTTCTCGATCTTGTCCCGGATCAGGGCCATCTGGACCTTGGAGTTCCGGTTGATGTTGTCGGTCATCCAGTCGTCGTCGACCGGGGCGTCCGGCTTCATCGCGAAGTCCTGGGTCCAGACCATCCGGGTGCCGGCGGGGACCTCCTCGTACTGCCAGACGATGTCCATGTGCGCGAACGGGCCGGTCTCGACCCGGCGGGCCTTGACCCGCAGGCCGCGGCGGTCCGTCTCGCGCTCGGAGACCCAGCTCCACACCTTGCCGTTCTCGTCGGGGTGCATGGTCAGCCGGAAGGTGACCTTGTTCCCCTCCTGCTCGAGGATGTCGGCGGCGGCGTACTCGCTGAACAGCTGGGGCCAGTTGGCCACGTCGTTGGTCATGTCCCAGACCAGGTCGACGGGCGCGGCGATGGTGATCTCGTTCTGGGTGTGTCCGGTCATGTCAGGCTCCCGCGGGCATGGCGCTGTTGACGAGGTCGAGGAACTGGCGGGGGGTCTTGCACCGCTCGGCGTCCACCGGCATGGGCACGCCGTGCCGGTTCTCCAGCTCGCCGACGATGCCGAGCAGGCCCAGCGAGTCGACGCCGAGGACGTCGAAACCGCTGTCGGCCCGGTCCTGGAGGTCGGCCGGGGCGACGGTGACTCCGGCGGCCTTCTTCATGAGTTCGGACAGTTCGTCCACGGTGATGGACATGAGGACTCCTCCTTCTTCGCTGCTGGGCAGCTGTTTCTTCTCCGGCTCACCCGGCCGCGCCGTGACGCAGCACGAGTGCCGAGTTCGACCCCATGAGGCCCCGGCTGAGGACCAGCGCCGTGCGCGGTGCGGCGGCGCGGGCGCTGCCGGTCACGAGATCGAGGTCGTGGCAGATGTCGTGGACACCCGGTGTCGGCGGGATCAGGCCGTGTTCCATCGCGAGCACCGCCGCGGCGGTGTCCAGGACGGGGGCCGCGCAGTACCCCCGGCCGATCCCGCTCTTGGGCGCGGTGACGGGCACCCGCCTGCCGTGCGCGCCGAGCGCGTCGGTGATGGCCAGCGCCTCCGCCCGGTCCGCCTCCGGCACCCCGAGGGCGTCGGCGAAGACCACGTCGACCTCCTCGGGGGCGCACCCGGCCTCGGCGAGGGCGCCGCGGATCGCCTGGGCGAGCCCGGCCCTCGACTCGGTCCAGCGGGAGGCCCCGGTGAAGGTCGAGGCGTGTCCGTCGAGGGTGGCCCGGACCGGCAGTCCGCGTCTGCGGGCCGACCCGGTGTCCTCCACGACGAGCATGGCGCCGCCCTCGGCCGGCACGAACCCGCAGGCCTGTTCGGTGAACGGGCGGTAGGCGCGGGCCGGGTCGGTCTCCCGGCTCAGTTCCTCGTAGCCGAGCTGGCAGACCATCGAGTACGGAGCTATGGGCGCCTCGGTGGAGCCGGCCACGATGACGTCGGTGCCGCGCCGCACCGCGCGGGCGGCGTGCGCCAGGGCGTCCAGACCGCCGGCCTCGTCGGCGGCCACCACCGAGCAGGGCCCCTTGAAGCCGCGCCGGATGGAGATCTGGCCGGTGCTGGCCGCGTAGAACCAGGCGATGGACTGGTAGGGGCCGACGAACCGGCTGCCCTTGCCCCACAGTCGCTGGAGCTCGCGCTGGCCGAACTCGCCGCCGCCGGAGCCGGCCGCGGTGACCACGCCGACGTCGAACGGCGAGCCGTCGGTGTCGCCGCGGCCGAGCCGGGCGTCCTCGAGTGCCAGGTCGGCCGCGGCCATCGCGAAGTGCGTGAAGCGGTCGGTCTGGACGATGAGGCGTTCCTCGACGGCGGCCTCCGGGTCGAAGCCGCGGACTTCGCCGGCCACCTTCATGGGCAGGTGGTCGCAGCCGTCGCGGGTCACCGTGTCGAGGACGATGCGTCCCTCCTGGACGGATTTCCAGAAGGTCTCGGTGCTGGTTCCGTTGGGCGCGACGACACCGATGCCGGTGACGGCGGCCCGCCGAGAACGCGGTTCGCTCATCGTGTCCGTCCTCTCTGCCGGGTCAGGATCACCGCGGACTGGAAGCCGCCGAACCCGCTGCCCACGGACAGGACGCCGCCGAGGGACCGTTCACGGGCGACCCGTGGCACGTAGTCGAGGTCGCATTCGGGGTCGGGGGTCTCGTAGTTGGCGGTGGGCGGGACGACCTGGTTGGCCAGGGCCAGCACGCAGGCGACGATCTCGATGGCGCCGATGGCGCCGAGCGAGTGGCCCACCATGGACTTGATGGAGCTCATGGGCGTGCTGTACGCGTGGTGCCCGAGCGCCTTCTTGACGGCAGCGGTCTCGTGGCGGTCGTTCTGCCGGGTACCGGAGCCGTGCGCGTTGACGTAGTCGATGGCGGTGGGATCGAGGCGGGCGTGGTCGAGAGCGGACTCGATGGCGTGGGCCATCTCCAGGCCCTCGCTGGTGAGACCGGTCATGTGGTAGGCGTTGCCGAAGGTGGCGTAGCCGTCGAGCTGGCAGTAGATGTGCGCGCCGCGGGCCTTGGCGTGCTCCAGCTCCTCCAGGACCAGCACCGCGCCGCCCTCCCCCATGACGAACCCGTCCCGGCGGTTGTCGAACGGCCGCGAGGCGTGCTCGGGATCGTCGTTGTTCGGGGAGGTGGCCTTGATCGCGTCGAAGCAGGCCATGGTGATCGGGGAGATCGGGGAGTCCGAGGCACCCGCGATGCAGATGTCCGCGCGGCCCTCCTGCACGGTGTGGAAGGCGTAGCCGACGGCGTCCAGGCCGGAGGTGCAGCCGGTGGAGACGGTCTGCACCGGACCCTGCGCGCCGAAACGTTCCGCCACCGCGGAGGCGAGCGTGCTCGGCGAGAACGCCCGGTGCAGCTGGGGCTGGGCCTGCCGGTGGTCCACGTCCCAGTGCTGGCCGCCGGCGCTGACCAGCACGTAGTCGTGCTCCAGGCGGGTGGTGCCGCCCACGGCGGTGCCCAGGGACACCCCGACCCGCCAGGGGTTCTCCCTGCCCAGGTCGAGACCGGAGTCCCGGACCGCCTCGTCACCGGCGACCAGGGCGAACTGTATGTATCGGTCCGCCCGCTCGATCTCTCCGGCGTCCAGGCCGTGCGCCACCGGGTCGAAATCGCACTCGGCGGCGATCCGCGACCTGAGGCCGGAGGGGTCGAAGAAGGTGATGCCGCGCGTCGCGGTCCGGCCGGAGGCGAGCAAGTCCCAGAACGCCGGTACGCCCACACCCCCCGGAGCCACGATGCCTATGCCCGTAACCGCCACGCGCCGGGTCACGACCGGACCTGCCCCACGGCGACGGCGGCTTCCGTCTCCTCCGTGTCGACGTGTCCCAGGCTCGGGCGCGGCGCCAGCGGGCCGAGGTGGAAGACGATCCGGGCCTCGGCGGCGCCCACGTTGCGGAAACGGTGGCGCATGTTCATGGGGATCATCAGTCCCTGCTCGGGCCGCAGCGGGTGCGGTTCGCCGTCCAGGTCGACCTCGATCTCGCCGCAGACCACGTACACGAACTCCTCGGAGTACGGGTGGTAGTGCTCGGCGATGCGGTCGCCCGGCTGCACGATGGCCACACCCATGAAACCGCTGGTGGAACCGACCGTGGCCGGGGTGAGCATGGCGCGCAGGTCACCGCCGCGCCGCGTGTTGGGCTCGATCTCGCCGAGGTCCACGACCTTGGGAATGGGCTTCATCTCTACGTTCCTCCGTGAGGGTGATCCTGCGGTGGTGGGGTCAGGCGTCGGGCGAACGGCGGTCGGTGAGGAGCTGCATCCGCACCACGTCGCCGTCCAGCAGGGCGGTCAGCGCGTGCGCCGGGTCGGCGTCCACGGGTGTACCGGCCCGCTGCTCGACCAGCCGTACGACGACGTCGTCCCGCTGGAAGACCGTGCTGTGCAGCACCGGGCTCGCGGAGTCCTCGGCCGCGGCCTCGTCGTGCTGCGCCAGCAGCTCGGCGAGCCGCATCCCGCAGCCCGGACGGGCCGGGTAGTACAGCGCGTGGCGGTCGCCGTCGACCAGCTCCTCGGCGACGACGTGGTGCACGGCCGGCAGTGCCGCCCGGGTGAAGAAGATCCGTGCGGACTCCTGGTCGTTCAGGTCACGGTCCTGCTCCAGGTAGGGGTTGATGGCCTCCTCGACGGCCCGCACCTCGGGCTGCCGCGCGACGTAGCGCAGGGCGGCCATCAGGTCGCCGCGCACCTCGATGGCGCGCACCACCCGGTTGCCGTGCATGAACAGCGAGGTGCGGCACAGGCGGGTGGAGTCGTCGACCTTCGGCTCCGGCGAGGCGTAGTCCGACAGCAGCGCGGCGACCTTCTCCTCGCTGCCCGGCCGGACCGTGAAGGTGAGCGCGTGGCGGATCACGCCGTCACCCACCCGGGGCCCGTCCTGCAGGATCCGCTCGGCCTCCGCCGACGGGCCGCCGGTCTCGCGGACCACGTGGAAGCGGAGCGAACGGGTGTCACGCACGCAGCTGTGCAGCGGCCTGACCATGTCCACGTGCTCCTCGCTGTTCACCCAGGCGAGGAACGGCGGGGCGCTCTCCCACTCGCTGGTGACCAGCCACTGGGAGGGGTTCTCGATCGACTGGCAGAGCTGGTCGCTGACGTGCCCGGGCACCTTGGCGACCTGGCTGCACAGCTGCTCGTACGCCTCCAGGAACTGCTGCTGCGCGCCGTCGAAGACGTCCACGAGCAGGACGACCCGGAGGCGGGAGCCGTCGAAGACGGTCTGGGAGACCCGTTTCGACACCGGGCGGGTCGTCTTTTCCGAAACCTTTTCCGAGATCGTCGTCATGCTTCGCACATCTCCTTCACGGGGGCAGCGGCCTACGCCTTCGCCGATGACGCGGCGTCAGCGCTTCTTGATCCTGTGCCGGTCCTCCGAAGCGCGCGACTCGCGTGAACCAGGTGGGTGATTGAGCGCGCCGAACCCCTCCGAAAGGGGCGCGGAAGGGGCATGGAGGTTCCAACGCACCTGACGCGCCGCCACCCGCTCCTGGAGTCCGCGATGCAGCACAGAACCGATCACCAGGTCCCCGTCCTCGTCGTGGGCGGCTCCCTCGTGGGCCTGTCCATGTCCCTGTTCCTGGGCCGGCTAGGCGTACGGCACATGCTGGTCGAACGGCACTCCGGGACCTCGGTCCACCCGCGCGGCCGGGGCAACAACGTGCGGACGATGGAGCTGTTCCGGAAGGCCGGCATCGAGCCCGACATCAAGGCCGCCGCCTCCCTGCTCGCCGACAACCACGGGATCCTGCAGGCCCCGACGCTGGCCGGCGACGCCGGCGACTGGCTGTTCAGGGAGATCGACCCGGGCGGCGGACTGGCCCGGTTCAGCCCCACGGCCTGGTGCCTGTGCAGCCAGAACGACCTGGAGCCGGTACTGCGCCGGTCGGCCGAGTCCCTGACGGGCGAACTGCGTTACTTCCACGAGCTGGAGTCCTTCGAGCAGGACCCCGAAGGAGTGACGGCCTACGTCCGCGACCGTGACTCCGACCGGATGTACACCGTCCGTGCGGAGTACCTGATCGCCGCCGACGGACCGCGCAGCCCGGTGCGGGGCCGGCTCGGCATCGGCCAGACGGGTCCCGGCGACCTGTTCGCCAACGTGAGCATCACCTTCCGCTCCAAGCTGCTCGCCCAGACCGTCGGGGACCGCCGGTTCATCTGCTGCTACCTCACCGACCCCGAGGCGGACGGCGCGCTGCTGCCCGTCGACAACAAGGAGCGCTGGGTCTTCCACGCCCCGTGGCACCCCGAACGCGGCGAAACCCTCGACGAGTTCACCGAGGAGCGGCTCACCCGGCACATCCGCCGCGCCGTCGGCGTCCCCGACCTGGACGTCGAGGTCACCGGCCGCGCCTCCTGGCGGGCCGCCGAACGGGTCGCCGAACGGTACGCGGACCGGCGGGTCTTCCTGGCCGGCGACTCCGCGCACGAGATGTCCCCGACCGGCGCGTTCGGCTCCAACACCGGCATCCAGGACGCGCACAACCTGGCGTGGAAGCTGGCGGCCGTCCTGGACGGCTGGGCCGGACCCGGACTGCTGGAGTCCTACGACGCCGAACGCCGCCCGGTCGCCGTCGCCACCAGCGCCCGCGCCTCGGCCCGCTCGGTGGAGCACAGCCACCCCGGGTTCGCGCCCGCACCCGGCATCGGGGCAGGCAGCCGCGGCGGCATCCTGAACATCGTCCTCGGCTACCGCTACCCGAAGGGCGCGGTCATCGGCGCCGACCCCGGCCGGCCGGTCGTACCCGATGGGATGAACCTGACCGGGCAGCCGGGCAGCCGGGCGCCGCATCTGTGGCTGCGCCGTGCGGACGAGCGCATCTCCACGCTCGACCTGTACGAGCGGTCGATGGTGCTGCTCAGCGACGCGGGCTCGGCGGCGGGCGCCGCCTGGCACGCGGCCGCCCGCCGGATCGCGGACACGGAACGGCTCCGGCTGGACACCTACCGGATCGGGGCGCCGGGGACCGGGGCCGATCTGGTGCCCGACGCGGCGGACGCCGACTGGACGACGGCCCACGGGACGACGGCGGACGGCGCGGTCCTGGTGCGGCCGGACGGATTCGTGGCCTGGCGCGCGGACGGCGCCGTGCCGGACCCGGAGGGAGAGCTGCGGGACGTGCTGTCCCGGCTGCTGCGGACGAGGTGACCGGGGTCTCCCCCGCCGGTCCGCACCTACATGCGGACCTCGACGGTCCTCGCCAGCCGGTCGTGCAGCCCCCGGCCGTCCCGGTCCCAGACCAGCGCCGGGATCGCGAGGCACAGCAGCACCGTGCGGGCCAGCGCGCGCAGCGGCTGCACCCGTCCCGTGCCGACGCCGACCACCCGCAGCCCGAACAGCCGCTTACCCGGCGTGAAGCCGAGCGTACCGACGGTCAGCACGCCGAGGACGAGGAAGACGAGCAGTGTCCAGTTGCCGGTGGCCGGGGTGTAGCCGTCGGTGATCAGGCCGTATGCGATCAGGACGCACAGGCCCCAGTCCACGGCCAGCGCGCCGAGCCGCCGTCCGGGACGGGCGATCGAGCCCGGCCCGTCCTCTGGCAGACCCAGCTGCTCGCCCCGGTACCCGAACTCCGCCCCGGCCTCTTCCATGGCCGCGCGCGGCCCGGAGAGCCACGATCCCATTGCTTGCCTGTTGTCCACCCGGACACGGTACTGCCCGGGTGGGCGGCCGGGGTCCGGCGGGGTACCAGGGGACTACGGTGGAACAAGGCCGGTTAACTTCAGCGAAACAATCGGGTCACGCCCGAGAAATCACCCGTCCCTAGGGTCGGGACCAGCGTGTGCCACCGCACTGGCCGCACGAACGAGCTACCCCCCGGCACGGGAACGGCTGGGAGTAGGAGGAGTGGATGTTCCAGAACGCCGACGAGGCCAAGAAGTTCATCGCGGACGAGGACGTCAAGTTCGTCGACGTCCGGTTCTGCGACCTGCCGGGCGTCATGCAGCACTTCACGGTGCCCGTCGAGGCGTTCGACCCGGACGACGAGCTCGCCTTCGACGGATCCTCGATCCGCGGTTTCCAGGCGATCCACGAGTCCGACATGGCGCTGCGCGCCGACCTGTCGACGGCCCGGGTGGACCCCTTCCGCCGCGACAAGACCCTCAACATCAACTTCTTCATCCACGACCCGATCACGGGCGAGCAGTACTCCCGTGACCCGCGCAACGTGGCGAAGAAGGCGGAGGCGTACCTGGCGTCCACCGGTATCGCCGACACCGCGTACTTCGGTCCCGAGGCCGAGTTCTACGTCTTCGACTCCGTCCGCTTCGCGACCACCGCGAACGAGTCCTTCTACCACATCGACTCCGAGGCGGGTGCCTGGAACACCGGCGCCCTGGAGGACAACCGCGGGTACAAGGTCCGCTACAAGGGCGGCTACTTCCCGGTCCCGCCGGTCGACCACTTCGCCGACCTGCGCGCCGAGATCTCCCTGGAGCTGGACAAGCAGGGCCTGAAGGTCGAGCGCCAGCACCACGAGGTGGGCACCGCCGGCCAGGCGGAGATCAACTACAAGTTCAACACGCTGCTCGCCGCCGCCGACGACCTGCAGCTCTTCAAGTACATCGTGAAGAACGTGGCCTGGCGCAACGGCAAGACCGCGACCTTCATGCCGAAGCCGATCTTCGGCGACAACGGCTCGGGCATGCACGTGCACCAGTCGCTGTGGGCCAACGGCGACCCGCTGTTCTACGACGAGGCCGGCTACGCGGGCCTGTCGGACACCGCCCGCTACTACATCGGCGGCATCCTCAGGCACGCCCCGTCGCTGCTCGCCTTCACCAACCCGACGGTGAACTCGTACCACCGTCTGGTCCCGGGCTTCGAGGCGCCGATCAACCTGGTGTACTCGCAGCGCAACCGCTCGGCCGCGATGCGTATCCCGATCACGGGCTCCAACCCGAAGGCCAAGCGCGTCGAGTTCCGCGCGCCCGACTCCTCCGGCAACCCGTACCTCGCCTTCTCGGCGCTGCTCCTCGCGGGCCTGGACGGCATCAAGAACAAGATCGAGCCGGCCGAGCCGATCGACAAGGACCTCTACGAGCTGGCTCCCGAGGAGCACGCGAACGTCGCCCAGGTCCCGACCTCCCTCCCGGCCGTCCTCGACTCCCTGGAGCGCGACCACGAGTTCCTGCTCGCCGGTGACGTCTTCACGCCCGACCTGATCGAGACGTGGATCGACTTCAAGCGCACCAACGAGATCGCCCCGCTCCAGCTGCGTCCGCACCCGCACGAGTTCGAGCTGTACTTCGACGTGTGACAGGCGCCCCTTCCGGCCACGGACGCCCCCGTTCCCGTTTCCCGGGACGGGGGCGCCGTCGTATCGTGCGTCGGTACTGATGTTCGACACGGGGGGACGCGGGATGTCCGGGCAGGGTGACGAGGAACGGGAGTTCGACTTCCGGTGGGCCGCCGAGGCCGAGCAGAAGGAGCCGTCGGCGCGGGCCCGCATGCTGGCGGCGCGGTGGCGGGAGAACCCGCCCGGCCCGGTGCCGTTCCGGCCGGATCCGGGACCGGCGGCGCCGCGCCGGTCGTCCTGGGTGTCGACGGCACTGGTGCTGGGGTGCGTGGCGGCGGTGATCGTCCTGCTGGGGTACCTCCGGACGCGCTCGCCGTACTAGGGAGCGACCTTTTGCCGCCACTGGGGACGTTCGGAACCGTTCCATGGGCGCCCGCAGGTGCACACTGGACAGCGGGACGAGTGCCTGACTGCGGGGTGATGGCAGATGCAGAGCCGCTTCCGGAGCGACCGGCGGCTGACCGTGCGGATGACGGTCACGCTGTTCCTGCTCGGATTGCTGTACGTGGGCTTCGTGGCCGCGTTGATCGTGTTGCTGAAGTCGTGGCTGCTGGTCGTCGTGCTGGTGGGCGCGATGTTCGTGGCGCAGTTCTGGTTCTCCGACCGGATCGCGATGTTCGCCATGCGCGGGCGGGTCGTGGAGCGCGAGGAGTATCCCGAGCTGCACGCGGTGGTGGACCGGCTGTGTGCCATCGCCGACATGCCGAAACCGGTGGTGGCCGTGTCCGAGATGGACATGCCGAACGCGTTCGCCACCGGACGCAATCCCGATCACGCGGTGGTCTGCGTGACCACGGGTCTGCTGCGGCGGCTGGAGCCGGCCGAGCTGGAGGGAGTGCTCGCGCACGAGCTGTCGCACGTGGCGCACAAGGACGTCGCCGTGATCACGGTCGCGTCCTTCCTCGGAGTGATCGCGGGACTGGTCGTGCGGTTCGCCTTCTACTCGCAGATCTTCGGCGGCGGCCGGCGGGACCAGAACACGGCCGCCGTCCTCGCCGCCGTCATCGGCGTCTCCGCCGCCGTGTACGCGATCAGTTTCCTGCTGATCAGGGCGCTGAGCCGGTACCGGGAACTGGCGGCGGACCGGGCGGCTGCCCAGCTCACCGGACGGCCTTCCGCGCTGGCGTCCGCGCTCACCAAGGTCTCCGGTGACATCGCCCGGATCCCGACCAAGGACCTGCGGACCGCCCAGGCGTTCAACGCCTTCTACTTCACCCCGGCCACCGGCAAGGAGCCCGGCATCGAACGCTTCTTCTCCACCCACCCGCCCCTGGCGCAGCGCCTGGAGCAGCTCGGGCGGATCTCCGCGGAACTGGGTGAGGCGGCGACGCCCGGAAAGGCCGGGTGAGCATGGGGTTCCTGGACATCCTGCTCGGCCGCACCAGGCCCGTCGCTCCCGACCTCGACGCCTTGTTCGCGCTGCCGTCGGCGGCGGTGACCCTGGAGGCGGCGGCCGGATTCCGGCCCACCGGCCTCGGCGCGGTGTGCTTCGCCACCGTGGAGGGCGCGGCCTTCGAGCAGACCCATCGCGAGGTGCAGGCGCTCCTCGACGCCGACACCGACCGCGGCGGCGTGCCGGTCGAACTCTCCCTGGACTCCTACGGCTACTCCTGGCTGGTCTCGCGGCGCACGCCCGACCAGCTTCCGCAGCTGGTCAACGACCTGCACGCGGTGAACAGTTCGATGGAGGTCAACGGCTTCGGCCCGCAACTGCTCTGTTCCCTGGCCTCCTTCGAGGACGAGCGCGGGCGCCGGCTCGCGCTCGTCTATCTCTACAAGAGGGCCACGTTCTATCCCTTCGCGCCGCTGGGCTCCGGTGAACGGCGGGACAGCGCGCTGGAGCTGCAGGTGAAGGCGGCCCTCGCGGACGACCTGCGGATCGAGCCGGACCTCGGCCGCTGGTTCCCGGTGTGGGGTGCGCCCGGCCTGTGACCGGCCGGGCGCGTCCGCGCGCGGGTTCCTACGAGCCCTTGGTCCGCTCCTGGCGGCGGAACTCCACCGGGCGTTCGCGCCGGTAGCGGCGCTCCCACTTGGCCTGCCGGTCTCGGCGGTCGCGGTAGGTCCTGTAGTCCTCGGGCGTGCCCCCGCCCGCGCCGGGCGCTCCGCCCGACGAGGATGCCGACGACGAGCCGCGCCCGTAGTGGACGTACAGGAAGAGCAGGGCGACGGCGGCGAGCCACCAGTTGTGGTTCCCGAATCCGAGGATGACCAGGACGACGGTCCCGGAGAGGACGATGGTGCCCATGACGGGCCTCCGTGGCGTGGGTGTGTGAGCGGTCGACGGATCCGCCGGCACGCGGGGACGGGCGGCCGTCCGTCGGTGCGTAGCAGAGTAGCCCCGAGACCGCGGGCGCGGTCGGCTCTTCGAGAAGCGGTGGCGGACTGCTCCGGAACGCGTCTCCAGCGTAGGGATCCGGTCACTCGGCGTGCATCCTCTTTTCGGGGGGCGGCCGGGATGCCGGGGCCGCTTCGGACTCCCGGGGCCGCCGTCCGGACGCCCGCGGTGACCGCCGTGCCGGGGACGGCGTGGTCGGCGGTGGTCAGGTCGGCGTACCCGCGCGGGCTCTTCGGCTCCATGGCGGCGGTCGCCGCGGGCCCTTCGCGCCCCGCGGCCGGCGCCCGTGGCGGGCGCGGCCCCGGGTGTCCGGTCGTCCGGCCGGGGAGGATACCCGCGGCGGCCGGAAACAGCCGCTGTCCGGCGGCGCCCCGGTGGCCGGGGCCCGCCGAACGGGCGCCCCGGGGACGGGCGGTCACGGCGGTGGAGGCGCCGGGGGCCGGACCGGACGGCCGCCCCCCGGCGCACGGGATCACCCGGTCACGCGGTCACCAGGTCACCGGACCACCGTGAATGCGACATCACCGGAGATGCCGGATCACCGGGAGTACCGCATCAGCGCCCGCACCATGTGGCACGTGGTGTCCGACGGCGGGTGGATGCCGACGCTCAGCGCCGTGCTCCGGATCGTCTCGTCACGGGCCTGGCTGGGCAGGTAGACGCCGGAGTCGAGCAGGGCGATGGCCAGGCGCATGGCCTTGAGGCGGCGGTTGTGCGTGACGTACCAGTCGCGGGGCCGCCCGGCCGGCAGCGGGCGCTTCTCCGCCGGCGCGTAGGGCGAGTCGAGCAGGACGGCACGCTTCGCGGTGGACTGGGTCGGCAACGGCTTCGGCTTCAGAGCGGCAGCGGGCACAGGCATCCTCCTGTCGCGGTCAGAGGGCCACCGGACACCCCGGCGACTCTCTCGAACACTGCTTCCAGTGTACCGGCCCGCACTGACAATCGGAGGCCTCGGACGACCCGTCAAAACAGCAGGTGGGAAAGGACATTGCGGGTCTGGTTCTGTGGTTTCGGATGGTGCGGGTGAGGTGCCGAGAAATTCGAACAGAGCCGATGTCCGGCCGGCCTGCCGCGCCGGTGTGGCCACCGTGGGCGGCATGGAGATCCGGATCGACCCGGCCTGCTCGAAGTGCCGCACCGCGACTCAAGGAGTGGGCGCGCGACGAGGCGGCGCGCGGGCGCTGGGTCACCGCGCTCGCCGAGCACCCGAAGCTCATCCGGCGGCCGATCGTCACGGCGGACGACGGGACGGCGCTGGTCGCCCGCGGCGACGAGGCGGTCCGGGAGTCGCCGGTCGGGGGCCGCCGGTGACGGAAACCGGGCGGACTTCAACTCCCTTGTGACACAGGTTACTTCGGTGACTCCTGTAACCGTTGAGTAACTCCGTTCGGTATCTCGTACATAACGGCGTACGTTCCCCCACCCCTTCCAGGAGGCGCGCATGTCGCGTAGGAGAACTCTCGGCGCCAAGAAGTCGATCGCCCTGCTGGTCGGCGCCGCCGCCGTGGCCGGCGGCGGGGCCTTCGTCCTGGCGTCCACCTCGAACGCCGCGCAGTCCCCGCAGAACGCGAAGACGCTGTCGTCGGCCGCGGACTCGACCGTCTGCTCGGGGCTGGCCACCGCCCTCGGCAACAACCAGAAGTTCATCGCGGACCAGAAGGCGAACCCGGACGCCCAGTCGGCGGCCCGGATCAGCAACCGTGAAGCGGTGATCGCGCAGATCAAGGTCCAGCAGCAGGCGTCCGGCTGCGTCGTTGGGGAGTCGGCTCAGGGCTCCCAGGCGGCGGGCGGCGCCCAGCCGGGCCAGACCGGTCAGACGGGCCAGACCGGTCAGCAGGCCGCCCCGGCGGCGCCCTCGAAGGGCGCGGCCGCCGGGAACACCGGAGGCGGCGGTGCCGCCGCGGGCCGGCAGGTCTGCAACGGCTCCACGGTCACGCTGTCCGGCGAGGCCGGCGCCCCGGCCGCCTCCAGCAACCAGTTCCCGGCGGGAACCACGCTGAAGGTCACCAACCTGGACAACAACAAGTCCACGACGGTGAAGGTCACCTCGGTCTCGGGCAGTTGCGTGCTGCTCAACAACGCCGCCTTCGAACAGGTCAGGGAGCCCGGCAAGTTCCTCATCCGCCGGGCGCTGATCCAGAAGGTCGGCTGACCGGCCCGGCGGGAGGCGGTCCGGCCGCCGGCTTTCACGGAGGGAAAGCCGGCGGCCGCCGCACCGGGCTGCGCGGCGCCCGAAATGGGCTCTGTACCCCGCCGGCCCGCGCCTCACAACGTGAGCCGCGCCACAGAACCGCCAGGTAACACCGGGTTCACGTGCGAGCAATGATCGGGAAATCGCCTGTTGACAGGCTGCCGGGCAACACCGAGGCGCCCCAGTGCCGTAGCGCCGCCGCACCGGCAGGTGCGCCCGACCCACCCGAAGGATGTGGCCCGTGACCTTCAAGGCTGAGTACATCTGGATCGACGGCACCGAGCCGACGGCCAAGCTGCGTTCGAAGACGAAGATCATCGCGGGCGCCCCCGCCGGTCTCGACGCGCTGCCGGTCTGGGGCTTCGACGGGTCCTCCACGAACCAGGCCGAGGGGCACTCCTCGGACCGTGTACTGAAGCCGGTCTTCACCTGCCCGGACCCGATCCGCGGCGGCGACGACGTCCTCGTCCTGTGCGAGGTCCTGGACATCGACTTCACCCCGCACTCCTCCAACACCCGTGCCGCGCTGGCCGGGGTCGCCGAGAAGTTCGCCGCGCAGGAGCCGATCTTCGGCATCGAGCAGGAGTACACCTTCTTCGACGGCGCCCGTCCGCTGGGCTTCCCCGAGGGCGGCTTCCCGGCCCCGCAGGGCGGCTACTACTGCGGTGTCGGCGCCGACGAGATCTTCGGCCGCGAGATCGTCGAGGCCCACCTGGACAACTGCCTCAAGGCGGGCCTGGCGATCTCCGGCATCAACGCCGAGGTCATGCCCGGCCAGTGGGAGTTCCAGGTCGGCCCGGTCTCCCCGCTGGAGGTCGCCGACCACCTGTGGGTGGCCCGCTGGCTGCTCTACCGCACCGCCGAGGACTTCGGCGTCTCCGCCACCCTCGACCCCAAGCCGGTCAAGGGCGACTGGAACGGCGCCGGCGCGCACACCAACTTCTCCACCAAGGCGATGCGCGAGGGCTACGACGCGATCATCACCGCGTGCGAGTCGCTCGGCGAGGGCTCCAAGCCGCTCGACCACGTCAAGAACTACGGCGCCGGCATCGACGACCGCCTGACCGGCCTGCACGAGACCGCCCCGTGGAACGAGTACTCCTACGGCGTCTCCGACCGCGGCGCCTCGGTCCGCATCCCGTGGCAGGTCGAGAAGGACGGCAAGGGCTACATCGAGGACCGCCGTCCGAACGCCAACGTCGACCCGTACCTGGTGACCCGGCTGATCGTCGACACCTGCTGCACGGCCCTGGAGAAGGCCGGCCAGGTCTGATCCGCGCGCTCGCCGTGGGGGCGTCCACCGCCGGTGGACGCCCCCACTTCGTTGTCGGCGGCGCGTGCCGGGGTGAGCGCACGGAGACCGAGGAGAGGCTCGCCGTCAACGCCTGGACGGAGAACGGGCAGAGGTACCTGTGGAGCACGCCGGACGGGCTGCGCGAGGCGGTGCGCGGGCTCGGCACGGCCGGCAACGTTCCTGCTGCCTGGCGGAGATCGGCGCCGAGGACGCGGGCGGGGCCCAGGGCTTCGTCTTCTTCCGCCACCAGGGCACCCGCTCCGCCGCCGAGGGCCACGGCCTGAGCCGCCATGACGGCGGCTTCGACGGCTCCGCGGAGTCCACCACGGCCGTCGGCCACGAGGTGACCGCCGCCCTGACCGCCGCCGGGCCGTCCGCGGTGTGGGACGGCGATCCGGCCAAGGCGATCGAGCCGCCCTCGCCGACCTGGCACCAACGCCTGGTCGGACGAGACGGGCGGGACCGGGATCCCGCCGGGGAGGCGTCCAAGCAGTGAGAGGAGGGTCCTGTTTTTGGTTCCTGTCTGCTTCAATGGGCGCATGGCCGGCTATCAGATGTGCAGCGCGACGGGTCGCCATGACCTCGAGCCCTTCTGGCCTTCCCGTCAGCATCACGACTTCGACCGGGTGTGTTGCCGCGCGAGGAACGCGCGGGCCCTCTAAAGCCGTACACCCCGGCCTTCGGCCAGCGCGGAACGCAGAACGTCCCGGCGCGCCCGACCACGAATCGCGGCCGTCGTCCCGACCGACGAACTCCTCGCGCGAAAGAGCTGACGTCTCATGGCGACCACTCCTGCCCTCTCCCCCACCTCCGCACTCGCCGCCTCCTCCGCCGCCCGGCACCGGCTGCGTGCCGTCGACCGGGACGAGGTGGTGGACATGGCGGACTTCCTGCCGCCGGGCGCCACCTGGCTGCCCGCCCCGCAGCACACCCTGCCCGCCCTGCCCGGCCGGCCTCCGATGATCGGCTACCTGGTGCTGGTCCCGGCGGACCAGCGGCCGCCGTTCCTGCCGGTCGCGGTGCCCGACGCGCAGGAGGAGACCGGCCTGCCCGGCGAACCGGCCGCGCAGGGCACCCGGCCGCTGGTCACCGTCGACCCCGTGCAGCGCACCGCGCAGGTCGACGGGCGCGAACTCGACCTCACCTACCTGGAGTTCGAGCTCCTCGCCCACCTGGTCGCGCACCCGAACCGGGTGCACACCCGTGACCAGCTGGTCACCACGGTCTGGGGCTACGGCCACGTCGGCGACGGCCGTACGGTCGACGTCCATGTCGCCCGGCTGCGCCGCAAGCTCGGCGCGGAGCACCGCAGGACGATCCAGACGGTCCGCCGGGTCGGCTACAAGTACACCCCGCCGGCCGGCCGCTGACGGGCCGCTCTGCCCTCGGCAGAGTCCCGTTCCCCCCGGCGCCGCTTCCGGGCACGATCACCGGCATGAGACTTCTGGTGCTGGGTGGTTCGGAGTTCGTGGGGCGGGCCGTGGTGGCGACGGCCCTGGGACGCGGCTGGGAGGTGACCGTCCTCAACCGGGGACGGCGCCGGCCCCCGCCGGGCGTGCGGGCGCTGACCGGCGACCGGAGCGCGCCCGGCGGTCTCACCGCCCTCGCCGACGCCACCACGTGGGACGCGGTCGTCGACACCTGGTCGGCCGCGCCCCGCGCGGTGCGCGAGACCGCACGGCTGCTGCGCGGCCGCGCCGGACGGTACGCGTACGTGTCGAGCTGCTCGGTCTACGCGTGGCCGCGGCCGGCGGACGCCGCCGAGGACGCGGCCCTGGTGACCGGGGCCGCGCCGGACGCCGGACGGACCGACTACGCACGGGACAAGCGCGGCGGCGAACTGGCCGCCGAGGAGTCGTTCGGCGCGGACGGCTCGCTGCTGGTGCGGGCCGGGCTGATCCTCGGACCGTACGAGAACGTCGGCCGGCTGCCGTGGTGGCTGAACCGGATCGCCCGGGGCGGCCCGGTGCTGGCACCGGGTCCGCGCGACCTGCCCGTCCAGTTCGTGGACGCGCGTGATCTCGCCGAGTGGACGCTGGGCGCGGTCGAGAGCGGCCTGTCCGGGCCGTACAACCTGGTCGGTCCGGCCGGCCGGACCACGACGGGCGCGCTCCTGGAGGCCTGCCGCCGGGTCACCGGCTCGGCCGCGGAGCTGCGCTGGACCGACCCGGAGGTGATCCTCGCCGCCGGGATCGAACCGTGGGTCCAGCTGCCGGTGTGGCTGCCGCCGGGCAGCGAGTCGTACGACGCGCTGCACCGCGTGGACGTGGAGCGGGCGGTGCGGACGGGACTGGTGTGCCGGTCCGTGGAGGAGACCGTGGCGGACACCTGGCAGTGGCTGCGCGAGACCGGCGGCGCGGCACCGGCGCGGCCGGACCGTCCGGCCGTCGGGCTGGACCCTGTCGTCGAGGCGAGGGTGCTCGGCCTGCCGACGCAAGGGGCGTGACGGATCCGCGGTCCGGTGCGGGTCTGTCGCGCAGTTCCCCGCGCCCCTTTCGGGGCGCGACAGTCCCCGGGGTGCACCTGGCACCACCCCCTGGGACGGGGCTTGGGGCCAGTGACCCGTGGCGCGGTGGTCGGACACACTGGCGCCATGACGACGAACACGAACAGCGGGGGCCTCCGTGACAGGACGCGGGAGGTCGTGCTCGCCGCCGTACGGGGGCTGGTGCTGGCGCTGGTGATGCCGGCGCTCTCGATCCTCTGCTTCGTCCTGACGGCGGTCTCCGTCGCGCTGATCCCGGCCGGTCTCGGTGTCCTCACCACCCCGGCGGTCCTCGGCGGTGTGCGGGACGTGGCCGAGGTGCGGCGGCGGCTCGCCCACGAGTGGTGCGGGATGCGGATCCCGTCGGCGTACCGGCCGCTGCCCGCGGGCGCCAACCCGTGGACCCGCACCCTCGCACTGCTCCGGGACCCGCAGGTCGGGCGGGACGTGCTGTGGCTGTTCACGGACATGACGGCCGGGTTCGTGACCGCGCTGCTGCCGGCGCTGCTCGTGTTCTATCCGATGGAGGGGTTCGCGGTGGCCGCCGGGCTGTGGCGGGTGATGGGGGACGGCTACTGGTACGGCTTCGTGCCGGTCACCGGCCAGGCCACCGCGTTCGCCGCCGCCGGGCTCGGCGCCGTCATCCTCGTCGCCGGCTACCGCTGGGCTCCTGCCCTGCTGACCGTGCACTTCCGGCTCGCCCGAGCGGTCCTCGCCCCCGGGCAGGGCGAACTCACCGAGCGGGTGCGGGTGCTGACCGAGACCCGCAAGGACGCCGTGGACACCTCGGCGGCCGAACTGCGCCGCATCGAACGGGACCTGCACGACGGCGCGCAGGCCCGGCTGGTCGCCATGGGCATGGACCTGGGAACCGTCGAGATGCTGCTGGACAAGGACCCCGAGCGGGCGCGGCAGTTGCTCGCGCGGACCCGGCAGGCGTCCGTGGAGGCCCTCGGCGAGCTGCGCGACCTGGTGCGGGGCATCCATCCGCCGGTGCTCGCCGAGCGCGGACTCGGGGACGCCGTACGGGCGTTGGCGCTGCGGCTGCCGGTGCCCACGGAGGTGACGGTGGACCTGCCGGGCCGGGCGGACGCGCCGGTGGAGTCGGCCGCGTACTTCGCGGTGAGCGAGGTGCTGACCAACGCGGTCAAGCACTCCGGCGCCGACCGGATCTGGGTGGACGTGCACCATGTCCCGGACGGCGCGGGCATGCTGCGGATCTCGGTCACCGACCACGGCAGGGGCGGCGCGGTGATCGGCGCCGGGTCGGGGCTGGCCGGCGTGGAGCGGCGGCTCGGTACATTCGACGGCGTCCTGGCCGTCAGCAGCCCCGCGGGCGGTCCCACCATGGTCACCATGGAGATTCCGTGCGCGTTGTCCTAGCCGAAGACCTGTTCCTGCTCCGCGACGGGCTGGTGCGGCTGCTGGAGGCCTACGGCTTCGAGATCGCGGCCGCCGTCGAGACCGGCCCCGAACTCGCCCGCGCCCTGGCCGAGCTGGAACCGGACGTGGCCGTGGTCGACGTACGGCTGCCGCCCACGCACACCGACGAGGGGCTGCAGTGCGCGCTCACCGCGCGCCGGGACCGGCCGGGGCTGCCGGTGCTGGTGCTCTCCCAGCACGTGGAGCAGCTGTACGCGCGGGAGTTGCTGGCCGACGGCAGCGGCGGGGTGGGATATCTGCTGAAGGACCGGGTGTTCGACGCGGAGCAGTTCGTGGACGCGGTGCGGCGGGTCGCGGCGGGCGGTACGGCGATGGATCCGCAGGTGATCCAGCAGCTGCTGTCCCGGCGGGCCGGCGACCGGCCCCTCGAGGGGTTGACACGGCGGGAGCTGGAGGTCATGGAGCTGATGGCGCAGGGCCGTTCGAACGCGGCGATCGCCGCCCAGCTCGTGGTGACGGAACGGGCCATCGCCAAACACACCTCCAACATCTTCACCAAACTGGGACTCGAGGTGTCGGACGATGACAATCGGCGCGTCCTGGCGGTGCTCGCGTATCTGGACCGCGACCGCTGATTTTCCAGAAGTCGTCCTGCTCAAACGGCAGTTGTGCCCCAAGTCGGTAACAAGTCCCTGATGAATTCGTGAGACGGCTGAACACCACTGAGGCGGCCTCCGTATGAGAGGGCGCCGCTTCACTCCTGTCGGGCGCCTCGATGCTGCCCCGCCAAGGAAGTCAGAGGAGTTCCATGGGACGCAACACACGCAAACGCCGCACGCCGCTGGCCACCAAGGCCATAGCCGCATCGGCGGCCCTAGTGCTCGGCGGGGGCGGGCTGCTTTGGGCACAGATGAACGCTTCTGCGCATGAGTCGAACAACTCGGCCCAGAACTACACCAAGGCCGCCGCCGCCACGGTCGCGACGATCTCCTGCCCGGACGTCGGCCAGAAGCTGACGAACGTGCCGTGGAAGGCCAGGCAGGGGGTGGCGACGGAACTGGCGAAGCTCGACAAGCAGATCACCGAGGCCTACGCCCGTCTCGCCTCCACCCGGCAGGCCCAGGCGAACGACGCGAACTTCGTGCAGAACGCGATCGTCGGCCCCCTGAAGGAGAAGCGGGCGGCCACGATCGACCGGATCAGGATCGACATCACCCGGGTCGGTGGCAAGTTCGACAGCTCGCTGGCCCAGCTCGCCGCCTGCACCACCCAGACCGCCAACCAGACCACCGCCGGCGGGGGCAACAACAACGGCGGCCAGAACGGCGGCCAGAACAACGGGGGTCAGAACAACGGCGGCCAGAACAACGGCGGCCAGGCCACCGCGGCGCCGAGCGCGAGCGCCGGCGCGCCGGCCAACATCGGCGGGCAGGCGGGCAACGGCCCGGTCGCGGCCGACTTCGTGGACATCACGCGGGTCGCGCCGAACGTCCTCGCCAAGCCGCAGAAGCAGCGGACCGCCTCGACGGGCAGCTTCACCACCCGCTGCGGCGTGAACGCCAACAAGAACCACAACACCGACAACGTCATCGTGGCGCCCGGCGTGGCCAACGGCGCGCACCACCTGCACGACTACGTCGGCAACCAGAAGGTCAACGCCTTCGCCACCAACGACTCGATGCTGGCGGCGCCGAGCTCCTGCCAGAACCAGAGCGACCTGTCGTCGTACTACTGGCCGGTCGTGCGGGTGCAGGACGGCACGCAGGACTTCGACCAGAACTCGGACGGCGGTGGCAAGGAAGGCAACGTCGGCAAGATCCTGACCCCGCAGTCGGCCGAGATCAAGTACGTCGGCAGCCCGGCCGCCAAGGTCGTCGCGATGCCGCAGTTCCTGCGCATCATCACCGGTGACGCCAAGACCACCACCAACGGTCTGGCCAACGCCAACGCGCACTGGAGCTGCACCGGCTTCGAGAACAAGGTCCAGCTGACCGAGCAGTACCCGATCTGCCCGCAGGGCAGCAACGTGGTCCGGACGTTCGCCTTCCAGAGCTGCTGGGACGGCGTCAACATCGACAGCGCCAACCACCGTACGCACGTGGCCTTCGCGGACCCGGCGAGCGGTGTCTGCGGCAACGGCTTCAAGGCCATCCCGCAGCTGACGATGCGCCTGGTCTACAAGATCACCCCGCCGACCGTCCAGAACGGCCAGGTGAAGAACGCCTACGCGGTGGACGGTTTCCCGGAGCAGCTGCACAAGGCGGCGACCGACCACGACGACTTCATCAGCGTCACCAAGAACAACCTGGCGGCGAAGATCGCCAACTGCATCAACTCGGGCCGCCGCTGCCAGTAGGAACGGCAGCTGACCGGTAGCGACCCGGAGACACGGAAGCGGGGGGGGGGGGGGTGGCAACCCCCCCCACATGGAGGGCCGGGGCGGCGGCCCGGGGGGTGGGGTTGGGGGGGGGGGGGAAGACCACCCCCCCCACCCCCAACCCGCGGGGCCGCCGCGCCCTCTCGCACCGGCCGGGCCCGGGCCCCCCCCGGCCCCCCCGGCGGGGGGGGGGGGCACACCCCCCCCCCCCGCTTCTGTCCGTCCGGGGCCTCAGCCGGTGTGCTTGCTGTGGTCGGTGCCGATCTCCTCCTCGCCGCCCAGCGTGGTCTGCAGCGTCTTGACCACCACGTCGTCGCCGACGGCGACCCACTTGCGGCCCACGAGGTAGAAACCGCCGTAGTCCTTGGCGTCGTTGATCCATTCGCGCTGGCCGCGGTCGGTGGCGAAGGTGGCGAAGACGAACTTGCCGGCGGAGGTCTTGCAGATGGCCTGGCGGACCTCGTCGGAGTCGATCTGCATGTCCGGGGCGCACTTCACCTTGGCGGCCAGGCTCTCCAGGCTGCCGGTGGCGGCCACCGGGATCCTCGCCTCCGCGGTGCTGTCACCGGAGCCGCAGCCCGCCAGCGCCAGTACGGCCGCCGCGCCGGCCGCGGCGAGCATCGGTCGGGTCACCCTCATCTGTTCCTCCGGTCGCGTTGCCGGCCCCGGACATGCCCGCGGGGCCCTCCCCTTCGATACGGCCGCGGAGCGCGGGACGCTCAAATCGAACGGAGGACCAGGACGCCCCGGTCACCCGCGTGGCGGTGACCGACCAACGGTTCGCTCGTTCATCAGGACGTGCAGTCACAGGATGTAGCCCAGCGTCACGCAGCCGCCTCCACCGGAGCCCCGGGTCCGGCCGTCGATGTCGAGCAGGCCGAGGCCGCGCTCGTCGAGCACTACCCACGCCTGGTCCGGCTCGCCTACCTGGTGCTGCCGCCGGGCCTGCCCCGGGGACGCCGGGTCCTGACCGCACACGCCCTGGTCCAGCGGGCACTGCCCCGCGGGCGCAGGCCCGCCCCGGTGATCCCGGCCCAGTCCCCCGGCCGCGACACCGACCCCGGATACGCCCTGGTCCGCCTCGAAGTGGTGCGTACGGCGCTGGAGGCGGGGAGGCCCCTGAAGCTCACGGCCTGGCCCAGGCGGGCCCAGCTGCCCCCGCTGTTCCCCCAGGTGTGGGGCCTGCGGCTGTTCCCGCGCTCCGGCGGCGCCGACGAACTCGCCCTGGACCAGCGCCTCGCCGCCCTGTCCGGGCCGGCCCGCGCCGCCTACGCCCTGCGCGGGCTCGAACAGCTCCCCGACGGCGACGTCCGCAGGATCCTGCGGACGGCCGGCGTCGAGCACGCGGACGGCGCGCTGGCCGACGCCAACGGCGTACCGGCCGAATATCCGCTGCTCGACTCCGCCGAGTTCGACCCCTGCGCCCTGCAGGCCCGGCCCACCGACCTGATGCGGCGCCGCCGGCACACCAGGGCCGCGCTCGCCGCCGCCGCCGCGCTCGCGGTGTGCGGGGCGCTGGTCACCCTGCCGGGCGGCGGCTGGGGCGCGGACGGCGCGGCGGCGCCGGTGTACGCGCAGAACCCGGCCGCCGAGGCCGCCCTGGACCCGGCCCAGCTGACGAAGGTGCCGGCCGGCGCCTGGAAGACCGCCGCCCGCACCGACTTCTCCGCCTGGCCCGCGCGCGGCGCCCTCACCGCCGACGCCGCGCTGCTGCGCCGGGCGCTCGCGGTCTGGGCCCGCCCCGGCGGGACCGTCCGGGTCTCGGCGACCCCGGGCACCCAGACCGGCGGCCCGGCGGGACCGCCCCAGCTGCTGTACGCGGGCGAGGTCGACGCCGCCCGGGTGGTGATCTTCTACGACGGTCTGCGCATCGCCCGGTACGCCGAGCCGAAGGACGGCACCGCGGGCGCGGCCCTGGACTTCGCCCGCGTCGACGGGGCCACCGGCGCCGAGGCGGACGCGCTGGTCCTCGGCCGCTCGGACGGCAACACCCGCTACCTGACGGCCCCGTGGGTGACCAGGGCGGCGGAACGGGACCTGCTGAAGCCGACCTCGGGCGCGATGGACCTCGCGCTGACCGACGGGGTCGCCGCTCCGCTGGCGGGCTCCGCGCTCCAGCAGGGGTCGTGCACGTCGTGGAACGTGCTCCAGCTGACCGACGCGCAGGGCGTGCACCTCGCCACCGACCTGGGCGAGCTGGTGCCGGCCCTCCTCACCGCGGGCCGGCCCGGGTACACCGAGGACGCCTCGGGCGCGCGGGCGCTGCGGGACTGGGCGCCGTTCGCCTGCTCGCTGTCCGCGGAGCGGTCCGCGGGGGTGCGCGCTGTCAACGCCTGGGCGTTCGCGGAGCAGCCGCTGCCGGACGGGAGCGGCACCGGCTCCTGGGTGTGCACGCGCGCGGAGACCTGGCGGGGCGACGGCGCGGTGTCGCTGGCCCAGTTCCGGACGCCGGGCAGCCGGTACGGCGCGGTGGCGGCGAAGGGGTCCGACGGGACGGCGTGCGGTCCGCGGGACCCGCACGTGCTGGCCGGGGTGCTGTGGAAGTCCGGGGCCGGGCAGTGGTACCTGCTGGCCGCGGGCGGCCGTGACACGGCGTCGATCCGGGCCACCGGCGGGGTCACCGCCTCCGCCCGGGGAGCGCTGCTCACGGCCAGGACCGAGCAGGGGGCGCGGGCCGACCTGACGGGGACGCTGACGGACGGGAGCGGGATCAGCGGCCTGCGGTGAGGATTCCCGGCCGTTCCGCCACCGGGCCGGCCCCCCATCCTTGCTGACAGATTCGTAAACAAGCACCGCGGCAGGTCTTCTCACGCCGCTTACCCGTCAGTACATTGACGCCATGTCCCACAAGCAGCCGCAACCGGTGGCGTCCGAGCACCTCACGCTCACCGCCCGCAACGTGTCCTTCGCCTGGCAGGACACCCCGCTGCACTGGGTGCCCGGCGACCCGCTCGCCACGCACACCATCAACGTGCTGCACCTGCTGCTGCCCGCCGGCGAGCGCTGGTTCGTGCACGTCTACAAGCAGGTGCTGCCGCTGATCCGCGACGAACGGCTGCGCGCCGACGTCGTCGGGTTCATCGGGCAGGAGGCGATGCACTCCCAGGCCCACGACGAGGTCCTGCCCCACCTCAAGGAGCTGGGACTCGACCCGACGCCGTACACCGCGCAGGTGGACTGGTTCTTCGAGAAGCTGCTCGGCGACCGCACGCTGCCGCCCGGCCGGGCGCGCCGCTGGTGGCTCCTCGAACGGGTCGCGCTGATCGCGGCCATCGAGCACTACACCGCCTTCCTCGGCGACTGGGTGCTGAACGCCCGCGAACTGGACCGGCGCGGCGCCGATCCGACCATGCTGGACCTGCTGCGCTGGCACGGCGCCGAGGAGGTCGAGCACCGGTCGGTCGCCTTCGACCTGTTCCAGCACCTGGACGGCGGCTACCGGCGGCGGGCGCGGACCTGGGCGACGGCGTTCACGGCGATCGTGTTCCTGTGGCAGCGCGGCGCCCGCTTCTTCATGGCCAACGACCCGACACTCAAGGACGGCCGTGCCCGGTTCCGGGACTTCCACCGCGCCGGCCGGCGCGGCACGCTGCCCGCCACCGGCGCCATGCTCCGGTCCATCCCGAGGTACCTGAGCCGCGACTACCACCCCTCCCAGGAGGGCTCCACCGCGCAGGCGGTCGCCTACCTCGCCTCCTCCCCCGCCGCGCTGGCCGCCGAGCACGCCGAGAACGGGGCCCGGTGATGCCGCGGCTGCGGACCGCCGTCGCGCTCGCGGGCGCCGCGCTGCTCGTCCGCCAGGCCGTGCGACGCCGGATCGGGGTCTCCCCGCTGTGGCCCCTGCCGGCCCTGGACCCGCCGACCTCCGGACGGCCGCGCTCGCGGTCGCTGCGGCTGCGGGTCGCCGCGCGCGCGACGGTCGCGGACGGCGTCGTGCAACTGCGCCTGGAGGGCGAACGGTTGCCGGGCTGGGAGCCCGGGGCGCATCTGGACGTGGTGCTGCCGTCGGGACTGGTCCGGCAGTACTCGCTGTGCGGGGACCCGGCGGACGCCTCGTCGTACACGATCGCCGCCCGGCTGGTCGCGGACGGGCGCGGCGGTTCCCGCGAGGTGCACGAGCGAGTGACCGAGGGCATGGAGCTGGAGGTCCGCGGGCCGCGCAACCGCTTCCCGCTCGCCGGGGCCGACTCGTACGTCTTCGTCGCGGGGGGCATCGGCATCACGCCGATCCTGTCGATGGTGCGGGCCCTGCCGCCGGGAGCCGAGTGGCGGCTGCTGTACTGCGGGCGCAGCCGGGCGTCGATGCCGTTCGTGGCCGAACTGGCCGGGGACGGGCGGGTCACGGTGGTCGCCGAGGACGAGGACGGCCGCCCGGACCTGGACGCGCTGACGGTCCCGGACGGCGCGCTGGTGTACTGCTGCGGTCCGCAGGGGCTGATGGCGGCCGTTCAGGAGCGGTTCCCCGGCGTCCGGCTGGAACGCTTCGGCCCGTCCGCCGGCGGCGCGGACGACCAGGAGTTCGAGCTGGAACTGCGGCGCAGCGGAAAGACGTTGACGGTGCCGGCCGACTCGTCCGTGCTGGCCGCGGTGCGCACGGAGCTGCCCGACACCGCCTACTCCTGCGCCCAGGGGTTCTGCGGGACCTGCCGGCAGCGGGTGCTGGGGGGCGAGGTGGATCACCGGGACGACCTGCTGACGGACGCGGAGCGTGCCGACTCGATGCTGATCTGCGTATCCCGGGCGCACGGGGGGAGACTCGTGCTGGATCTGTGAACGCCCGTGGCGGGTCAGGTCCGCGGGAGGCCGGATCCGATCGGTAAGGTGTTCGTATGAGTACCGGGGTACGCCGCAGATTGGGAGTCGAGGAGCGGCGGCAGCAGTTGATCGGCGTCGCCCTCGAACTGTTCAGCCGCCGATCGCCCGACGAGGTCTCGATAGACGAGATAGCGTCGGCCGCGGGCATCTCGCGACCGCTCGTCTATCACTACTTCCCCGGCAAACTCAGCCTGTACGAGGCCGCGTTGAAGCGTGCCTCGGAGGATCTCGCGGGACGCTTCGCCGAGCCGCGGGAGGGTCCGCTGGGATCGCGGCTGCTGCGGGTGATGCGGCGCTTCTTCGACTTCGTCGACGAACACGGTCCCGGTTTCGCCGCGTTGATGCGCGGCGGCCCGGCGGTCGGCTCGTCCGCGACCAACGCGCTCATCGACTCCGTACGGCAGGCCGCCTACGAGCAGATCCTCGCGCACCTCGACGTCGCCGAGCCACCGGTCCGGCTGGAACTGGTCATCCGGTCCTGGATCTCGCTGGCCGAGTCGACCGCGCTGATCTGGCTGGACGGCCGGCGCATCCCGCGTGCCGAGCTGGAGATCCAGCTGGTGCACGACTTCGCGGCGCTGGCCGCCGTCAGCGCCGCCCACGACGAGGAGATGAGTGCCCTGCTGAAGCGGATGGTCAAGGACGAGCCGGGCGACGGCCCGTTCGCGGACCTGGCCGTCCGGCTGCTGTCGCTGGCGGGCTGAGCGGCGGCACGGCCGGCCGTTCAGCCCTCGTACTTGCGGTACGACGGGTCCAGGTCCCGGACCTCCGCGGAGGCGTGCAGGACGAAACCGTCCGACTTCAGGTGGTCCCGCAGCAGGTCCAGGGTGGTCTCGGTCAGCTTCGCCTTCGTCTCGTCGGAGCGGCCGGCCAGCAGCCCGAAGGTGATGTGCACGATGACGTGCGCGCCCTCCTCGTCGTAGCCGTACGCCGAGGAATCGGCGGCGCGGAACAGCGTCTTGCAGGCCTCGGGCCGGGCCGCCGCGATCTCGACGACGGCGGTGTGCAGGGCCCTGGCGAAGCCCTCCCGGTCGAGGCCGGGGCCCGCGGCGGGAGAGTAGTCGACGGTGATCTGCGGCATGGAGCCCTCCTGGTCGGCCGGAACAGTGCCTCAGCCTAGTCGGCGAGCCGCAGGGCCAGGAGGGCGACGTCGTCCTCGCGGTCGCGGGCGAAGCAGGCCAGGAGCGTGTCGCACAGGGCCTCCAGGCCGGGCAGCGCGCCGACGGCGGCGGCACGGAGGTGCTCCATCGAGACCGCGAGGTCGGTGCCGCGGGTCTCGATCAGGCCGTCGGTGACCATGAGGAGCCGGTCGGCGGGCCCGAGGACCAGCTCGGTGGGCGGCGGGTGCGGCAGGCCCACGCCGAGCAGCGGTCCGGACGCCTTGACGTACTCGGCGCTGCCGTCCTCGCCCAGTATCAGCGGCGGGATGTGGCCGGCGTTGGCGATCCGGGTCCGTCCGGTGCCGGGGTCGATCAGGGCCAGGCAGACGGTGGCCGTGACCTCGGCGTGGTAGTGCTGGAGCAGCCGGTCGAGCCGGTCGGCGAGCGCGGCCGGGTCGCTCTCCGCCAGGCAGTAGGCGCGCAGCGCGTGCCGCAGTTCGACCATGACGGTGGCCGCCTCCAGCGAGTGCCCGACGACGTCCCCGACCGCGGTGAGCACGCCGTCGCCGACCGGTACCGCGGCGTAGAAGTCGCCGCCGATCTCGGTCTCCTGGGAGGCGGGCTCGTAGCGCACCGCTATGTCGACGCCCGGCAGAACGGGCAGTTCGTGCGGCCGGGGCAGGAAGCTGTGCTGGAGGGTGAGGGCGACATGCCGCTCCACCTGGTACATGAGCAGCGGTTCGGCGGCCAGCGCGGTGGCCTGGGCCAGCTGGGCGAGGAGTGCCTCGTTCTCGGGGCTGACCCGGCGCCGGCCGCGGGTGGGGGTGGCCAGGCAGACCGGCACCTGGCCGTCCTGGGTGAGGACGAGGGTCAGCCGGGCGTCGTGCTGCACTCCGGGCCGGAAGAACCCGGCGGGCCACAGCGGTGCGGGCACGGTGGTGATCCGGACCCCGGACTGGTCCCGGGTGAGCCGCCGCAGCAGCGCGGCGACGTCCCGGTGGGCGCCCTCGTCGGGCAGGGCGAGGGAGGTGCGCCCCCGGCTCAGGCCGCGGTACAGCTCGCCGTCGCGGTCGAGGAAGAAGACGGCGGCGGGGCAGCCGAGCAGCCGGGCGGCGCCCTCCGCCGCCGCGTCGGCCAGTTCGTGCAGCGAGCGCGCCGACTGGACGGCGACGATGGTCTGCGACAGCTGCCGCAGCCGCCGCACCAGGGCCTGGTCGTCGGCGCGGAGCCGGGCGGAGCGGACCGCGGCGCGGACGGCCGCCTCGATGTCCTCCGGTTCGGCGGGCACCGTCAGGTAGGCCTCGGCGCCCGTTTCGAGGCCCGGACAGCGGTCCGCCGGGACGGCGGACAGGGCGGAGAAGTGCACGACCGGCAGCCCGGCCATGTGGGGCCGTTCCTTGAGCCGGCGGCACAGCTCGAAGCCGCTCATGTCCGGCAGGTGCACGTCGATGAGCGCCACGTCGGGCAGCCGGCCCCTGCGCAGCCGTACGTCGAGTTCGGCGAGCGCCGCGTGGCCGCGGGCGACCGGGACGACCTCGTGACCGGCCCGGCGCAGCACGGTGCCCATCGCGTACCGGCTCGCGGCCTCGTCGTCCACGATCAGCACGGTGGTGTCGGTGAGGTTGCCGTTGACGTCCATTGACCACCCCCTGGACAACGCCGGTGGGGCAGCACCCGGTTTGGGGCCTGCCCCACCAACGTAGTGCGGATCTCAGGCGGACCGGGAGAACACCGCCACGGTCCGCCCCGGAACGATGAACGTACCGGCGGCCCGGTCGTACGACGCGGCCTTGACGACCGGGTCGGCGCCCGCCGCCTGCACCGGGTGCAGCCGGTATCCGGTCCCGGCCAGGGCGCCCACCCGCTGTTCCTGCCGTTCAGGCGTGGCGTTGAACACGACGACGAGGTCGCCGAGTTCCATCGTGATCACGCCCGGCGTCTCGTCCTTGCCGGACAGCGGGAAGGAGAGCTTCGACTGCACCTGTCCAGCGGTGTCCAGCGAGAACACGTTGTCGGTCGTACGGATTCTCAGCAGATCGCGGTAGGCGGCCGAGGCTCCGTCGATCTCCGCGCACCCGACGCGCACCGACCTCAGCAGCGGTGCGGCCTGCGGCCACTTGGGGGCGTTGTCGGCGGCCATGGGCAGGCCGCGTCCGAAGCCGTTGCCGTCCCGGCAGTTCCAGTGGATGGCGTTGAACCAGTCGCCGCTGTCGAAGGAGTTGCGGTCGAGCGACTTGGAGCGGAGCAGGTCGGTGCCCGCCTGGGAGAGCGACGGGCCCTGCGACAGGGTGGCGGTGGCCATCGCGAGGACCTGCATCCTGGCCCGGTCCCGGGCGCTGGTCGCCGACGGCAGCTTGTACGTCAGCGCGTCGAACAGCGACTCGTTGTCGTGCGCGTCGGCGTAGGCGACGGCGTCGCCCGGCGCGTCCGCGTACCCGGCCGGGGAGCCGTTGTAGTCGACCCCGGCCCCGGTGACCTCCTTGCCGTCGGTGTCGGTGAACCGGTACCGGGCGAGGCTGCCGCTCAGACCGACCTTGATCAGGTCCTGGTAGTGCAGCAGCCGGGCCTTCTGCTCGGCGACAGTGCCGTTGGCGGACGAGGAGTTGGGGTCGGTGTACAGGCCGGACGCGAAGCCCTGGACGCCGGGGTCCTCGTCGAAGGGGCTGCCGCCGCGCACCGCGTCCCGGGCGCGGTCGGAGAAGGTGGCGACGCCGGTGCCGGCCATGTTGGCCTGGGTGGCCTGCACGAAGCGGGCGTCGTCGGCGACCTCGCCGAAGTTCCAGCCCTCGCCGTACAGGATGATCTTCCTTCCGTCGACGCCGTCCTTCGCGACGGTCAGCGCGTCCAGGGCCTTGCGGACGGCCAGGATGTTGGCCTTGGGGTGGTGGCCCATGAGGTCGAAGCGGAAGCCGTCGACCTTGTACTCCCTGGCCCAGGTGACGATCGAGTCGACCACCAGTTTGCCCATCATGGCGTTCTCGGGCGCGGTGTTGGCGCAGCAGGTGCTGTTCGCGACCGAGCCGTCGGCGAGCAGCCGCTGGTAGTAGCCGGGCACGATCCGGTCCAGGACGGACGTGTCGGCCTGCCCGCTCGCCGCGGTGTGGTTGTAGACGACGTCCATGACGACCCGCAGGCCGTCGTCGTTCAGCGACTTGACCATCCGCCGGAACTGGACGGTACGGGCGGTGCCGTCCGGGTCGGTGGCGTAGGAACCCTCCGGGACCGTGAAGTGGTACGGGTCGTATCCCCAGTTGTAGGCGTCCTCGGCGGCGGTCGCGGCGACGCACTTCTGCTGCTCGGCGGAGTCGGCCGGGTAGGAGGCGAGGTCGCAGCCGGGGCTCGCCTGGTCCGCCTTCCTCTCGGGCACGGTGGCGAAGTCGAACGCCGGCAGGAGGTGGACGTAGGACGTCCCGGACCTCGCGAGTTCCCGCAGGTGCTTCGAGCCGTCGCTGTCCTTGTCGGTGAAGGCCAGGTAGGTGCCCCGGTCGGCGGCCGGCACCGTGTCGTCGGCCACCGAGAAGTCCCGCACGTGCAGTTCCTGGATCTGGGCGTCCTTGAGGGGCACCGCCCTGGGCTTGGTGTAGGTGGACCAGCCGCCGGGGGCGAGCGACCGGTCGTCCAGGTCGACGACGAGACTGCGCTCGGAGTTCGCGGTCAGGGCGACCGAGTAGGGGTCGGTGACCTTGTTGGTCACCACCTTCCGGACGCTGGGCGCCCAGACCTTGACGACGTACCGGTAGGGCTGGTTCTTCCAGGACCCGGGGCCGGTGACCGACCACACGCCGGTGGCGGCGTCGCGCCGCATCGCCACGGTGGTGCCGCCGATCTCGGCCCGCACGCTCTGCGCGGTCGGCGCCCAGACGGAGAGGGTCGGCCTGCCGTGGCGGAAGACCGGACCGAGACTGGCCTTCGTCGCGGTCGCGTACAGGTCGTCGAGGACTCCGGCGGTCTGGACGCCGGTCGCGGCCAGCACCGCGCCGTTCACGGCCCGCTGGGAGGCGACGAGCTGGCCGGTGAGCGCCTCGCGCACCCGGCCCCGGTCGCGCGGGTCGACCGACCAGGCCGTGTAGTCCTTCAGGTGGGGGAACCTGGCCTTCTGGGCGTCGGTGAGGGCGGTCCTCGTCAGCCGCAGCCACCGCTCGTCGTCGCTCGTCAGCCTGCCGTCCGCGGTGGCGATGGAGCCGTCGCGGGAGTACAGGAGCTGGGTGGAGGCGGCGCCGTCCACGCCGTTCCAGGCGACCGTGTCCCGGTCGATCCAGACGGCCTTGGAGGTGGTCAGGTCGAGCGCGGCCGCGCTGCCGGCGGGCTGCGGGAGCAGGTGTCCTTCCTGGCTGTTCAGCAGCCACACCTCGTAGCCGTCGGCCTTGAGATCGAGGGACTGGTCGGCGGGGAGATCCTTCTCGTCGCCGTTGTGGATGATGTAGCTGAGGGCGGTGGCGCCCTCGGCGAGCGGTACCTCGAAGACCGCGCCGTAGGCGTCGGTCCGCACCGGCTTCAGGGGGCTGGACCAGTCCGTGGGGTGTGCGGCGCCCGTCCAGACGTGCAGGCCCCAGCCGTCGTAGTTCCCGTCGGCGCGGTGGTAGTGGACGACCGCCTTGGTGGTGTCCTGGGCGGGATAGGCGGGGCGTTCGGTCATCACGTCCGCCTTCCCCTGTTCGATCCAGACCTCGCCGGTCCTGGTGACGTCGATGGAGCGGTCGGCGGAGACGTCCTTGTCGCCGTTCTTGTCGACGACGAGGAAGCCCACGGTCGAGGCACCGGGCTTCAGCTTGACGTACGCGAAGGCTCCGTACGCGTCGCGGCCGGTGAACGGATGGCCGGCGGGCCAGGTGGTCGCCTCGCCGTCGGCGATGTCGCCCCAGGCGTACAGGCCCCAGTCGCCGTAGTCGCCGTCGGTGCGCTTGTAGTGGACGACCGCGTAGTCGCGGGAGGAGGCGGTGGGGGTCTCGGGGGCGGCCGGGGTGCCGGAGGTGCTCTCGGCCGTCGCGGCGGACCGGTGGCCGGCGATGTCGACGACGACCGCCTTGTAGCGCAGCGCGGTGCCGGCCGGGAGCGTGCCGTCGAGGGTCTGGGTGACCTTGTAGGGGGCGTGGTCGGCGGAGCCGAGCGTGGTCCACCTGCCGTCGCCGACCTGGGCGGCGAAGACGACCCGGTCGAGCCCGCCGCCGGTGACGTCGGCGGTCAGCTCGACGGTGCCGGTGGCGCCCGCGGCCGGGGCGGCGAGGGTGATCTCGGGGCGGGCGGCGGGCCTGTCGAGGGGGCCGGCGGCCTTGTAGACGACGGCGGATCCGGCGGGAACGGTGACGGTCAGGCGGTCGGCGCCGTCGGAGGTCACGGTGCCGTGGGTGCCGTAGAGCGCGCGGTAGCGCATGCCCGCGGAGCCGGTGGTGAAGGACGCGGTCCGTGCCGTGCCGGCGTTGTTGAAGGCGACGACGTACTCCTGGCCGGTCCTCGCGTCCGTCCGGGTGAACGCGTAGACGCCCGCTCCGTCGGCCGCGTAGCGCTCGGTCTGCACGCCGTCGGCGAGCGCGGGGTTGGCGGCGCGCAGCCTGGAGAGAGCGCTGATCTGCCGGTAGAGCGGTGCCCGGGTGTCGTAGGCGTCGCTCGCGGCGGTCCGGTCGGTGCCGATCTCGTCGTCGTCCAGGTAGTCGGCGACCTTCGAGGCGAACATCGTCTGCCGGGCGTCCTTGTCGCCGCCCGAACCGGTGAAGCCCTGTTCGTCGCCGTAGTAGACGACCGGGTTGCCGCGGCTGAGGAACATCAGCTCGTTGGCGAGCCGGTCCTTGGCCAGCAGTTCGGCGTCGGTGGCCTTCGGGTCGTCCTGCCGCAGGAAGTACCCGATCCGGCCCATGTCGTGGTTGCCGAGGAAGGTGACCTGCTCGTAGGCGTTGGCCTTGTCGGTCGTGTACTTGTAGTCGTCACCGAAGACGCTCGCCAGCTTCCGCGCGCTGCCGCCCTGGGAGGCGTAGGCGCGGGCCGCGTCCTGGAACGGGAAGTCGAGGGTGGCGTCCAGCCGTCCCTGGGTGACGTACGGGGAGGTGACCGAGGTGTCGGCGGAGTAGGTCTCGCCGAACATGAAGAAGTCCTTGCGGCCGTGCCGGGCCGCGTAGGCGTCGAGCGCGGTCGCCCACTGGGTCCAGAACGGCATGTCGACGTTCTTCACGGTGTCGATCCGGAAGCCGTCGACGTCGTAGTCGCGCACCCACCGCTGGTAGATCTTCTCCATGCCGCTGACGACCTCGGGACGCTCGGTCCACAGGTCGTCGAGGCCGGAGAAGTCGCCGTAGGTCGCGGACTCGCCGGCGAAGGTGGAGTCGCCCCGGTTGTGGTACATCGTCGGGTCGTCGAGCCAGGACGGCACCTTGCGGTCGCCGGCCACGGTCGGCGTACGCGGGAAGGAGGCGGCGGAGACGGCCGGGAACCCCTTGCCGCCGGCCGCGTAGTCGGCGTCGTCGAAGGGTCGGCCGTCCTTCGTCAGGTAGGGGAAGGCGCCCTTGGAGAGGTAGTCGTAGGACTTCTCCTCGTAGTCGACGACGTCCGCCGTGTGGTTGGTGATGACGTCGAAGAAGACCTTCATGCCCTTGGCGTGCGCCGTGGAGATCAGGGTCTTGAGGTCCGCGTTGGTTCCGAAGTGCGGGTCGACCCGGGTGAAGTCGGTGATCCAGTAGCCGTGGTAGCCGGCCGAGGCGTTGCTCCCGGTGCCCTGCACCGGCTTGTTCTTGAAGATCGGGGCCATCCACAGGGCGGTGGTGCCGAGGCCCTTGATGTAGTCGAGCCGCTTGGTCAGGCCCTTGAGGTCACCGCCCTGGTAGAAGCCCTTGTCGGTGGGGTCGTAGCCGGTGGAGAGGCGGGAGCCGGTGAGGCCGCCCTTGTCGTTGCCGGTGTCCCCGTTGGCGAAACGGTCCGGCATGACGAAGTAGAACTGCTCGCGCGTGTCGTCGTGCCGGGCGGGCTCGGCGGCGAGCTTCGCGTCGGACGGCGGTGCGGGCGGTGCGGCGGCGTGTGCGGCCAGGGGCTGCACGAGCGCGGCGGCGAGGGCGGCGACGGCGACGGCCGCGAGCCGTCTGACATGTATCACCGGTGTGAACTCCTAGCGATAGCGGCTCTCTTGGGTCCGACCCCGCGCGACCGTACCGCCGCCGAAAGGATTACAGCAAGAGGTGTGCAATTCCCGGAAAGAACTTTCAACGGCCGTGCGGACACCTTCGCCCGCGAAGGCCGCTCCCCCGGCGCGGGCGTGCTCCACCGGCCGCACGACGGGCGCCGGAACGGCGGCGGCGGGAGATTTTTCCGGGTTCCGCTGAACAAAACGGCTGTATCCCGCATCGAACCGTGTGTAGGTCACCAGAGGACGGCGGGGAGAGCGGGTACGGTTAGCGCCGCCGACCGCGCCGCGGAGCACGAGTGGAGCACCGTCACCGTGAACGATCACCGGAACACCATCGACCGGACCCGCACCGTCGGGGGCCGCGTCCGCCGCAGGACCGGCCGCGCGGTGCTCGCCGTGGCCGCCGTCGCCGGCCTGGGCCTCGCCTGGGCGGGCACGGCGCAGGCCGCGAGCCCCAGCACCGCGCGGCAGGCGTCGACCTGCTCCGCGAACGCGCTCAAGGCCACCTTCGGCCGGCAGCTCGCCGGGGGGATGAACCACGAGGGCGTCGTGATCAGGCTGCGCAACCTCAGCGGCAGGTCCTGCGCGGTGCGCGGCTACCCCGGCCTCGGACTGGAGAACACCGCGCACCACGCGCTCGCGGCCCACACGCACTGGGGCGACACCTGGTACGCCAAGGACCCCGGCAGGAAGACCCTGGTCCTGAAGGACGGCGAGAGCGCCGAGGCCGTGGTGGCCTGGACGCACGCCAACACCGGCACCTCGGGCGCGGTGCACGCCTCCTACCTGGAGATCACCCCGCCCGCCGCCACCCGGCACAGGACGCTGGCCTTCCCGCAGTGGGTCGACCACGGCGACCTGTCGGTCACCGCGCTGGCCAGGCACGTCGACGTGACCGACTGACCGGGCGCGTCGCGTCGCGGGCGGCGGGGCCGCGGCTCCGCGGCCGTACCCCGCCGCCCGCGCGCCGTGTCCGGCGGTGCGGGCCGCCGGACACCGGTCAGCAGGCCGTCTTCCCGGCGTAGACCGCGAGGGCCGTGTTGGCGCCGAGGGTCGCGGTGAGCTGGCCGGAGCCGTTCACCGTCACGCTCGTGTTGTTCTGCACGTTGCAGTAGGTGCCCGCCGGCAGGGACGTCTGGTAGGTCCGGGTGAGGGAGCCGGTCTCGTGGTTGATCGCCACGAACCCCTTCGCGCCCCGGCCGAAGGCGATCGCGTCGGCGCCGTCGTCCCACCAGTTCGTCACCGCCTGGCCGCGGGTCGCGTTGCGGAAGGCGACCATGCGGATGATCTCCGGCCAGGCGTGCTGGCACTTCCAGCCGTCCTGCCAGCAGGCGTTGACCGTGCCGCCGTTGGGCGGGCCCGCGTCCGCGTCACTCCACTCGTAGCCGGAGTTGATGTCCGGGGCGCCGTAGGGATAGGCGAGCATGAAGACGTTGGCCAGGGTGTAGTTGGCGCCGTCCTTGTAGTCGAGCGTCGAGCCGTTGCGCTCGGTGTCGTGGTTGTCGACGAAGACCCCGGCGACCGAGCTGCTCATGTATCCCCAGCCCTCGCCGTAGTTCTTGAGGTAGGCGAGGTTCTCGTCGTTGAAGACACGCTTGAGGTCGTAGGCGTAGCGGAACTCCTGGACGTCCCCGTTGCCGGTGTACTCGGTGGGCTGGACGGCCTCGCCCGCGCCGTAGATGACCTCCTGTTTCCAGTAGGCGGACGGGTTGGTGAGCCGGGACTTGATGTTGGCGAGGTCCTCGGCCGGGATGTGCTTGGCCGCGTCGATGCGGAACCCGTCGACGCCGAGGCTCAGCAGGTCGTTCAGGTAGCCGGCGATGGTCTTGCGGACGTACTCCTCGCCGGTGTCCAGGTCGGCGAGGCCGACGAGTTCGCAGTGCTGGACGTTCCAGCGGTCGGCGTAGTTCGAGACCGGCGAGGTGCAGTCGTCGAAGTCGTAGGAGGAGTACAGGCCCGGGTAGTCGTACTTGGTGTACGACGAGCCGCCGGTGCCGGTGCCGCTGCCCGCCGACATGTGGTTGATCACCGAGTCGACGACCACCTTCACACCGGCCGCGTGGCAGGTGTTCACCATGTTCTGGAAGGCCGTGCGGTCGCCGAGGCGGCCCGCGATCTTGTACGACACCGGCTGGTAGGAGGTCCACCACTGGGAGCCCTGTATGTGCTCGGCGGGCGGTGAGACCTGCACGTATCCGTAGCCCGCGGGGCCCAGGGTGGCGGTGCACTCCTTGGCGACCGAGGCGTACTTCCACTCGAAGAGGACGGCGGTGACGTCCTTGGTGCCGGGCGGCGACGCCGCCGCGACGGACGGGGTCATGACAACGCTGCACGCGGCCAGCGCCAGCGCGGCGGAGAGGATCTTGGGTGCCATGTGGGGGTTCCTTCGTCATTGAAGGCGCCGATGAAGGCTCTTGCTGAAAGGTTGCTGAAACCTTGCGGTTGCGCAGATGTTAAGGGCCCGCTCCCCGGATGGGTAGCGGGCCCTCACAAGTTGACGCGATAAATTATTTCATCACGGACCGTCAGGCGGTCGTCCACCAGACGGTGGTGTCGGCCGGCAGCTTCGCCTCGCCGTCCGCCTCGGTGATCTCGCCGCTGGCCAGGAGCACCCGGCCGTACGCCGGAATGGTCACCGACTCCCCGCCGGTGTTCGCGACGCACACGAACTCCCCGCGCCGGAAGGCCAGCACGCCGTCCGCGGCGCGCAGCCACTCCACCGACTCGCCCGCGCCCAGGTCGGAGCAGGTCCGCCGCAGGTGCAGCGCGGCGCGGTACAGCTCCAGGGTGGAGCCCGCCTCGCCGCTCTGCGCCTCGACGCTCAGCTCGCCCCATCCGGCGGGCTGCGGGAGCCAGCTGCCCCCGCCGCCGAAGCCGTACGACGAGCCCTCCCGCGTCCAGGGGATCGGCACCCGGCAGCCGTCCCGGAAGCCGTCCTGGCCCGCGCCGCGGAAGTACGCCGGGTCCTGGCGGACCTCGTCGGGCAGGTCCACGACGTCCGGGAGGCCGAGTTCCTCGCCCTGGTAGACGTAGGCCGAGCCGGGCAGCGCCAGCATCACCAGGGTGGCCGCGCGGGCCCTGCGCAGGCCCAGCTCCCGGTCTCCGGCCGTGCGGATCTGGGTGCCGAGACCGGGCGGGTTGGCGAAGCGGGTCGCGTGCCGGGTGACGTCGTGGTTGGAGAGGACCCAGGTGGCCGGAGCGCCGACCGGGCGCATCGCCTCCAGGGTGCGGTCGACGACCGTGCGCAGTTCCTTCGCGTCCCAGGCGGTGCTCAGGTACTGGAAGTTGAAGGCCTGGTGCAGCTCGTCCGGGCGGACGTAGTTCGCGGTGCGCTCCACGGTCGGGGTCCAGGCCTCGGCCACGAAGATGCGCCCGCCCGTCGCCCACCACCGCCCCTCTTCGGAAGACCCTTCGGGCCCCATGTCGTTTTCGGCGTACTCGTCGAGGACGTGCCGCCACTGCCGGTAGATCTCGTGCACGCCGTCCTGGTCGAAGAACGGCATGACATCGTTGCCCAGCAGCTTCAGCTGGTCGGCGCCGCCGAGGTCCGGCAGGCCCTCCGCCTTCACCAGGCCGTGCGCCACGTCGATGCGGAAGCCGTCCACGCCCATGTCCAGCCAGAAGCGCAGGATGGAACGGAACTCGTCGCCGACGGCCGGGTGCTCCCAGTTGAAGTCGGGCTGCTCCGGAGCGAAGAGATGCAGGTACCACTCGCCGTCCGGCACCCTCGTCCAGGCCGGTCCGCCGAAGATGGACTCCCAGTCGTTGGGCGGGAGCTCGCCGTTCTCGCCCTTGCCCGGACGGAAGTGGTAGCGGTCCCGCAGCGGCGAGCCGGGGCCCTCCGCCAGGGCCCGCTTGAACCACTCGTGCTGGTCGGAGGAGTGGTTGGGGACCAGGTCGACGATGATCCTGAGGTCGAGCCCGTGGGCGTCCCGGATCAGCGCGTCGGCGTCGAGAAGGTTGCCGAACATCGGGTCCACGGCCCGGTAGTCGGCGACGTCGTAGCCCGCGTCGGCCTGCGGCGAGGCGTAGAACGGGCTGAGCCACACGGCGTCGACGCCGAGGTCGCGCAGGTACGGGAGTCTGGAACGCACACCCTCCAGGTCGCCCATGCCGTCGCCGTTGCTGTCGGCGAAGCTGCGCGGATAGACCTGGTAGATCACCGCGTCCCGCCACCAGTCGCTGCGCTTGGCTTTGGCGGGGTTCGGTGCCGGGGCGATGGCGGAGTGCTGCTGGCTCATGGCGTCCTTGGTACGTGAAGGGGTCATCGGATCAGGCGTGCGTGGATCGGTGATGACGAGACGGCCGCGGTGTCAGCGGGGTCGGATGGACATCGCGGCCGCCTCGGGTTTCGGGTGCGGCGCCGTCGGGGCTGGTCGCGCAGTTCCCCGCGCCCCTTGCGGGGCGCCGGTGAACCGGCGCGCTACCCCTTCGTGCCGCCCGCGGTGAGGCCGGTCACCAGGTTCCTCTGCACGAGGTAGAAGAACACGGCCACCGGTATCGCGATCAGCACGGCCGTCGCGGTCATCAGGTTGCGCTGCGCGTCGTGCTCGCTGATGAAGCTCTGCAGCCCCACCGCGAACGTGTACTTGTCGTCGCTGAGCATGAACGTGGACGCGAAGGCGACCTCGCCGAAGGCGGTGAGGAAGTTGTAGAACGCGGCGACCGCGAGGCCCGGCTTGGCCAGCGGCAGGATCAGCCGGAAGAAGGTGCCGAACGGGGAGAGCCCGTCGACCCGGCCGGCCTCGTCGATCTCGAAGGGGATGGTGTCGAAGTAGCCCTTCAGCAGCCACGCCGTGTAGGGGACGACGGTGGTGCAGTAGACCAGGATCAGGCCGAGGTAGCTGTCGATGAGGCCGAGCCTGGACAGGATCTGGTACATCGGCACGATCAGGACGGCGATCGGGAACATCTGGGTGACCAGCAGCAGCCACATGAACTTGCGGTAGCCCGGGAAGCGCATCCGGGAGACGGCGTATCCGGTGGTGGAGGCGAGGATCAGCCCGATCACCGTCGTGCCGCCGACGACGATCATCGTCGTCCTGAACCAGTCCCAGAAGCCGGTGTGCTGGAGGACGAAGGAGTAGTTGTCCAGCGTCATCTTGTGCCAGATGCCGCCCGGATGGAGGTAGTCGTCCTTGTCCGGGCCCAGCGACAGGAAGATCAGCCAGCCGACCGGGAAGAACGCGATCAGGCTCGCGACGCCCAGGATGCCGTGGGTGACGGCGGTGCCGAGCGGGCCGCGCTCGCCGCGGCGGCGGACACGGGGACTGCGGGTCGTCACGGGGGTCTCCTCGGCGACCTGGGCGGAGGTCTGGACCGTGGTCGTACTCATGGGAACTCCTGCCTCAGATCGCGAGCTGCTGGTCGTTGCGGTTGAGCCAGCGGCGGTAGAAGGAGGTGAAGACGATCAGGATGGCCAGCAGCAGCATGCCGTAGGCGGCGGACTGGGCGAAGTCACGCGGCTGTTGTCCGAAGCCGAGGAAGTAGGCCCAGGTGACCAGGATCTGCGCGTCCGGGGCGGTGTTGCCGAACAGCAGGAAGATGACGGCGAACTGGTTGAAGGTCCAGATGATGCCGAGCAGGACCACCGTGGAGCTGACGGACCGCAGGCCGGGCAGGGTGACGTACCGGAAGCGCTGCCAGGCGCCGGCGCCGTCCATCTCGGCGGCCTCGTAGAGCGTGCCGTCGATGGCCTGGAGGCCGCCGAGCAGCGAGAGCATCATGAACGGCACACCGCACCAGGTGTTGACGAGGATCGCCGCGGCCCGCTGCCAGAAGGTGTCCTCAAGCCAGTCGGGTTGCGGCAGATGGAGGAAGTGCAGGGCCGCGTTGACGATGCCGCCGTCGGCGAGCATGAACCGCCAGCCGAACACCGTGACGAAGGTCGGCACCGCCCAGGGCAGCACCAGGACCATGCGGTAGAAGGTGCGGCCGCGGAACTTCTCGTTGAGCAGCAGGGCCAGGCCCAGGCCGATGGTGTAGTGCAGGGTGACGCAGAGCGCGGTCCACACGATCGTCCAGACGAAGTGCGACCAGAAGCGGTCGTAGGACGTCGGGCCGAACAGGATGTCCTTGTAGTTGTCCAGGCCGATGAACTTGTAGGTGGCGTCGATGTGGTTGACGCCGATCGTGCGGGCGGTGTTGAGGCTGTTGGCGTCGGTCAGCGTCAGGTAGAAGCCGTACACCAGCGGGTAGACGACGAGCGCGCCGAGCACGACGGCCACGGGGGCGACCATCGCGTAGGCGTACCAGTACTTCTGGTAGCTGCTGCGGATCCGCTGGCCCAGCCCGGGGCGGGGCGCGCGGTCGCCGTGGCGCTTGCCGGTCGCGCGGTCGATGGCGACTGTCATGGTTCGGCACCTTCTGGGTTTTCCGGGGTCGGGCTGGGCACAGACCGGTGGCCGCCGGACCCTCCCCAGCGGTCGGGGGGATCCGGCGGCCGCTCGGACCTACTTGCTGAAGTCGGGGACGAGCTTCTCGACCCCGAGTTCGGCGTTGCCCAGGCCCTTGTCGAGGGACTCCTTGCCGCCGGCGACCTTGGTCAGCTCGGTGCCGACCGGGCCCCACAGGGAGGAGTACTCGGCCAGCGCCGGGCGCGGCTGCGCGGAGGACAGGACGGCCTGGTAGCCGGCGATGCCCGGGTCGGACTTGACCTCGGCGGTGTACGCGTCGGAGCGGGTCGGCAGGGTGGAGTTCTTCAGGGCGATCTGCGTCTGCGTCTTGGCGGACGTCATGAAGGCGACGAACTTCTCGGCGGCTTCCTGGTGGGCCTTGTCGATGCCGGCGTAGATGGAGAGGTTGTGGCCGCCGGTGGGGGCGCCCGCCTTGCCGGTGGAGCCGGCCGGGACGGTGGCGATGCCGAGGTTGGACTTGTCGCCGAACGCGGAGCCCTTGTAGAAGTTGGTGATCTCCCAGGGGCCCTCCATGGTCATGGCGACCTTGCCGTTGACGAAGGCGTCCTGGCGGTGGGCGTAGGCGTCGGCGGTGGTGTCCGCCTTCTGCAGGCCCTTGCCGGAGTAGAGGTCCAGCCAGGTCTGGTAGCCCTTCTTGGCCGCCGCCGAGGTGAGGGTGATCTTCTTGGCGGAGGCGTCGACCATGTCGGTGCCCTCGCCGTACAGGAAGGGCTGGGTGTAGTACGCCGCCTCGGGGCCCCAGTAGCCGGTGACCTTGGCCTTGTCCTGGATCTTGGCGGCGTCGGTGCGCACCTCGTCCCAGGTCTTCGGGGCCTCGGTGATGCCGGCCTTCTTCAGCAGGGCCTTGTTGTAGACGAGCGCCAGGGTGTCGGTGACCAGCGGGACACCGTAGGTCTTGCCCTCGTACTGGGCCTGCGTCATCAGGCTGGGCTGGAACTTGTCCTTGTCCGCGAGGGCGCCGGTCCCGTCCAGCGGCAGGAAGTAGCCGGCCTTGGCGAAGGCGGGGGTCCAGCCGACCTCGGAGCGCAGCACGTCGGGGGCGCCCTTGCCGGACTGGGCCGCCGTGTCGAACTTGTTCTGCGCCTGGTCGAACTGGACGTCGACGTAGTTGACCTTGATGCCCTTGTTCGCGGCTTCGAACTCCTTGACCAGGGCCTTGTACGTCGGCGCCTCATTGGTGGCGTTGGAGGTGTCCCACCAGGTGATGGTGACCGGGCCGTCCGACTTGCTGTCGCTGTCGCTCCCGCCGCACGCCGTCGCCGTGAGGGCGAGGGACGCCACCAGCGCGGAGGCCGCTATGCCACGCCGCATGAGTTCTCCTTGAGGGTGAAAAGCCCGAGTGATGCGAGGGCGGCCCCGTCCGCCGTCCTCGCTGTCGTGCCGACAGCGCCTTTGCGGCGGCCGGGCGTCAGGGAACGTAACAGCGATGTAAGCGCGACGAAAGACCTTGCAGCAAAAAAGTGCAAGACATCGCCGAAGTTATCCGCGCGTGACCTCTCGGCGACCACCGTGAGACGCTTGATTGCCGGTTGTTTACGGCGGTAGGGCGCTACGCGGGCCTCTTGTGCAAGACTCTGCAAGCTCTTGCCATCACGTTTCACGAGGGAGTGCGATGACGCAGCAGCCCGCCCCGGGCCGCCCCCCAGGCCGCATCAGGCGCCCGATCGGTGGGCAGGGGGACATGCGGCCGGTACAGTCCAGTGCCGTGACCACACGGCTTGCCGACATCGCAGCGCAGGCGGGGGTGAGCGAGGCGACCGTCAGCCGGGTCCTCAACGGGAAGCCGGGCGTCGCCGCCACCACCCGCCAGTCCGTGCTCGCCGCACTGGACGTCCTCGGCTACGAGCGTCCGGTACGGCTGCGACAGCGCAGCGAGGGCCTGGTGGGGCTGATCACCCCCGAGCTGGAGAACCCGATATTCCCGGCCCTGGCCCAGGTCATCGGCCAGGCGCTGACCCGGCAGGGCTACACCCCGGTGCTCGCCACCCAGACCCCCGGCGGGTCCACGGAGGACGAGCTGACCGAGATGCTGGTGGACCGCGGGGTCGCGGGCATCATCTACGTCTCGGGCCTGCACGCGGACACCACCGCCGACATGCAGCGCTACGAGCGGCTGCGGGCGCAGGGCGTGCCGTACGTCCTGGTGGACGGTTTCTCGCCCAAGGTGCAGGCGCCGTTCATCTCCCCCGACGACCGGGCCGCGATGACCCTGGCCGTCACCCATCTCGCCTCCCTCGGCCACACCCGCATCGGCCTGGCCCTCGGCCCGAAGCGCTTCGTGCCCGTGCAGCGCAAGATCGAGGGCTTCGTACGGGCCGTGCAGGACCAGTTGGGGCTGCCGGCCCAGACGATCGAGACCGAGCTGGTCCAGCACTCCCTCTACACCCTGGAGGGCGGCCAGGCGGCGACCACGGCGCTCATCGACCGCGGTTGCACCGCGATCGTCTGCGCCAGCGACATGATGGCGCTCGGCGCGATACGGGCGGCCAGGCAGCGGGGTCTGGACGTCCCGCGGGACGTCTCGGTGGTCGGTTTCGACGACTCGCCGCTGATCGCCTTCACCGATCCGCCGCTCACCACGGTCCGCAAGCCGGTCCCGGCGATGGGGCAGGCGGCGGTGCGCACCCTGCTGGAGGAGATCGGCGGGACGCCCGCCCCGCACAGCGAGTTCGTTTTCATGCCGGAATTGGTGGTACGCGGTTCTACGGCGGCGGTACCAGCGAAGTAGTCGCCGCGCAGTAGGACATGCACTGCGATGCCAACCTTGGGATGATCTGTCGAAGACGTCTTTTCTGGCAGACTCTGTGCCTATGAGTGACTCGACCGTGACAGAGCCGGAAGGTCGCGCAGAACAGACCCTTCCGCGGACCGTCACGGGCGAAGGAGACCAAGGATTCCTGCGGCGCCTGCGCACCCCGCGCCGGCCCCGGCTGTGGTTCGAGATCCTGCTGATCGCGGTGAGTTACTGGATCTACTCGCTCATCCGCAACGCGGTCCCGGAACAGAAGGCGCAGGCGCTGCGCAACGCGGACTGGGTCTGGCGGGCCGAGCACGTGCTGGGCATCGCCGTCGAGAACTCGGTCAACCATGCCGTGAACTCGGTGACTTGGCTGATCATCGGGATGAACTACTACTACGCGACCTTGCACTTCGTGGTGACGCTGGGGGTGCTGGTGTGGCTCTACCGCAGTCATCCGGGCCGGTACGCGGCGGCCCGCCTCGCCCTCTTCGGGACGACCGGCGTGGCCCTCCTCGGCTACTACCTGTTCCCGCTCGCCCCGCCGCGGCTGACGACCGGCGGCCTGTTCGTCGACACGGTGACGCTCCACCACACCTGGGGTTCGATGGCCTCCGGCGACCTGAAGCACATGTCCAACCAGTATGCCGCGATGCCGTCCATGCACATCGGCTGGTCGCTGTGGTGCGGCCTGACGGTCTTCGCCCTGGCCTCGGTGCCGTGGGCACGGATGCTGGGGCTGCTCTATCCGACGACCACGCTGCTGGTCATCGTCGCCACGGCCAACCACTTCTGGCTGGACGCGGTGGGCGGCATGCTCTGCCTGACCTTCGGCTTCCTGACGGCCCGCCTCTGGTACGGCACGCTGCCCTACACGCTGCCGAGACGGACGTAGCCCGGTCCCGGGCCGCCTCCCCCACCGTCGCTTCACTCGTCCCGGTGCACCACGTGCGCGCCGGTCACCGTCATCCGTACGGGTGCCTGTGCCGGCTCGTGCGCCGGTGCCGCGACGAGGTCGAGGCCGAAGACGGTCAGGTCGGCCCGGTGTCCCGGCGCGACCCGGCCCGCCACCGCGGGTGACCGATCCCGCGACGCTGGACCTGACGCCCTGGGACACCGCGCGGGAGACCTGGGCCCGTTCCTACCGGACCGCGTTCGCCGCGCACCCGAAGACGATCCCGCTCCTGATGACCTCGCCCGTGCGGGCCCCCAGCGTGCCGGCGCCGTACGAGCGCGCGGTCACGGTACTGCTGGAGGCGCGCTTCGCCGCCGCGGCGGTCATGCCGCTGCTGATAGCGCTGGAGGACCTGGCGCTGGGTTCGGCGCCGGACCTGGCGGCGCCGTGGCGCTGGACCTGGCGGCGCCGGAGACGATGCGGGAGCTGACCGCGCGGACCCCGGCCCCGCGGCCGTACGCAGGGCAGTGGCCGTACGCAGGGCAGCGGCCGTACGCCGGCGGCGGTCGCTCCGGCTACGCCCCGTAGAACAGCTCGTCCACCACCACGCGGGCCCGCCGCGCCGTCCGCCGGTAGGCGTCCAGCATGTCCCCGGCGTGCCCGTCCCCGTACCCGAGGTACCGGCCCACAGCGGCCAGTTCCCGGGTCTCGGGGGGAAACGTGTCGCCGGCCCGGCCGCGCACCAGCATGACCGCGTTGCGCACCCGCGTGGCCAGCACCCACGCCTCGTCCAGGATCGCGGCCTCCTCGGTGCCCAGCAGCCCCGCCGCGCACGCCGCGGCCAGCGCCTCGCGGGTCCGGGTGGTGCGCAGCCCCGGCTCGGCCCAGCCGTGCCGCATCTGGAGCAGCTGCACGGTCCACTCCACGTCGGACAGCCCGCCAGGACCGAGCTTGGTGTGCAGCTTGGGGTCGGTCCCGCGCGGCAGCCGTTCGGTCTCCATCCGGGCCTTCAGCCGCCGGATCTCACGGACCGCGTCCTCGCCGAGCCCCTCCGCCGGATAGCGCAGCGGATCGACGAGTTCGATGAACCGGCGGCCCAGTTCCTCGTCGCCCGCGACCGGTTCGGCCCGCAGCAGGGCCTGGGACTCCCAGATCAGCGACCACCGCCGGTAGTACGCCTCGTAGGACTTGAGGGTGCGCACCAGCGGTCCCGACTTGCCCTCGGGCCGCAGGTCGGCGTCGATCAGCAACGGCGGGTCGGCGCTCGGGATCTGGAGCAGCCGCCGCATCTCGGAGACCACCTTGTTCGCCGCGTCGGCGGCCTCCCGCTCGGGCACGCCGTCCTGGGGCTCGTGCACGAACAGCACGTCCGCGTCGGAGCCGTAGCCCAGCTCGTGGCCGCCGAACCGGCCCATCCCGATGATCGTGAACCGGGTCGGCAGCGTGTCGCCCCAGCCCTCGCGGACCACCGCCCGCAGGGTGCCGGCGAGGGTGGCCGCCGTGAGGTCGGAGACCGCGCCGCCGACCCGGTCCACCAGAGCGCCCTGGTCGGCCTCCACGGGGTTGGTCTCGGTGCCGTAGGAGTCGACGATGTCGGCGGCCGCGGTGCGGAACAGCTCGCGGCGGCGCACGCCACGCGCGGCCCGCACGCCGTCCGCGGCGTTGTCGGCGCGGCCGACGGCTGCGAGGGTCTCCCGCTCCAGCTGGGCACGTCCGCGCGGGTCGAGGCCGCCGCCGGGTCCGCCGCCCTCGCGGGCCGCGCCCTCGCCGTCGCCGAGCAGGGCGACCGCCTCGGGCGCGCGCATCAGCAGGTCGGGAGCGAGCCGGCCGGCCGACAGGACCCGGGCGAGGTTCTCGGCGGCGGCGCCCTCGTCCCTGAGCAGCCGCAGGTACCACGGGGTCTTGCCGAGGGCGTCGGAGACCTTGCGGAAGTTCAGCAGGCCCGCGTCCGGGTCGGCGGAGTCGGCGAACCAGCCCAGCAGGACGGGCAGCAGGGTGCGCTGGATGGCGGCCTTGCGGGTGACGCCCGAGGCGAGCGCCTCCAGGTGGCGCAGGGCGGCGGCCGGGTCGGCGTAGCCGAGCGCCTCCAGCCGCTCCCGGGCCGCCTTCGGGCTCAGCCTGACCTCGCCAGGCCCGAGCTGGGCGACCGCGTCGAGCAGCGGACGGTAGAAGAGCTTCTCGTGCAGGCGCCGTACGACACCGGTGTGCCGCTTCCACTCACGGGTCAGCTCGGTCACCGGATCGGTGCGCAGGCCCAGCGAACGGCCGAGGCGGCGCAGGTCGGCCTGGTCCTCGGGGACCAGGTGGGTGCGGCGCAGCCGGTAGAGCTGGATGCGGTGCTCCATGGAGCGCAGGAAGCGGTAGGCGTCGTCGAGCTGGGTGGCGTCGGCACGGCCCACATAGCCGCCCGCGGCGAGGGCCTGGAGGGCGATGAGGGTGCTGCCGGAACGGACGGTGGCGTCGGCGCGCCCGTGCACCAGCTGAAGGAGCTGGACGGCGAACTCGACGTCGCGCAGGCCGCCGGGGCCGAGCTTCAGCTCGCGGTCGACCTCGGCGACAGGGATGTTCGCCACCACCCGGCGGCGCATCTGCTGCACGTCGGCGACGAAGTTGTCGCGTTCGGCGGCCTTCCAGACCATCGGTTCGAGGGCGTCGAGGTACTCCTGGCCCAGGTCGGGGTCGCCGGCGACCGGGCGGGCCTTGAGCAGCGCCTGGAACTCCCAGGTCTTGGCCCACCGCTGGTAGTAGGCGACATGGCTGCTCAGGGTGCGCACGAGGGGACCGTTGCGGCCCTCGGGCCGGAGGTTGGCGTCGACCGGCCAGATCGAGCCCTCCACCGTGGTCTCGGAGCAGATCCGCATCATGTGCGAGGCGAGCTTGGTGGCCGAGCGCAGGGCCTTGGCCTCGTCGGCGCCCGCGGCGGCCTCGGCGACGAAGATGACGTCGACGTCGGAGACGTAGTTCAGTTCGTGGCCGCCGCACTTGCCCATGGCGATCACCGAGAGCCGGCAGGCGGCGGCGTCCTCGGGCGCGGCGCGCCCGGCGAGGGCGAGGGCGGCGCGCAGGGTGGCGGTGGCGAGGTCGGCCAGCTCGGCGGCGGTCTGGGCGACGTCGATGGTGCCGCACACGTCCCGGGCGGCGATGGACAGCAGGCAGCGCCGGTAGGCGACCCGCAGGCCGACCGGGTCGCCGGCCTCGGCCAGGCCGCGCTCGAACTCCACGACGCCCGGGTGCAGGTCCCGGGGCTCGTAGGTGACCAGCGCCTCCCAGTCCCGCGGGTGCCGGACCAGGTGGTCGGCGAGCGCGGCGGAGGCGCCGAGGACGCCCAGCAGGCGGTCCCGCAGCGGCTTGGCCGCTATCAGGGTGTCGAGCAGTTCCCGGTGGGCGGTGGGGCCGGGCTGGGCCTCGAGGAGCCGTACCAGGCCGTCCAGGGCGAGATCCGGGTCGGCGGTGGCACCGAGTGCCTCCAGGAGGACCGGGTCGTCGCGCACGGCCGCCAGTTCGGGGCCGTCGAGCAGCCGCTCGGCGGCCGAGGCATCGGTGAAGCCGTGCCGCAGCAGTCGCGTGAAAGTACTGCTCCTGCGCCCCGGCGTCATCCGCGGCCTCCCATCGGATCGCGAACCGGATCAAGGTCGTCCACGCCAGAGCCTAACCGCAGAGCCGGTCCCGGGCGCCGATGAGTTCGCGGCGCGATCGTGGTCCTCACCGGGTGTGCACCGGCAGCAGGACCGAAGGAGGCATCATGCGCGAACCCGAGGGTGTGCTGGACGCCCGCTACAGCAGCCCCGGCGCCCGGGCCCGTGACTGGGCGGAGGCGGAGCGGCTGCTCACCGGCGCCGAGCTGTTCTGGCTGTCCACGGTACGGCCGGACGGGCGGCCGCACGTCACCCCGCTGCTCGCGGTCTGGCACGACGGCGCCCTGCACTTCAGCACCGGCCCCGGCGAGCGCAAGGAGCGCAACCTCGCGGGGAACCCGCACGTCGTCCTGACCACCGGCGTCAACGGCTGGGACCGGGGATTCGACCTGGCGGTGGAGGGTGAGGCGGTGCGGGTCGCGGACGACGGGCGGCTGCGCGAGCTGGCGGCTGCCTGGGAGGCGAAGTACGGCCCGTCCTGGCACTACGAGGTGGCCGACGGCCACTTCCACCACGGGCCCGGCCGGGCCCTGGTCCTCGCGGTGCGGCCGCGCAGGGTCCTCGGCTTCGGCAAGGGGGAGCCGTTCAGCCAGACGACGTGGACGTGGGCCGACCAGGCGGCCCGCGGGAGCAGTTCACCCGGTCTTCATCCGCCGGGTCGGGGGCGGTGGGACAGGAGATAATTGGCGTGTGCATGCTCTGTCCGCACCGCCACCGAACCCCTCCCACCCTTCCCCAGCACCGGAGGTTGATGTGTCCGGCAGTTCCGCACGTTCGTCGACGCTGCGCCGAGCCCGTACCGCGGTGGCCTCCGCCACCGCCTTCACCGCGGCCGCGGCCGGCCTGTGGACCGGGCTCGGCGGCACGACCGCGCACGCCGCGAGTGCCGTACCGGCCCCGGACCACGTGATCGTCGTGGTCTTCGAGAACCACGCGTACAGCCAGGTCATCGGCTCGTCCAGCGCCCCGTACATCAACTCGCTGGCGTCCGGCGGCGCCAACCTGACCCAGATGTACGCCGAGACCCACCCGAGCCAGCCCAACTACTTCGCCCTGTTCTCCGGCGCCACCCAGGGCATCACCGACGACGGCTGCTACACCGCGGGCTTCTCCAAGGCGGCGAACCTCGCCTCCGAGCAGCTGGCGGCCGGCCGCACCTGGGCCAGCTACAACGAGACCCTGCCGAGCCAGGGCTCGACCACGTGCAGCAGCGGCGACTACGCGCGCAAGCACAACCCGTGGTTCGGCTTCAGCAACGTCCCGACGTCGACCGCCAAGACGTTCACCCAGTTCCCGACCGACTACACCACCCTGCCCCAGCTCTCCTTCGTCACCCCCAACCTGTGCAGCGACATGCACGACTGCTCGGTGTCCACCGGCGACACCTGGCTGAAGAACAAACTCGGCGCGTACGCGACCTGGGCCAAGACCCACAACAGCCTCCTCGTCGTCACCATGGACGAGGACAACCGCCTGGCCGGCAACCGCATCCCGACGGTCCTGTACGGCCAGCCGGTCAAGGCGGGCGCCACCTCCTCCACCACCTACAACCACTACGACCTGCTGCGCACCCTGGAGGACACCCAGGGCCTGAGCGCGCACGCCGGCAACGCGGCCTCGGCCGACGACATCACCGGGATCTGGGCGTCCTGACGTGTACGTAGCGGACAGCCGCGCGAGCACCCCGGCGGCGTCCGCGGAAGGGACCGCCCGGCCCGCACCGGCCGGGCGGTACCGCACCGCGGTCGCCCCCACCGTCCTCGCCCTCGGCACGGTCAGCCTGATCACCGACGTGTCCTCGGAGATGGTGACGGCGGTCCTGCCGCTGTACCTGGTGGCGGGCCTGGGCCTGTCCCCGCTGGGCTTCGGTCTCCTGGACGGCGTCTACAACGGCTTCTCGGCGGTCGTCCGCCTGGTCGGCGGCCACCTCGCGGACCGCGGCGGCGGCCGGCACAAGTGGGTGGCGGGCGCGGGCTACGCGCTCTCCGCGCTGTGCAAGCCCCTGCTGCTGGTCGCCCACACCCTCACCCCCATCGGCCTGGTGCTGGCCGCGGACCGCACCGGCAAGGGCCTGCGCACGGCCCCGCGCGACGCCCTCATCTCGCTCTCCAGCACCCCCGAGACCCGCGGCCGCGCCTTCGGCGCGCACCGGGCGATGGACACGGCGGGCGCCCTGCTCGGCCCGCTGGCCGCGTTCCTGATCCTGCGGGCGACGGTGGACGGCTACGACGCGGTGTTCACGGTGAGCTTCTGCGTGGCGGTGACCGGGGTCCTGGTGCTGGTCCTGTTCGTGCCGGGAGGCCGGGGCGCGGCGGCTCCCGCCGACGCCCGCCCCACCCTGCGCGCGGCCCTCGCCCTGCTCGCCCACCGGGACCTGCGCCGCCTCACGGTGTGCGCGCTGCTCCTCGGCCTCGCGACGGTCAGCGACTCCTTCGTCTACCTGCTGCTGCAACGCCGGCTCGGCGTCCCGGACCGCTGGTTCGCCCTCCTCCCGCTCGGGACGGCCGCCGCGTTCCTCCTGCTGGCCGTGCCCCTCGGCCGCCTCGCGGACCGCTGGGGCCGCTGGCACGTCTTCCTGGCCGGCCACGGCGCCCTGCTGCTGGCGTACGCCCTGCTGCTCACGTCCCGGCACGGCTCGGCCCTGCCGTACGCGGTCCTCGCCCTGCACGGCACGTTCTACGCGGCGACCGACGGGGTGCTGATGGCGGCCGCCTCGGACAGCGTGCCGCAGGCGCTGCGCTCCTCGGGCCTGGCGCTGGTCCAGACGGGCCAGGCGGGAGCGCGGTTCGCCTGCTCGCTGGCGTTCGGCGCGGCCTGGACGCTGTGGGGCGACCGTACGGCCCTGCTGCTGGCCACGGCCGCGCTCGCCGCGTGCGCCGCCTACGCCGTGTCCCTGCGTCCCGTCCGGAAGGCGGCCGTATGACCCCGCGCTCCCGTGTCCTGATCCTCGTGTCGGCGCTGGCGGTCCTGACGGCCGTCGCCCTGACCGCCGTCCTGCACGCCTCGGCACGGGCCGAGCGCCGCGACCAGGTCCAGGCGGGCGGCCCCGAGGTCTCCGCGGGCACGGTCACCCTGACCGCCCGACACCGCATGGTCTTCCGCAACATGGCGTGGGGCCCGCACCGCGACGAGCTGACCACGGTCCCGGCGTCCGACCCGTCCGCCCCGCGCACCGCGTCCGGCGTCAAGTGCCTGCGGTTCCACGCCGCCGCGGGCACCGGCGTCTGCCTCCAGGCCGTCCACGGCCCGGTCTCGGACACCTACCGCGCCCTGGTCCTCAACGCGCGGCTGCACGCCACCGCCCACTACGACGTCCCGGGCATCCCGTCCCGCGCCCGGGTCTCCCCCAGCGGCCGGTACGCGGCCTGGACGGCGTTCGTGGGCGGTGACAGCTACGCCGGCACGGACTTCTCCACGCGCACGGCGATCGTCGACACCCGCACCGGCACGCTGATCCCCTCCCTGGAGGCGTTCCGCGTCCTGAGGGACGGCCGCTCCTACCACGCGGCGGACGTCAACCTCTGGGGCGTGACGTTCGCGTCCGACGACCGCACCTTCTACGCCACCCTGGCGACGAAGGGCTCGACGTACCTGGTCCGCGGCGACCTGCGCACCCGCACGGTCACCACCGTCCACCCGAACGTCGAATGCCCCTCCCTCTCCCCGGACGGCACCCGCGTCGCCTACAAGAAGCGCGTCCAGGGCCTCCCGGAGGACGCCCCCTGGCACCTGTACGTGCTGGACCTCGGGACGATGCGGGAGACCCCGCTGGCCGAGTCCCGCAGCGTCGACGACCAGGCGGTGTGGAAGGACGACCACACGCTCGTCTACGCCCTGCCGGGCGACTACGGGGCGGACCTGTACGAGATCCCGGCCGACGGCACCGGCACGCCACGGCGCCTCACCACCGCGGCGGTGTCACCGGCGTACGTGCCCTGAACCACGCGGCACGGACCCCGCCCCCCGTCCGCGATGTCACCCGAACGGCCCAGCATGACGTGTCGCCCGTATGGCTGAACCCCAAGCTGATGGGTGTCCCGACCGAGGCAACCCGTGAAAGGCGAACCACATGCGCATTCGACGAATCCTCGCCGCCGTCATCGCCACGGCGGCTCTCGCCGGACTCGGCCTCACAGGCGCCGTCACGGCGTCCGCCGCCAGCCTCACCCCGGGTGAGTGCGAACAGGGCGGCGGAACCGTCAACTGGGCGAACAACACGTGCAAGGGCGGTTCGTTCGACGGACAGATGGTGGACTGACCCCCACCGGGCGCCCCGCAGCCGAGCCACGCGCTGCGGGGCGCACCCGTGCCGGAAGCAGCCGGGAGGCCGCCCCGGCCCGCGCCCCTACAGCACCGGCAGGTTCTTCCGCAGCTCGAAGGCGGTGACCTCGCTGCGGTACTCGTACCACTCCTGGCGCTTGTTGCGCAGGAAGTGACGTCGGCCCGGAGCGACCTCATGCGATCGGCGTCGGCGCAGCGTTGGACCGGGATCGGATGGCCGTCGTTGGTCGCTATTGGTCACCCTGGGCCGCCCTTCGACGGCCCAGAGACGGCCCAGCCCTGCACCCTCAGGGTAGGGAATCTCGTTGTCAGTACCTTGATCTACCGTGTCCCCTCATGGCCCCATCTGAGATCACACGCGCCGGAATCCTGCGAGCGATTGACGAGCACGATCGACTCGGGGTGGAAGCGTTCCGCGCCACCTACGGCTTCCACGCGGCTGCAACCTATCTACTCGTTCACGAGGGACGACACTACGACTCGAAAGCCATAGCCGGCGTTGCTCACAAGTACGACTTCGGCGAAGCACTCAGGCCTTCAACGCCAGGATTCAGCGGCGGCCTCAAGGCCGCCGTAGCGTGGCTGCGGCGCGAGGGCTTCACTGTCGTGGAGCTGCCCAAAACCTTCCACCGACGCGTGGGAGACCTCCGAGCATCCTCGCCGCCACCGCGAAGAAGCTGCATGTAGGGGCACTTCGCTAGTTGTCGACGGGGCCGCCCCTGGGCACCAAGGGGCGGGGCACACCTTGTGCGTGGGTGCCGCCCCTTGGCGCATGGTCTGCGGGGGCTGTCAAGGTACGTCGCTGACCTGGCAAAACGGGGTTGGCTGGCGTTGGCTGTTGTTGAGTTCGCCTGACGCCGTTGTGCGCTCGTTGTGCCCTCCGATGCTGTGAGTCGGCGGATTCACAGCGGGCTGACCCTCATGCCTCTGACCACGCAATTCGAGGACATATACGTCGCCGAGAACGCCAGAGCGACCGTCCTCCAGGCTTCACGGGAGCGGTGCACCCTCTTGAGCCGCCACCCGCAGCCTTCCTCGACCTGCGCGGCGACGATCGACACTATTCGCCAACTTCGCTACTCCACGCTCGATTCCGCCCCTGAGATGGCCTCACGGCCACCAACCTCCGTGCCTCATGGCGCCCTCCGGCACTGCCGCAAGCACGCGGGGTACGGCTGATTGCGGTACCCCGAAGCTGTCGGTCGCTGGCCCCTCAGCCACTAAGCTACGGGCGGCTCCTCAACGTTGCCGCGGGCCACTGTCCGGCTGCGACCACGATGGATTCGTCGTCTCACATGTTGCCAACTTCGTAGACCTGACCCGCAAAGTGTTGCACCATTGAGGGCCAAGAGGGGGGCAACGTGCTGATCCGAGAATTTCTGTATGTCGACGTCGAGAAGGTGCGCTCAATTCTTGCGCAAGTCGAGGGAAGCGTTCCCGAGACGTCCAGCGCTGCGGAGCGAACTGTCAGAAATGGACATGGCGACAGCAGGACAACCTACAACTATGAGTCCTCAGACGAGTCGCGCATTAACAAGTCACTTGCAGATTCGCTCTTCCCCAGCCTTGAGGAATCGCTGAATTCCGAAGACCTCGTGCGGGATATCACCGAGAAGGCAAAGAATTCGGAATATTGGACGTCAGGAAACCTCAGAGCTGAAAACCCCCCTGGTTCACTCATTCGTCTCACCGCCCCTGGTGCACTCTTCGACGCGCGGTACGTTGCCGCATCTTTCGCGGGCCTAGGAGCGTCCGTTACCGGCTTTCAAGGCTTGGACTCAGAGACCCCCGAACCGGCCACGCTACCGCCCGCGGTACGTAGAAGGATAAACAAGAGCCAGGGAAAGGGTGGGAATAGTCATACCGCCTCGAATGAGCTAGAAGATAGAGTCCCGGAATTCACCTTTTCGGGCGGTGAAGATTTCAATAGTGAGAACTTGCGCAACATGATTAAGATAGCGCGAGGCCTCTTCACCCCCGGACTGCACCTCAACTTCTTTCCAGTCGATGACTTCGATTACTCGGTTAGCGTACGCTTGAATGAGGGTCGGCAGTACCTGGACAGTGACTCAGAGATTCTTTTTGCGAGATACGGGACTCAAGAGCAAGAATGGACGCTGGTGGGGAGCATCGGGCATCACGCCGATGAAGGGTCCACCATTTTCGATGAAGCTGGGTCCTTCACTGATGAATCCGGCAGAGTTGTCCGAGGGAGAGCCGCTAAGTTCATTAACCGTTTCCTAGGCTTCATGGGTGCATCAGGCTTTTCTGATCTTCCGCAGTATCCGGGGTTTTCTGTCGTACCCCTTGCGGTTTATCGTCAAATCCCTGTTGGCGGACGCCCGTAGGACTCAAGAGGAACACTCGGCCATGCGCACAGAATTCAGCGAGTATTATTCACCCACGGACGAAGAATATCGAGCCATTCTGACTAGTGGGACTATCGTCCTAGACGCCAACGTCCTTCTCGCCCCGTACAAGCTGGGTGCTGACGCCAGGAGGCAGACTTTCTCAATTCTCGAGTCTCTACGAGAGAGGATCTGGATCCCATACCAAGCCGGATGGGAGTTTTTCGAAAATCGTCCGAACGTCATAGCCGGCGAAGACAAAGTTTACCAGGGCCTATTGAAGCCGCTGACGGATGCCATTACGAAGCTTGACAACCACTTCGATACGCTGAGGGGGCATCCTGTAGTAACAGACGAAGAGCGAGTTAGGATCATGCGTCACGTAGAGGACGCTGTATCTTCGGTACAGCGCCTAAGTGGCGGCCGCGACGGCAGGTTGGAAGACGCGCTCCAAGTCGACCCCGTATTGCAGCAATGGGAGGTAATTCTGGCAGGCCGTCTTGGAGGTCAACCTTCCGACGAAACGGTAGCCGATCGTGAGAAATTGGCGGAGAAACGCTACGCCAGCAAAATTCCGCCTGGGCATCTGGACTCAGAAAAAGAATCCAACAAGTACGGCGACGCCCTGCTGTGGTTGGACCTCCTTGAGAAGGTGCGCGCCAATCCTGGGCCTGTGCTGATGATTACTAACGACGTCAAGGAAGATTGGTATAGGAGGCAAAGTGGACGTACTATTGGTCCGCGAGTGGAGCTTGTTCGCGAGATGGCTAATGTAGGGGGGAAATATTACCAGCAGCGACTAGCGGCCTTTCTTCAGCGAGCCGCCCAGATTGTAGACAAAAGGGTTTCCGCGGAGTCGCTTGAGGCTATTTCGAGAACATCTGAGGGAGTGGGCCAGACGCTCCTCAACCGACTGGTGCATGAAATCGGTATTGCTGTTCCGGGGGTCACTTTTTCGCAGCCCATATCTGACAGCGGCCCGTCCCCCGACCTACTTGTAAATACGCCGGTGGGCGTCGTAGGAGTCGAGTTCAAGAACTACTCTCGCAAAATCACGGGCCGTGACCTTGAGTATGTAGAGCACATGCTGGCAAGCCATGTCATGGATGGGTTCCTGCTCGTCTCTTCTGGCGAAGTTTCCCCCATGGCCGCCCGCACGGTTGTCCAAGCAGCCGGGCGTAAGCGTATTGCAGCAAGGGTTGTAGAGGTGAACGATTTTCATTCACCGCACGCGATCACTCAGTCATTCCTGGAACTCCTCGATCAAATTCGAGGGCATGGGACTATCAACAAGAATTGGCAATATTGATGCGTGCCCGACTCTGCACATCTTTGGTAGGCCGCGCCTAATTCTGCGTCATCAACAAAGGTGGCGCGCAGAAACCTTCGTCACCAAGGCGTGTGTCAAACGGAATTGCCGGGGGAGGGCAACACCAGACACCACCGCCGACCCGATTGAGGCGAGGCCCGAGGGGCTGGATAGCGGGCCGTTTCACCGTCAGGGTACATCTCACCGGGAGTTGGCATTCGATGGCTGACGCTCGCACCTGTCCGGCCGTGGCCGCTTGAGAGCGGGGCATGGGAGTCTTGGGGGGATGACGACAGGCGAGCGGAGAGGGAGAGCGAGTGTCGCAGCAGGCCAACCCTCGGGGAACCTTCCTGAAGATTGCCGACTCCGTGAAGAGGCAGATCGAGGACGACCCGGGCATGGCGGAGCTGCCGTCTCTGGCTGAGGTCATGCGCGACCATAAGATCTCGCGGGGGGTCGCCCTCCGTGCGTTCGGCGTGCTGCGTCAGGAGGGCGTGGCCGAGCCGGTACCGGGCGAGCGGTGGCGCGTCGTACGCGCGGAGGCGCGAGTCGACCGGCGCCCGCTCGATCAACGGGTTGCCGAGATCATTGTGACTGAGGGACTCAAAGCAGGGGATGCGTTCCCGAGCGCTTCCGTGCTGGCGGAGCGGTTCGGGGTGTCACGTCCGACCGTGACCAAGGCACTGCAGAAGTTGGAATCCGCTGGCGTGCTGGCGGGTGGAGGGCAGGGCAAGGTGCGGACGGTCCGCGCCGTGCCGGCGCGAGAAGGGCGTTCGTAGCTTGTCAACGTTGACAGAGTGGGCCTATCCCCTGGCTGAGTCGCTGCTCGCTGAGTCGCTGCCGAGACGCTGGAAACACTGCCTCGGGGTCGCTGAGAGGGCGCGCACCATCGCGCTCATCCTCGATCAGGATGCGGACGTGTTGGAGGCCGCGGCGGTTCTGCATGACATCGGCTACGCGCCGGATCTCGCTAAGACCGGCTTTCATCCCCTGGACGGCGCAAGGTATCTCCGGGACGTGGCCGATGCCGACGAGCGGATCGTCAACCTCGTCGCTCATCACTCGTGTTCATGGCTTGAGGCCGATGCGCGGGGCTTGCGCGCTGAGCTAGACGGCGAGTTTTCCCGTGAGAGCGAGCACCTGAACGACGCGCTCTGCTACTGCGACATGAACACCACCCCGGACGGCACGCCGACCAACCCCGTGGACCGGATCAACGAAATCACTGGGCGCTACGGGCCGGACAGCCTGATCGGCCGGTTCATCCGGCGTGCCGAACCCGAGATCCTTGCGTGCACATGCCGCGTCCTCGAACGGGTCGCCGCCGCAAAGCGTCAGCCGATGTAAGGCGCCGTGCGCGTCCGGTCCATAGCGTGCTCAATCCGGAGCCGCATCGTGGGGTGCACGTCCAGCGTCACCAGGTCCGCCGGGTCAACCCAGCGGACCTGAGTCGTCTCGTTGCTCGTACGAAGGCCGCCGCCGACCGGCCGGGCCCGGAAGCAAATGCTGAACTGCTGACGGACTTCACCATCGTCGTACTGCATGACGTGCCCGGGGTCTGTGTAGAGGCCGGACACGTCGACCACTTCCGCCCTGATGCCGGTCTCCTCCCAGACCTCACGCACCACCGTGTCACTGATCGACTCGCCTACGTCGTGCCCACCGCCGGGCAGTGCCCAGCGCCCGTTGTCGGACCGCTGGATCATGAGCACTTGGCCTGCATCGTTCTGTACGAACGCCACGACGGACGGCACGACCGAGTTGGCCGGCGGAGCGTCGGGGTCGTGCAGGTAGTCAATGCGTCCCATGGTCAAGCTCCCGTGATGTCTTGTTCCGTGACCTGGCGAGCGCCTCCCCAGGTCTGTTCGATGCTATTCGCATACGTGTCGAACAGGCCGCCACCCGGTAGTCGTCGCAGGTGGAAGACCGGAGCCATGTAGGCACCGATGCCGTACACGTGGGGGTTCACGAGCATCTCGTCATCGGACCGGTAGATCGAGTTGTAGAGGGTCGTCGCGTGGAGCCGGAACCCAATCTCCGGATGGCTCTTGAGTAGCGGCCGGTAGTTCACCAGCGCGTTCCGGATCTTGCCGTCCATGATGCGGTGACCTTCATCTATGCCGCGTTGTCGAACAGCCTCACTGTCCGGATCCCCGAGCAGGATGCGCACCTGAGTGGTCCCCTTCACCTTCTCCTTCAAGAGGTCCAGGAACACAGGATCCTCGGACAGGAAGAGCCCCGAGTAGACGAGGACATCGAGGCTGTTCTCAGCTCGTGCGTAGATCTCGCGCCACAGGTTGGGCGGCACCGTGTGCCGGTGGGGGTAGACGCTGACAATCTCGGCTTTCGTCAAGTCTGCCGCGCTCTCGACGGCACGATCGTCATCCCACAGCGTCGTCACGTTGACCTTGAGCGCCACCGCGGTGGCGTATTGGTGTCGGCGATACGGCACCTTCCCCTTGGTGATCCAACGTTCGATCGTCTTCGGGTTGACGTCGATCTCTTCGGCGAGCGTCTGAACCGTCATGCCGGCGGCCAACAAAGCAGACCGCAAACGTTCGTTGGACATCTGCACCCCCGGTGGGACGTCTCGGGACCTCTTGAAGGTACCGAGACGTCCTTGAGGTGTCCATGCGCGGGGTGACCAAGTCCCCTGAGCTGGAGCAATGCTGATGGGGCGCCAGTAAGTGCCGGCGCAGAACCAAGAGATTCCGTCGCTGTACTTGACGGAGCCCCATGCAGTACCTGTAAAACAGGTACTGCAATGACGTCCGGAGGAAAGCCCGAGGGGGTGAGTACGAAGGCAGCGTTCGTTCTTTGACAACTAAATGAGGATCACGCCGCCTCTCCTCGGCCAAGTAGGCGGCCACGCGGGATCTCTCGCGCGTGATGCACGGCGCGATCCAACCTCTCCGCAGCTCGCTGGCTGCGGCCGGTTGCCTCCGCTGCTCGTCTCGTACGAGCAGCGCTGGGGGGAGCCGGATCACCGACTTCAACGGCGCGCGGCCCCGGTGCTGTCACACCGGGGCCGCTGTTCGGGCCGTTCCTGGATGAGAGGAACAAGACCCAATGGAACACATCGTGACTGTTCAGGACGCTGTTACCGCGTTCGCCGACTTTATGGAGCCGACGAGCACGGAACTCGCCGCGATCGAGCTGGAAATGCCGCTGATCCTGGCGGACGTTGACCTGTTGGATGCGTACATCACCACGCTGGACCGCACGCCGTCCGAGCTGGACACCCGCCGGATCCGGCGGGCCCGGCGCCGGGCGGTGGCGGCCCGGCTGGAGCTGGCCAACCGCACCGTCACCGCGAGCCGGCCCGGCGGCGCGGCGTGAACGGCCTGCTGGACATGGCTTCGGCCGCTGGTCCGTTAGCAGCCGGTTGGGGTGTCCACAGCGTGTGGATGCGGCGCCGGTTGTCGGTCGCGCGGCATGACCCCTTGTCGGGTCTGTGGACGCGGGACGCGTTCGAGCACCGCGCCGCCCGGCTGCTGGCCCGGCACCCGCACGTCGCCGTGGTCCTCGTGGACCTGGACGGGTTCAAAGCCCTGAATGACACCCGCGGGCACGCGGCCGGCGATGCCGCGATCCGTGCCACGGCCGCAGGCCTGGCCGCAGCGCTCGCCCCCTACCGCGCGGCGGTTGCGGGCCGGCTGGGTGGGGATGAGTTCGCCGCCGCCGTGGTCCTGCCCGACCCCATCGCGTCGTCGTGGCTGCTGCGCGGTCTGCACGACGAGATCACCGCCCCGTTCCGGCACGACGGACGCCACCTGACGGTCGGCGCCTCGATCGGTGGCGCACTCTCCAGCGCCGCCCCCGCGGGCGCCGGACAGGAGTTGCCCGCGCTGCTGCGGTTGGCGGATGAGGCCATGTACACGGCCAAGCGGGGCGGTGGCGGCTGGCAGAACGCCGCGTTCGCGCCTCGCCGCACCACGACCGCCGGGAGGCGCACCGGACGCCCCGGCACCCACACCACACCGCGAAAGGAGGCGTCATGACGCGCCTGAACGCAAAGTCCCTGATCACCGTGCTCCCCGCCGTTGCGATGACGGCCGTATCGATGGTCCTCACGCTGGCCGTGGTCGTGATGTGGCTGGGTGAGTCGGTGCCCAAGGGCGTCGCGCTGGTCGTCGGGGTGGGCATCGACGGCGGTTGGCTGGCCACCCTCGCCTATGAGCGTCGGCTGGCGGCGCAGGGCGACCGCAGCAACGCCGTGACCGGCGTCGGCTGGGGCTTCGGCGCCGTAGCGTCCGGGGTCCTGGTCACTCACGCTCTGCTCGCCGACGCGACGTCGCGGGGCGCGTGGCTGGCGGTGGCGTGGCTGCCGATCGCCGCGAAGGCACTGTGGCTGGTCCACGGTCTGTGGGAGCGCACCGCCCTCACGTCGTCGGCGCTGGACATGATCCGGGGCATTCAGCAGGACGCCCGCGACGACGCGGCCGTAGCCCGCGCCCGGCTCCGCGCCGAAGCATCCACGGAAGAGACGCGGCTGACGGCCGTGACCGAGGCGGGGGCGCGCGTCGCACGCGTCCAGGCCAGGACCGCCGACACCCTCGCCGATGCGTGGTCGAAGCTGGAGACGGCCCGCAAGGGCGAGAGCACCGGACGGGCCCTGACCAGCGTGACCGGCCGCGTCACACCCGACGTCACACCCTCCTGGGAACTGCCCGTCTGGGGCCCCACGGAGCCGGTAGCGGCGCTGGAGTCCGGTCCCGCGCTCACCGATGACGCACTCGACGTCGTGGTCGACGCGATCCGGCTCAGCGAGCAGCCGCCGCTGTCGTACCGGGAGATGGCCACCCGCTTCCGCGCCGCCGGCCACTCCGCCTCCGAGGTCCGCCTGAGGGCGTCCTGGAAGCGCGTCGCCTGATGGCCGCGCTGCCGGTGTTCCGGTGGCACCTGGCACCGGACGGCTACGCCACACGCCGCCAACTCCGGGCTTGCGGCCTGCGGCCCGGCGGTCAGGACGTCGCGGCCCAGCTCGAACGCCCGCGGCGCCGGCGCCCGCCGCTGGTCGCCTACCTGTACCGGGTCGACCTGGCCAAACCGGTCCGGCCCATGACCCCGGGCCGGTGGACGGCGCTTGCCAAGGCCAATGCCGCCCGCCGCACATGCCCCGACTGCCGGCGTGACGCCGGCTACGTCATCTCTCCCTCGCTCGGCACGTGCACGCCGTGCGCTTTCCCCGAAGGATCCCGCGATGGAATCGCTGCCTGACGTGCCCCAGGTCGTACAACTCCCGGACGGCACCTACACCTACACCGACCACCTGCCCGCCCCGCCCCAGCAGTACAGCGGGCCGCAGGTCATCCATCAGCACGTACATCAGGCGCCGCCGGATCGCACGGTGCAGCGCATCGCGCTCGGTTCCGGGATTGGTGCCGGGACGGTGGCGGCCGGCGTGTACTTCGGCCCGCTGCTGGTCGGGGTCCTGACCGCGATGGCCGCGAACCTCGCCCTCCTCGCGCTGATCGCGGCGGTGTGCGCGTGGGGTGTGGTCACCGTGGTCCGCTCGGTCGGCGGCGAGGACGGCAAGCGCGCCGCCGACACCGTCCGCCGCACCCGCGGCCGGCGCTGACGGTTGCCTGCGATCCCCGAGCCGATCGGCCGGGGGTCGTGGGGAGCCGGACAGTCCGGCCCGGAACGGGAGACAGACGTGAGCAGCAACGAGCAGCTCCGCTTCACCGCCGGCGAGAAGGCCCGCATCGCCCTGCTGGTCGCCCGGATGGCCAAGCGCGGACTCGCCGACGACCGCCAGTTCGGCGGCCGGGTCGACCAGAGCGACCTTCAGCGCAAGGTCGAGCGGATCGAGAACCAGGCCCGCCGCCGCGCCGCGAACAGCAAGAACGGCAAGTAGCTACACCCCGGGGGCGGTCGTCCCGGCCAAGGAAACCGGCCGCCCCCGGGTCACCCACCACCCATTTCTGTGCAGCAGGGAGTTCCCAGAATGACGGACAGCACCATGGGCCCGCACCTGCGCCCCGTGCCCGCCACCGACGACGACATGCCGGCCGCACCCGTGCCGGTCGACAACCCGGCCTTGCCGGACCCGAAAGTCCGCATCGAGAAGCGCAAGCCCGTGCTCGCCGGCTGGCTCACCAACCGCCGAGACTTCGCAGCGACCACCCGCCACGCCGGCGCGAACCTGGGCTACGCCGCGCTCTACCACGGCGTCCGCATCCCCGTGTACGCCGGACGACTCGCCCTCATGTCCCCCCGCGGGGCGTGCCGGTTCGTCGCGTCAACCAACCGGTGGATGTGGGACCGCGAAGCCGCACCCCTGCGTGACTTCGCGGTGCGGACCGAGGACGTCGAGGAGTACATGCGCCTGGCCCGGCTGCGGGCGGGCCGGATCCGGCTGCGCGGCCTGGTCACCCTGGTCGCCGCGGTGTTTGGTGTCGGCTTCGCCCTGTACCTGTACGTCCTCGCCCCCGCCTACCTGTACGCGTTCGCCGCCGGGGGCGTGCTGCTGCTCGGCATCGGCGGCCAGCAGCCCGATTCCCCCGTGGTCGGTCCGGCGGTACTGAAGACGGAGGTGCAGAAGCTGACCGGCTCGATCGTCCTGCGCGGCCTGGACTCGATCGGGAACGCGAAGGTGACCGCCGCGATCAAGAAGGGCGGGGACATGAACGGGCTGCGGTTCGTTTCGGAGATCGTGCGGGACGGGCCCGGCTATCGTGCCGACCTGGACCTTCCCTACGGCGTCACGCCGGAAGACATCATGGAGGCTCGCAAGCCACTCGCGTCAGGGCTTCGCCGTAAGACCGGCTGCGTGTGGCCCGCCCCGGACCCCGAGCAGCATGAGGGCCGGCTGGTGCTGTGGGTCGGGGACAAGCCGATGAACGAGACGACCAAGCCGGCGTGGCCGCTGGCGAAGTCGGGGACGGTGGACCTGTTCCGGCCGGTCGTGTTCGGCAACGACCAGCGCATGCGGGACGTCTCGGTCACCCTCATGTTCGCGTCCGTCGTGGTCGGCTCGATCCCGCGGATGGGCAAGACGTTCCTGATGCGGCTGCTGCTGCTCATCGCCGCCCTGGACCCGCGGGCCGAACTGCACGCGTTCGACTTCAAGGGCACCGGTGACTTCGGCGCGCTGGAGCCGGTGTGCCACCGCTACCGCGCCGGCGAGGAGGACGACGACATCCTCTACGTCGTCCAGGCCCTGCGGGAGCTGAAGGAGGAACTGCGGCGGCGGGCGAAGGTCATCAAGTCCCTGCCGCGTACGCGCTGCCCGGAGTCGAAGGTGACGCCCGAGTTGGCGAGTGACAAGGGGCTGGGGCTGCATCCGATCGTGGTCGGGTTCGATGAGTGTCAGGTGCCGTTCGAGCACGAGGAGTACGGCAAGGAGATCGAGTCGATCTGCACCGACCTGACCAAGCGCGGCCCCGCCCTCGGGATCGTGGCCATGTTCGGCACCCAGCGGCCCGACGCGAAGTCGCTGCCCACGGGGATCAGCGCGAACGCGGTGCTGCGGTTCTGCCTGAAGGTGATGGGGCAGCCGGCCAATGACATGGTGCTGGGGACGTCGATGTACAAGTCGGGGTACCGGGCGACGATGTTCTCCCGCTCCGACCGGGGTATCTGCTGGATGGCCGGCGAGGGCGACGACCCCCGCATCGTCGCCTCAGCGTTCGTGGACGCGGTCGCCGCCGAACGCATCGTCTCCCGCGCCCGCCAGGCGAGGGAGGCGTACGGCAACGTCACCGGCCATGCGATCGGCAACGGCCCCGAGACGACCGGCAACGGCTCGGACATCCTCGCCGACACCCTGAACGTCATCGCGGATGACGAGAAGGCCGTGTGGTGCGAGCGGATCGCCGCCCGCCTCGCCGCCAACGACCCCGACACCTACGCGGGTTGGCAGGGCGAGAACGTCACCGCCGCGGTCAAGCCCTGGGGCATCAAGCCGGGGCAGGTCTGGGGCACCACCGACGACGGCGAAGGCGCCAACCGGCGCGGCATCAAGCGCGCCGACATCACCGCCGCGATTACTCGCCGTAACGCCGATCGAGCCGCCGCCTGACCGAGCACCACTGCTAGACCTAGCAGCCCCGGCCGCTAGGTCTAGCAGCCGTACTAGCGCCCCGCAGGGCCGCTGATCAGCCGACTAGCGTCTAGCGGCCCACCTGCGAAAACACCCTGAAACCGCCCTGAGAAGGGATGTGAGCCTTCGTGGCTCTCGCTAGCTGTGCCCTGCTGCTCACCCTCGCTGGTTACACAGTGTTATGTGCGGTGAAGCCGTTCGCGCCGTGCCGGAAGTGCTCCGGGACCGGCGTCCGGCAGGCCCGCCGCAAGGTCAAGCTCTGCCGTCGCTGCCACGGCCGCCGCTACCGGCTGCGCGCCGGCCGCCGACTGCTGAACACCGGCCGCGCCGTCCACCGCGACGGCACCCGCACCGCCCGCCCCCGCCGGCTCACCGATCGGGAGTTCTCCGAATGGCCGTGACCGTCTCTCTCGTCCTGCTCTTCGGGCTGGTCCTGTTCTTCCTGCTGCGGAGCAACAGCCTCAGCGCCGGCGCCGCGTTCATCGCCGTCATGTTCGGGTTCTTCCTCGCCTCCACCGGCGCCGCCCAACCCATCACCAACATGACCACCGCCGTCGTCCAAGCCATCCCCAACCCGTAACGACACCAAGGGCGACCCCCACTCCGCCAAGAACCGGGGTCGCCCTTGCCCAACCAGGACCCAACCAAGGAACTGGAGAACTCCAGCATGACCGAACCGACCGACATCCGGCGAGCACCGGCCGCGCCCCGGCCCTTAAAGGCTGTGGACGCGACCTCGACCAGGAACGTCCCCGACGGCATCGTTGAACTGTTCCGTGGCCCGGGTGGTTGGGCCGAGGGCCTGCGCATGCTCGGTTTGACCGACACCGGTCTGGAGTGGGACACGGCCGCCTGCCAGACCGCGCGCGCCGCCGGCCACGCGACCATCCAGACCGACGTCGCCACCCACCCGACCGGGCCGTTCAAGGACCGTGTCACCGGGCTCATCGCGTCGCCGCCGTGCCAGGCCTGGTCCCGCGCAGGCAAGCGTGCCGGACTCGCCGATCAGGCGCTCGTGCACCAGGCCGTCGACGACCTCGCCCACGGCCGCGACACCCGCACCGAACTCCTCGCCCGCTGCGCGGACGTACGGTCGCTGCTCGCCGCGGAGCCGATGCGCTGGCTGTACGACCTGCGCCCCCAGTGGGTGTGCCTGGAGGAAGTCCCCGACGTCCTCACCCTGTTCCAGCAGTACGCCGGGATCCTGCGCGGCTGGGGCTACAGCGTGTGGGTCGGCATCCTCAACGCCGCCGACTACGGCGTGCCGCAGACCCGCAGGCGGGCGATCCTCCTGGCCTCCCGCATCCGCCCGGTGACCGCGCCCGGTCCGACGCACGCCAAAACCCCGGCGGCCGATCTGTTCGGCGGGTACCTGGCCCGTTGGGTGTCCATGGCCGACGCGTTGGGCCTGCCGTCCGGCGTCACGGTCAACACCCGCGGCGACCGCTCCACGAACAGCCGCGGGCGGGCGGCCGGCGGCAACGAGTTCACGGCTGACCGCCCGAGCAACGCGCTCACCGGCCGGGCACGCTCCTGGAAGCTGCGCAGCGGACAGGGCTGGAAGCTGCCCGGTGGTGACGTCGAACGCTACGAGCGGGCGCTGAGCGAACCCTCCTTCACCATCACCGGCACCGCGAACCGCTGCAAGTGGGTGGGCGACGGCGTCGAGGAACGCAACCTCACCCTCGCCGAAGCCGCGGTACTCCAGTCCTTCCCGGCCGATCACCCGTTCCACGGGACCCGTACCAAACAGTTCGAGCAGGTCGGCAACGCCGTGCCGCCACTGCTCGCCGCGCACATCGTCTCCGTGCCCACCGGCATCCCGGTCTGCTCCACCCTGAAGGCGGCGGCATGAGCGAGCACCTGCGCACCGCCCTGCGACTGGCGGCCAACGGTCTGCCGGTGGTGCCGCTGCGTCGGGGGAAGCTGCCGTTCGGGAACTGCCCCGCCTGCGCACGGAACGCCTGCGGCGGCCGACCGAACATGAAGACGGCGGGCGCCTGCGGGTGCCCGGCACCGTGCCACGCGTGGGCCGCCGCCACCACCGACCCGCATGTCATCGCCTCGCCCGCGTGGGCGCAGGCGTGGCAGCGGGCGGCGGCGGTGGCCTACCACCCCGGCGGCGCCGGCCTCACCGTGGTCGACCTCGACAACCCCACCGCCATCGCATGGGCCCGCGCCACGCTGCCCGCCACCCGCACCGTGCCCACGACGCGCGGCGAGCACTGGATCTACCAGGGCACCATGCCGTCCGCCAACGCAGTCCGGCCCGGCGTCGACATCAAGTCCCGCACTGCGTACGCACGTTGGCTCGGAAGCGGCACGGGCGTTACGGCGGCTCTGCCGGACTCTGTGCGCGCCCTGGCAAAGGAACCCGCCGCGCCCCGCAGGGCTCCACAGAGCCTCACAGGCCCCCTGGGGGGCGGTGGCGGCGTATGCCCGCACCGCACGCCGACCTATTTGGATCGTGGCGTGGCTATGGCAGTGCAGCGGATCACGGAGGCCCGTAGCGCGGTCCACGCGACGGTGTACCGGACGTTCCTCGCGGTGTTGTCGACGCACGGTCGGTGCGGCTGCCTCACCGACACGCACGTCGGCCGGCTGTTCACCGCCGCGCAGGCCAAGGGCGAGTCTCCGCGGCACTGCACGGACGCGTGGACGAACGCCCTGACCACGTTGGGACTGTGACCGTGTCCGACGACGAGAAGGACCCCGCACGCAAGGTCATCACCGACTACGCGCAGTCCCACTTCCGGTACTTCCGCACCGTGGACGGGACCGTGTACGCGCAGCGCACCGGCCACCCCGTGGCCCGCCCGATCCGCTCGCAGGGAACGACCGGCAGCCACCGTCAGGAACTCATGGTCGGCCTCTTCCGTGACGGGGTCGGCGTCTTCAACGGAACCGCCCTCAAGGAGGCGTTGGACTTGATCGAGGCACTCGCCCTCACCGAGCAGGTACAGCCCACCCACATCCGCGTCGCCCCCGGATTCGACGGAGCGACCTGGCTCGACCTCGGCCGCGACGACGGACAGTCCGTCCGCATCCACCCCACCGGCTGGGACATCCGCGTCCCCGACCCCGCAGAGGTGTGCTGGCGGCGCACCCAGCTCACCGGCGAACTCCCCCTGCCCGTCGCGGACACCAACGGCAAGGGCATCGACCTGCTGATGCGGCTGTGCAACTTCGCCGACGCCAGGACCGAGGCCCTGGCCATCGCGTGGCTCATCGGCTGCCTGGAGCCGTCCGCACCCGTCCCCGCCCCGTTCCTCACCGGCCCGCAGGGCGCCGGCAAGTCGACCGGCGGGCGGATGCTCGTGCGGATCATCGAGGGCATGAGCGGCGACCTGCGCCGGGCGCCCAAGGACGAAGAGAACATGATCGCGGCGGTCGCGGCCGGATGGATCACCGCCCTGGACAACCTCTCCCACCTGCCCCCTGACCTGTCCGACCTCATGTGCTGCATCATCACCGGAGCCGAGAGCATCAAGCGGGCGCTGTTCACCGACGGCGACGTCGTCCGCTCCCGCTACCGCCGGCCCATGCTGCTCACCGGCATCGACGTCGGCGTCATCCGCCCCGACCTCGCCGAACGACTCCTCACCCTGCGCCTGGAACGCCCCCGGGTCCGCCGAACCGAAGCGGAACTGTGGACGGAGTACGCCGAGATCCTGCCCGTCGTCCTCGGCTCCCTGCTCGACCTGACCGTCAAGGTCCGCGCCGTACAGGCCGACACCCCGACCGACCTGCGCATGGCCGACTTCGCCCACCTGTGCGCCCAACTCGACACCGCCACCGGCTTCGGAACCCTGGAGGCATACCGGGCCAGCCTGGACGACCTCAACGACGACGTCATCGAGGGCGACCTCCTGGCACAGACCGTCCTCAAGCACGCCGCCGACCTCACCCCAGGCGAAGAGGTCCGCATGACGTCGGCTGAGTGGCTGCACACCCTGACCACCCTCTACAGCGGCGAAGAATGCCGCCCCCTGCCCAAGGGCTGGCCCACCACCGGCAAGGTCCTCTCCGACCGGCTCAGGCGCATCCAACCCACCCTCGCCGCACGCGGCGTCCTGGTCGACTGGGGCCGCACCAGCGCCGCCCGCTACATCGAACTCAGCCGCCAGGCCCCGCCCCCGCCACCCGAGCAGCAGCCCGCGTTCTGACCTCCGCACAGGCGGACAAGCAAGAGGAGCACGCCCGCCCGGGGGTGCTCCTCTTGCTGTTCGGCGGCGGCAGCCGCCCTGCACAGTGCGCGCCGCGAAGCGGCCCGTTCTTCAAGCCCTGAGCAGCACGTAAGACCAACAGACACCCTCCTTCTTTTTCCTAAGTAGGGAAGATCTGCGTCACAACGTCACTGAGGGCCTGAAAGACGGTCGCTGACCTGCGGCGAAAGCGGGTGACGCAGACGGCGAATCCTGCGTCACCCCGCGTCACCTGCGTCACCCCGTGACGAGCGCCCGTGTCATCGGTGACGCAGCACCCGTCGCACTGCGTCACCAGAACCCGCAGGTCAGAAGCCTGACTGACGCAGGTGACGCGATGACGCAGAAATCCCAGCTTCGGACAGCACAGCCCCGCCCGCCAAGCGCACTTCCAACTCGATGGAGGACCCCGTGAGCGCGTCCGCCCCCGCCAGAGACGACCCCCGCTCCACCCTCCGGGGCGGTCTCCCGGACCGGTACCTCACCGCCGACGACATCGCCGAGATCTTCGAGGTACCCAAGGAAACCGTCTACCAGTGGCGCAAGAAGCGCATCGGTCCGCCCGGCTTCCGGATCGGCAAGTACATCCGTTACGACCCCGCGGACGTGCACGCATACGTCACCAGCCGCAAAGACGCCGACCGCAACGCCGCCTAACCGAATAGCACGCCAGACGCCAGGGAGAGCCACTGTCAGCGGCTCTCCCTGGCGCTTGTCGAGAAGGGATCGCCACCAAATGGCAGGCCACATCCAAGACCGCTGGTTCAAGGCCGAGACCAATGCCAACGGCAAGGAAGTCCGCGTCAAGACCAGCCGCAACGGCGCAGGCATGCGCTACCGAGCCCGGTACGTCGGGCCCGACGGCACCGAGAAATCCAAGAGCTTCCCTGACGGCAAAAAGCGGCTCGCAGAACAGTGGCTCTCCGCCATTGAGGCAGACATGTCCCGCGGTCAGTACATCGACCCGGCCGCCGGCCGCGTGACGTTCGGCCAGTACGCCGACAAGTGGCTGAAGACGCAGACCACCGGCATGACGACACGAGCGTCGGTGGAGTCGGCGATCCGCGGCCACGCGATTCCGTACATCGGGACCCGGCCGCTCGGTTCTTTCAAACCGGAACACATCAGGGACTGGCTGAGCCAACTGGAGCGGGCCGTGCCCGCAACGTCGTATCGGCGCGTGATCTACAACAGCGTCTCGACAATCCTGAACGCGGCCGTTGACGACGGCCACCTCTCAAAGAACCCGTGCCACGCGCAATCCGTGCGGCCGCCGGCCGCGGGAACCGGTCGTGTCGTGCCATGGAGCGCTGAGCGGGTGTTCGCCGTTCGCGGCGCACTGCCTGAGCGGTATCACGCGACCGTGGATCTCGGAGGCGGATGCGGACTCCGGCAAGGGGAGATCTTCGGGTTGTCTGCCGACGCGATCGATTTCGACTCCGGGTGGCTGCACGTGGTGAATCAGGTGCAGGCGACGAAACAGGGCATGGTCTTCGCACCGCCGAAGCGCGAGAAGCTGCGAGACGTTCCCTTGCCGGACCGTGTGGCGCAGGTCCTCAAGCTCCATATGGAAGCCTTCCCGCCGGTAGAGGTCACCTTGCCGTGGCTTCGGGTAGGTGGAACCCCCGTCACGCGACGGCTGCTGTTCACTCGTCTCGACGGCACCGGGGCCGTTCGTCGCACGGACTTCAACGATCGAGCGTGGAAGCCCGCTCTGGCCGCGGCTGGCGTGATTCCTCAGCCGAAGCCGCGCGAGCGCTACCAGGCCGCTCGCGAACATGGCATGCACGCGCTCAGGCACTTCTACGCATCGGTTCTGCTGGACGCCGGCGAGAACATCAAGGCACTCAGCAACTACCTCGGACACAACGACCCGGGGTTCACCCTTCGGGTCTACACGCACCTGATGCCGAGCAGCGACGCGCGGGCCCGGAAGGCGGTGGACGGCCTGTACGCGGGGGCCGATCCGGCGTCGCACGGCCCACAGACGGCCCAGGAAGGCTGAGACGCCGCGGGCCGACGGTTTGCGACCGTCGGCCCCACGGACAGAACGAGCTAGGGAACTGCTCTGACCTGCGCCTACAGCACCGGCAGGTTCTTGCGCAGCTCGAAGGCGGTCACCTCGGAGCGGTACTCGTACCACTCCTGGCGCTTGTTGCGCAGGAAGAAGTCGAAGACGTGTTCGCCGAGGGTCTCGGCGACCAGGTCGCTGCGTTCCATCAGGGTGAGGGCCTCGCCGAGGTTCTGCGGGAGGGGCTCGATGCCCATCGCGCGGCGCTCGGCGTCGGAGAGGGCCCAGACGTCGTCCTCGGCGCCCGGCGGCAGCTCGTAGCCCTCCTCGATGCCCTTGAGGCCGGCCGCCAGCAGCAGGGCGTAGGCCAGGTAGGGGTTGGCGCCGGAGTCGATGGAGCGGACCTCGACCCGCGCCGAGCCGGTCTTGCCGGGCTTGTACATCGGCACGCGGACCAGCGCGCTGCGGTTGTTGTGGCCCCAGCAGATGTACGAGGGGGCCTCGCCGCCGGCGCCCGCGGTGCGCTCGGAGCCGCCCCAGATGCGCTTGTAGGAGTTCACCCACTGGTTGGTGACCGCCGAGATCTCCGCGGCGTGCTTCAGCAGGCCCGCGATGAAGGAGCGGCCGACCTTGGAGAGCTGGAACTCCGCGCCCGACTCGTAGAACGCGTTCCGGTCGCCCTCGAAGAGGGACAGGTGGGTGTGCATGCCCGAGCCGGGGTGCTCGGAGAACGGCTTCGGCATGAAGGTCGCGTGCACGCCCTGCTCCAGCGCCACCTGCTTCATGACCAGGCGGAACGTCATGATGTTGTCCGCCGTGGAGAGCGCGTCGGCGTACCGGAGGTCGATCTCCTGCTGGCCGGGCGCGCCCTCGTGGTGCGAGAACTCCACGGAGATGCCCATCGACTCCAGCATGGTGATCGCCTGGCGGCGGAAGTCCATGCCGACGTTGGTGGGGGTGTGGTCGAAGTAGCCCGAGTTGTCGGCCGGGACCGGGCGGGTGCCGTCCAGCGGGCGGTCCTTGAGGAGGAAGAACTCGATCTCGGGGTGGGTGTAGAAGGTGAAGCCGAGGTCGGAGGTGCGGGCCAGGGCCCGCTTGAGGACGTAGCGCGGGTCCGCGAAGGACGGCGAGCCGTCCGGCATCAGGATGTCGCAGAACATGCGGGCGGTACCGGGGGTCTCGGCGCGCCACGGGAGGACCTGGAAGGTGGACGGGTCGGGCTTGGCGATCATGTCGGACTCGTAGACCCGGGCGAAGCCCTCGATCGCGGAGCCGTCGAAGCCGATGCCCTCGTCGAAGGCCTGTTCCAGCTCGGCCGGGGCCACGGCCACGGACTTGAGGAAGCCCAGCACGTCCGTGAACCACAGGCGTACGAACCGGATGTCCCGCTCCTCCAGGGTCCGGAGCACGAACTCCTGCTGCTTGTCCATCTTCAGCTTCCCCATCCTTGCTGGTCAGGCCGCCTTTTCCCGGTCCCACAGGAGGCGGTCGGGCACCTGGGCATCACACCACAACAGCATTTCATGCGCGTTGCGGACCATGATCGCCCCAGCGTCCTCGGCCTGAACGGCTCCCGTACGGCGGATGTACCGCCCTCGCGCCCATCTTGCCTGTTCGCACCGACATCCGTAATGGCCGGTCCGGTTCGCGGGTGACGGAGACCACGGCGCTTTAATTTGAATCTGAGGTGCAACTTTTACTAGCGTGCGGGATGCCGAGCCGAGACACGAGGAGCCCCGATGCTGTCCGACCAGTCCGCAGCCACCGTCCGTGCCACCCTCCCCGCCGTGGGCGCCGCCATCGGCGAGATCACCCAACGCTTCTACGCCCGCCTCTTCGCCGCCCACCCCGGCCTGCTGCGCGACCTCTTCAATCGCGGCAACCAGGCCGCCGGCACCCAGAGCCAGGCCCTGGCCGGCTCCGTCGCCGCGTTCGCCACGCACCTGCTGGACCACCCCGGACAGCGGCCCGACGCCCTGCTCGGCCGCATCGCCCACAAGCACGCCTCCCTGGGCGTGGCGCCCGAGCAGTACGCGGTGGTCCACGAGCACCTGTTCGCCGGCATCGCCGACGTCCTCGGCGACGCCGTCACACCCGAGGTCGCGGCCGCCTGGGACGAGGTCTACTGGCTGATGGCGAACGCGCTCGTCGCGATCGAGAAGCGGCTGTACGAGGAGAGCGGCAGCACCGGGTTCCGGCCCTGGGAGGTGGTCGGGCGGGTCACGGAGACCGCGGACGTCGTCACCTTCCGCGTGCGGCCGGCCGACGGGGGCGAGGTCCGCGGCTTCCGCGCCGGGCAGTACGTCTCCGTGGGCGTCACCCTCCCCGACGGCGCCCGCCAGATACGCCAGTACAGCCTGTCCGGGGCGCCGGACGGGCAGATCCGCCAGTTCAGCGTCAAGCGGGTGCGCGGCGAGGGCCCGGCGCCCGACGGCGAGGTCTCCGGCCACCTGCACGCGCACGTGCGGGAGGGCGACGTCCTCGACCTCTCGGAACCGTACGGCGACCTGGTGCCGGGCAGCGCCGCGGACCGGCCGCTGCTGCTCGCCTCCGCCGGCATCGGCGTGACGCCGATGGTGGCGATGCTCGCCGCGCTGGCGGCCGACGGCCACCGGGCCCCGGTCACCGTCGTGCACGGCGACCGCTCCCCCGCCGACCACGCCCTGCGCGCCGACCACGCGGCCTTCGCGGCGAAGCTCCCGGACGCGTCCGTGCACTTCTTCTACGAACGCGACGCGGCTCCGGACGCCCGGCCCGGCCGGGTCGACCTCGACCGGGCGGACATCGCCGTACGGCCGGGCACGCGCGCGTACCTGTGCGGCCCGCTGCCCTTCATGCGGGCGGTGCGCACGCAGCTGATCGGCAGGGGCGTGGCACCGGCCGACGTCCACTACGAGGTCTTCGGCCCCGACCTGTGGCTCGCGCGGGGCTGAGCGGGCCCACGTCAGGCGTCCTGCGGGCGCCGCGAGATGCCGAGCAGCAGCGGCCCCGTGGGGTCCCGCACGATGTCCGCGACGGTCACCGGGTCCAGGGCCGCGAAGAAGGCCTCCTGGGCCCGGCGCAGCGCCCCCCGCAGCCGGCAGCCGGTGTGCAGGGGGCAGGGCGCGGCCCCCTCGCAGTCGACGACGTCGCCCTCGCCCTCGAAGGTGCGCACGAGCGCGCCCACCGAGGCGGTCCTGCCCTTGACGGTGAGCGTGAGCCCGCCGCCCCGGCCGCGCCGCGCGTCGACCAGTCCCAGGTGCTGCAGTTCGGCGACCACCTTCGCGGCGTGCGTGTACGGCACGTCCATGTCCCCGGCGACCTCGCGGGTCGTGGGAGTGGACTCGCCCGCGACGGCGAGCCGCATCAGGAGCCGCAGGGCGAGGTCGGTGGAGCGCAGCAGCCTCATACCGGCCAGGGTAGGTAATAGGCATCCGTCGTTCAAATTATCGGTTTCCTGTCGGATCGCAGGACTTTCCCGGCCTTTCCTGAGCCCTCCCCACGGCCGGGCCCCTCTCCCGATTACGATCAGCGGGCCCGCTTCTCACACCTCTTACCCCCCAGAAGGACACATTCCATGGGTTCCGCGAAGAAGAGCAGCACCGCCGAACGCAAGGCGCGCATAGAGGAGATGCGGCGCGCGGAGCGTGCGCGCGAGCGTCGCGGCCGGATCCTGGTGATCGCCGCGAGCGTGGTGGTCGTCGCCGGGCTCGTGGTCGGCGGTGTGGTGCTGGTGAAGAAGCAGTCCGGTGACGACACCACGGCCGCCGACGCGAAGACCTCGGGGCACTTCGTGACCGGCAAGGACGGCGTGAACACCTGGAAGGGCACGCTGGGCCGCACGCACGTGACCACGGCCGTGCACTACCCGACCGAGCCTCCGGTGGGCGGCAACCACAACCCGGTCTGGCAGAACTGCAACGGCGACGTCTACACCGCGGCGCTGGACGACATGAACGCCGTGCACTCGCTGGAGCACGGCGCGGTCTGGGTGACGTACAACAGCAAGGCGAAGAAGGCGGACGTCGACGCGCTCGCGGCCAAGGTGAAGCAGACGCCGTACACGCTGATGAGCCCGGACGACAAGCAGAAGGACCCGATCATGCTGACGGCGTGGGGGCACCAGCGGACCGTCACCTCGGCCGACGACCCGAACGTGGGCCGGTTCTTCGAGGAGTTCGTGCAGGGCAAGCAGACGCCCGAGCCGGGCGCCGCGTGCACGGGAGGCAAGGGCCAGTGATGCGGACGGTGCTGATCACCGGCTCCGCGGTGGCGGTGCTGGTCGCGGCCGGCGCGATCACCTACGCGGTCGCGGGCGAGGACGGCGACGGCCCCGTCGCGGTCCCGTCCGCCGACTCGGCGGACGCGGGGTTCGCGCGGGACATGGCGGTCCATCACCAGCAGGCCGTGGAGATGTCGTACATCGTGCGCGACCGCACGAAGGACGCCGACGTGCGGCGCCTCGCCTACGACATCGCCCAGACGCAGGCCAACCAGCGTGGCATGCTGCTGGGCTGGCTGGATCTGTGGGGTCTGCCGAAGGTGTCGGCCGATCCGCCGATGACGTGGATGGGCATGGGCGACATGGCCTCGGGCAAGGACGGTTCGCTGATGCCGGGCATGGCGACCAACACCGAGCTGAAGAAGCTGGGGACCCTGAACGGCAGGCAGGCGGAGGTCTTCTACCTGCAGCTGATGACGGATCACCACAAGGGCGGCATCCACATGGCCGAGGGATGCGTGGCCAAGTGCACCGTCGGGGTGGAGAAGAGCCTCGCCCAGGGCATGGTGGACGCGCAGCAGTCGGAGCTGACGGCGATGGCGCAGATGCTGAAGGAGCGCGGCGCGCGACCGCGCGACTGAACTAACTGCCCCGCGAGGTGGGGGATTTGTCGACTTGGCGGCATGGCAAGTGTTTTCCGGCGATCGCAATCTTCCCGCAACGTTTGGCATGACTGCCAAATCAGACCAAAGGCCCCTGATCAACGCCCACTTGGGGTTTCCTTGGCCTTTTCATTCCCCTGGCATGAACAGTTCACCGCAAGAGTGACCCCCATCGTGTGATCCATTCACGGGCCGTTCCGCCGCTGGCCTCCCGATGATCACGCATGACCGACCACTCGATGCGTCGAACCGCATAGCAGGGGGCAGTATGAGATCGAACCGTGCCAAGGTGCGGGCCAGCGTGAGCATGGCAGCGACACTGCCGATGATCGCCGGCGCGCTCGCACTCGGCATACCCGCGGCGCACGCCGCGGACAGCCCGGCCCGTGACGCCCTGAAGGGCACCAAGCCCGCCTGGGCCACGGCCAAGGCGGACAAGGGCGCCACCTCGAACAGCGCGCAGGTCAAGGCGCGCGTCTATCTGGCCGGACGGGACGCCAGCGGCCTCGCGGCCTACGCGAAGGCCGTGTCCGACCCCGGCTCGCCTTCCTACGGCAAGTACCTCAGCGCCAAGCAGGCCCAGGCCCGCTACGGCGCCACCGCGGCCCAGGTGAAGGCCGTCAAGTCCTGGCTGACCGCGTCCGGTCTGAAGGTCACCGACGTCACCCAGCACTACATATCCGTCTCCGGCGACGTCTCCGCCGTCGAGCAGGCCTTCGGCACCCAGCTGCACAACTACGCCAAGGGCTCGAAGACGTACCGCGCGCCGGAGAAGACCGCGTCGGTGCCGGCCGCCGTGAGCAGCGCCATCCTGACCGTCACCGGCCTGGACAGCGCGCCGCACAAGGCGAGCCACGACGACACGCTGCCGCCCCCGGACGCCGTGTTCAAGAACGCCGGGCCGTTCTCCTCGTACTACGGCTCCAGGACCGCGACCTCGCTGCCGTCGGCCTACGGCTCGAAGATCCCTTACGCGATCAAGGGCTACACCGGCAAGCAGCTGCGGGCGGCCTACGGCGCCGGCAAGTACACCGGCAAGAAGGTCCGCGTCGCGATCACCGACGCGTACGCCTCGCCGACCATCGCCTTCGACGCCGGCACCTACGCCAAGCGCAACGGCGACGCGGCCTGGAAGACGAGCCAGCTGCACCAGGTGCTGCCGAACGCCTACACCAAGACCGACGAGTGCTCGGCGGCCGGCTGGTACGGCGAGGAGACCCTCGACGTCGAGGCCGTGCACGCGGTCGCGCCGGACGCGGACGTCACCTACGTCGGCGCCGCCTCCTGCTACGACGACGACCTGCTGGACTCGCTCAGCAAGGTGGTCGACAACCACCTCGCCGACATCGTCTCCAACTCGTGGGGCGACATCGAGGCCAACCAGACCCCGGACCTCGCGGCCGCCTACGACCAGGTCTTCCAGCTGGGCGCGGTGCAGGGCATCGGCTTCTACTTCTCCTCCGGCGACAACGGCGACGAGGTCGCCAACACCGGGACGAAGCAGGTCGACACCCCGGCCAACTCGGCGTGGGTGACCGCGGTCGGCGGCACCTCGCTGGCCGTCGGCAAGGGCGACAAGTACCAGTGGGAGACCGGCTGGGGCACCGAGAAGGCGACCCTGTCGGCCGACGGCAAGAGCTGGACCTCCTTCCCGGGTGCCTTCACCTCGGGCGCGGGCGGCGGCACCAGCGCGACGGTCGCCGAGCCCTACTACCAGAAGGGCGTCGTCCCGAACTCGCTGGCGACGGCCAACAGCGCCACCGGCAACCGTGTGGTCCCGGACATCTCCGCGATCGCCGACCCCAACACCGGGTTCCTGGTCGGCCAGACCCAGACCTTCGCCGACGGGTCGCAGCAGTACAGCGAGTACCGCATCGGCGGCACCTCGCTGGCCGCGCCGACCATCGCGGCGGTGCAGGCGCTCGCCCAGGAGGCGGCAGGCGGCAAGGCCCTCGGCTTCGCCAATCCGTCGATCTACGCCAAGGCCGGGAAGAAGGGCGTCTTCCACGACGTCACCGACAACCCGACCGGCAAGGGCCTCGCGGTCGCCCGCGTCGACTTCGCCAACGGCTTCGACGCCACCGCCGGCCTGCTGACCTCGGTCCGCAGCCTCGGCAAGGACAGCTCGCTGTCCGCGGTGAAGGGCTACGACGACGTGACCGGCGTGGGCTCGCCCGCGGACGGCTACGTCTCGTCGTACAAGGCGCAGGCGCACCGCAAGCACTGATCCGCTGACGCGGTGAGCCGCTGAGCACAAGGGCGTGAGGTCTTCACCGGCCTCGCGCCCTTCTGCCGTGCCGTGCCGCGGGAGGCGAGAGCCGGCGCTCAGTCGGCCTTCGAGGCGGCCTTGAGGATCCCCTCGACGTCCGCGATGGCCGTGAGCGAGAACGGCTCGTCGCCGGAGGGCCGCTCGATGGCTGCGGCGGACATCGTGTGCCTCCCGGGGCTGGTGTCGAGAGCATCATCGCAGGCAGACCGGGTCGTCCGCGTCCCGTCCGCATCGCTTCACCCGAAGGTGGATCCTGCCCGCGTTCCTTGACGTCACGGGCCGCAAGCCGGCCGGGGCGCCGCCGGTCAGGAGGAGCGCACCAGTCCCGTGGGGTCGGGGAGGTGCGAGGCGACGACGCGTTCCTGAACCGCCGAGGGCACCGCCCGGCGGCGGTCGACCGCGAGGGCCACGCCCGCCACGCCGAGGCCCAGGACCGCGAGGGCCGCGCCCGCCAGCGCCGGGGACGTCACGCCGAACCCCGCGGCCAGCGCCACGCCGCCGATCCAGGCGCCGCCCGCGTTGGCGAGGTTGAAGGCGGCCTGGTTGGCGGAGGAGGCGAGGGACGGGCCGGCCGAGGCGCGTTCCATGACCATCAGCTGGAGGGGCGAGCCGGTGACGAAGGCGGCCACGCCGAGCAGCGTCACCGCGAGGGCCGCGCTCCACTGCGTGTGCATGAGGACGGGGAACAGGAGCAGCACCGCGACCATGGAGGCGAGGCCGCCGAAGAGCGTGCCGCGCATGGCGTGGTCGGCGAGGCGGCCGCCGATCAGGTTGCCCGCGGTGGCGCCGACGCCGAAGAGGGCCAGCAGCAGCGTCACGTCGGAGTGGGCGTACCCGGCGGAGTCCGTCAGCATCGGCGTGATGTAGCTGTACGCGGAGAAGAGCGCGCCGAAGCCGACGACCGTGGTGGCCAGGGCCAGCCAGACCGGCAGGGAACGCAGCGCGGTCAGTTCGCCGCGCAGGCCAAGGGCCGGGGCGGGGGTGTCGGCGCGGCGGACGAGCAGCGCGACCGCGGCCATCGCGGCGACGCCGATCAGGCTGACGCCGAGGAAGGTCGCCCGCCAGCCCAGGTGCTGGCCCATGAGGGTGGCGACGGGGACGCCCGCGATGTTGGCGACCGTCAGGCCCATGAACATCAGGGAGACCGAGCGGGCCCTGCGTTCCGGTGCCACCAGGTTCGTGGCGACGACCGCGCCGACACCGAAGAAGGCGCCGTGCGGCAGGCCGCTCAGGAAGCGGGCGGCCAGCAGCCAGTGGTAGCCGGGGGCCAGTGCGGACAGCGCGTTGCCCGCCACGAACAGGGCCATCAGGGAGATCAGGACCGTGCGCCGGGGCAGGCGCGCGGTGAGTGCGGCGAGCAGCGGGGCACCGATGACGACGCCCAGCGCGTACGCCGAGACCAGGTGCCCGGCGGTGGGGATCGATATGCGCAGGTCGTCGGCGACGTCGGGCAGCAGGCCCATCATCACGAACTCGGTGGTGCCGAGACCAAAGGCGCCGACGGCCAGGGCGAGCAGGGCCAGGGGCATGGCGGGCGTTGCCTTTCGGGAGCGGGGTTCCGTACGTTCTAAGTTCAGTTACGGAACAAAGCATCCCAGGACAAGTGTTCCACCGGGTTACGACCCGGTGTCCGATTGTCCTAACAAAGACGAGGTGACCCCTCTGACCAGCGGATTCTACGAATCCGATGTGGTCAGGTTCACACGGGCCTCGATCGGGAGGTGGTCGCTGCCCGTCCTCGGCAGGGCCCAGGAACCCTCCGGCTCGACGCCCTTCACCATGATCTGGTCGATGCGCGCCATCGGGAACGCGGCCGGCCAGCTGAACCCGAACCCGCTGCCCGCCGCGCCCTGCGTGGAGCGCATCTGCGAGGTGACGCCGTTGAGGGAACGGTCGTTCATCGTGCCGTTGAGGTCGCCCAGCAGGATCACCCGCGGCAGGCTCTCGTCGGCGATGGCCTCGCCCAGCGCGTCCGCGCTCGTGTCCCGCTGCCGGGCGGTGAACCCGGCGTTCACCTTCACCCGGACCGAGGGGAGATGGGCGACGTAGACCGCGAGGGAACCTTCCGGCGTGGCGACCGTGGCCCGCATCGCCCGCGTCCAGCCGAGCTTGATGTCGACGGCCTTCACGCCGGTCAGCCGGTACTTGCTCCACAGCCCCACGGTGCCTTCCACCGCGTGGTACTTGTACGTCGACCCCAGCGCCTTCTCGTACGCGGGCACGGCCGACGCGGTCAGCTCCTCCAGGGCCACCACACCGGCGCCGGAGGCGGCGAGCCGGTCGGCGGTGCCGGTCGGATCGGGGTTCCCGGCGTTCACGTTGTGCGTGGCGACCGTGAAGTCGCCGCCGGTGCCGGACTTGTCGGTGAGCAGTCCGCCGAACATGTTCAGCCAGACGATCGCCGGGAGGAGGACGGCGATGAGCGCGGTGGCCGACCGGCGCACCAGGCCGAGCACCACCAGCACCGGGATCAGCAGGCCGAGCCACGGCAGGAACGTCTCTGTCAGACTGCCGAGATTGCCGACGGCGTTGGGGATGCGGGAGTGCATCAGCATCACGCCGGCCAGCAGCAACGCGACGGCGGCGAGGACGAGGCCCCGGCGCCAGATGCGCGGGTCGTCGCGCCAGCCCGCCACCAGACGGTCCACCAGGCGCCGGAACCGGTCTCCCCGGCGCTCGGGCCCCGAGCCGCCGTTGTCCGTCTCCGTCATGTACGCCTGCTGCGCCATACGCCTGCCTCACAACCTGCCGTGCACACCGTCGTCCCCCGGGATACGACCCTAGGGGATGATCGGCTCCGATCCCGCCGTCACATGACGGCCGTACGGAAGACGAAGACGAAGACACCGGCCGACGAGGTTCCGGTTTCCGGCCGGTCGGCGTGCACTGTGACGAAACGTGCACATTCCGCCGGGGACGCCCGCGCCCGCTACGGCTTCGGTTCCGGCGGGCTGACGGGCCGTAGGCCGGCCAGCACCGAGTCGACGATCTCCTCGGCGAGGCCTTCGGGGAGGTCCGCGTCCGGGCGCAGGATGGCCCGCAGCAGCATCGGGCCGGTGAACATGTCGTTGGCGACGTCCACGTCGATGTCGGTGCGGAGTTCTCCGTTGCGCTGGCCGCGGCGCAGCACTTCCTTGCCGAGTTCGCGGCGCGGGTTGACGACGTTGACGTGATAGGCGTTCCAGATGCGGGGGCTGCTCTTCATCTGGGCGTACACGTTGTGCAGGATCGCCGACGAACGGTTCATCAGCCCGCGCCGGCGCAGTGATTCGAGCAGGACGACGAGGTCGTCGCGCATGGAGGTGCCGGGGAGTTCGGGGTCGGGCGGCTCGGCGGCGCGCATGACGTCGACGAAGAGTTCCTCCTTGCCGTTCCAGCGGCGGTAGATGGTGGCCTTGCCGACGCCGGCGGTCCGGGCGATGCGCTCGATGGACAGTTCCGCGAGCGGGACGCCGTCCTCGAGGAGCTTCATCACCCCTTCCAGGATGGCGCTCTCCACCGCCTCGCTGCGGGGACGCCCCCGGGCGGGACCCACGGACCGCGGCCGACTGTCGGCAAGCCTCACGTCATACCGTCCTCTCACTGGCTGCGGAAATTCTCCCGCAGCCAAGCCTCCCCCCGTGGATCCCCGCCGTATCGTGCGTCAGCTCACTCCGCGGCGGCCACCAACTCCTGTTCGCGGTCGCCCTGCTGGCCGGCCGGCGGCCTGCCCGGCAGGAAGAGGGCCGTGACCACGGCGCCGAGCAGCGCGACGCCCACACCGCACAGGGCGGTCATGTGCATGGCGTGCAGGAAGGCGTCGTTGGCGGGCGTGACCAGGGACCTGCCCTGCGCCCCGAGCTTCTGGGCGACGCCGAGCGTGGCCTCGATGGACTCGCCGGCGGTGTCGCGCAGGCCCGGCGGCAGCGCGCCGAGCTTGTCCTCGATGCCGTTGCGGTACGACGTCGACAGGACCGAGCCGAGGACGGCGATGCCGAGGGCGCCGCCGACCTGGCGGAAGGTGTTGCTGAGCGCCGAGGCGGAACCGGCCTTCTCGCGGGGCAGGGCCTGCATGATGACGACCGAGGTGGGCGTCATGATGTGCGCCATGCCGGTGCCCATCAGGAAGAAGACGACCTCCAGGAGCCAGATCGGGGTGTCGACCTCGAAGGTGGCGAACATGCCGAGCATCGCCGCGATCAGGACCAGGCCCCCGGTGGTGGTGGCCTTGTTGCCGATCCGGTCCACGACCAGCCGGGCGCGCGGCGCGAAGATCAGCTGGGCGACGGCCAGCGGGAGCAGCAGCAGGCCGGACTGCAGCGGCGAGTAGCCGCGCACGCTCTGGGTGTAGAAGACCGAGAAGAAGGTGACGCCCATCAGCGCGAAGAAGACCAGCGCGATGGCGGCCATGGCGGACGAGAACACCTTGTTCCTGAAGTAGGTGACGTCCAGGGAGGGGTGGTCGCTGCGCATCTCGTAGATCACGAAGCCGGCGAGCACCACGACACCGGCGATGATGGTGGCGAGCGCCTTGGCGTCGGTGAAGTCGGCGAGTTCGCCGCCCTTGATGATGCCGTAGACCAGCAGGACCAGGCCGACGACGGAGAGCACCACGCCGACGGGGTCCAGGCGGCCGGGGCGCGGGTCGCGCGAGTCGGGCACCAGCCACAGCATCAGCGCGAGCGCGACGATCACGATCGGGACGTTGACGAGGAAGACCGAGCCCCACCAGAAGTGGTCGAGGAGCACACCGCCGGTGATCGGGCCGATCGCGATGGCGAGGCCGACGCCGCCGGCCCAGATGCCGATGGCCTTGGGCTGTTCCTGACGCTCGAAGACGTTCATCAGGACGGCGAGGGTGGCGGGCATCACGAACGCGGCGCCGAGCGCCATCAGCGCCCGGTAGGCGATCAGCTGGGCCGGCGAGGCGGACTCGGCGGCCAGGGCGGAGCCGACGCCGAACACGAGGAGGCCGCCGATCAGCACCTTCTTGCGGCCGAGCCGGTCGCCGATGAGGCCGGCGGTGAAGAGCAGGCCGGCGAAGACCAGGGTGTAGGCGTTGATCGCCCACTCCAGCTGGCTCTGGGTGGCGCCGAGGCCGGTCGGCGCGGGGGTGGAGATGGTCTTGATCGCGACGTTCAGGATCGAGTTGTCGAGCACCACGATCAGCAGGCTCAGCATCAGCGCGCCGAGGATCGCCCAGCGGCGCCGGTGCACCTCCTCGGGTATGCGCGGGCCGGTTGGAGCGTGGTCGGCAGGAGTTGTCATGCCGACGAGCCTAGGGCCATTTCAATACGGCACCGTCTCGTATCTGAATTCCTTTACCGAGGCCTTACTCAGAACGGGTGACCGATGGATCACAGGGGGGTCCTCTGGCCGCGGACGGCACGAAGTGCCACCATGGAACCGGTCCGGGGACACCGTGAGGGTGCCTCGAGATGACGTGAAGGAGCCGTTCACATGACGCAGCTCTCGGCTGCCCAGCCTGCGCAGAACAGCCCCTCCGACGGCAGCAGGACGCTGTACGGAGGCAAGGGCACCCGCCGCATCACGGTCCGCGACATCGCGCTGTCCAAGGAACGCGGCGAGAAGTGGCCCATGCTCACCGCGTACGACGCGATGACCGCCTCCGTCTTCGACGAGGCCGGCATCCCGGTGCTCCTGGTCGGCGACTCGGCCGGCAACTGCCACCTCGGATACGAGTCCACCGTGCCCGTCACGATGGACGAGATGACGGTGCTGGCGGCGGCCGTGGTCCGCGGCACCCGGCGCTCCCTGATCGTCGGCGACCTGCCGTTCGGCTCCTACCAGGAGGGCCCGGTGCAGGCGCTGCGCTCGGCGACCCGGATGGTGAAGGAGGCCGGGGTCGGCGCGGTCAAGCTGGAGGGCGGCGAGCGGTCGCACGAGCAGATCCGGCTGCTGGTGGAGTCCGGCATCCCGGTGATGGCGCACATCGGCCTGACCCCGCAGTCCGTCAACGCGATGGGCTACCGCGTGCAGGGCCGCGGCGAGGAGGCGGCCCAGCAGCTGCTGCGCGACGCCAAGTCGGTCCAGGACGCGGGCGCGTTCGCGGTCGTGCTCGAACTGGTCCCGGCGGAGCTGGCGGCCGAGGTGACCCGCGTGCTGCACATCCCGACCGTCGGGATCGGCGCAGGTCCCGAGACCGACGCGCAGGTCCTGGTGTGGACCGACATGCTGGGCCTGACCTCGGGCCGGGTGCCGAAGTTCGTGAAGAAGTACGCGGACCTGCGCGCCGTGATGGGCGACGCGGCCCGCGCCTACGCCGAGGACGTGGTCGGCGGGACGTTCCCGCTGGAGGAGCACTCCGTCCACTAGAGCCACTGCGGCAACACCCAGGCCGGCCCGCCGATCATCCCCCGTCGGCGGGCCGGCTGCCCGCGTCCGGGCCGCGGCTCACACCGGCCGCGCTCCCGGAGGCACCGAAAGCCGCCAGCGGACCTCGCCGTCCTGCTCCTCGTCGGTGCGCACCAGCCCGGCGGCCGCGGCGACCGCCGCCGAGGCGTGGTGGCCGGGGTGGATGTGGGCGACGACGGCGCGGACCGGCGGCCGGGCCAGCCGGCCGACGACGGCGCGGGCCGCCTCCGTGGCGATGCCCCGGCCCTGCCACGCGGTGCCCACCACCCAGGCGACCTCGGCGACGGGACCGGTGAGCGTCGCCTGCGCGTAGCCCGTCAGGCAGGACTCGGCGCGCAGCCGGATCACCCAGTTCAGCCAGGTGACGGCCGGGTCGCGGGAGCCCTCGGCGAGCCGCCGGTAGCGCGAGCGCAGGCCGGCCGCGGTGTCCGGGGCGCCGCCGGTGAAGGTGTGCAGGGCCGGGTCGGAGAGCACCGCCGCCATCTCATCGGCGTGCTCGACGCGCAACGGCAGCAGCTCCAGCCGCCCGGTGTCGAGGGCCTGGGCCGAAAGGGTGGTCACGCGGGCACGGTACCCGTGTCGGCGGGCTGTCGGCCGGTGTCGGCGGCCTGTCGGTGGTTTGTCGGTGGCGCCTGGCACGGTTCTTCCCATGACGCGAATCGACAACACCGCCGTGACCGTACGGGGGCTGGTGAAGCACTACGGCGACACCAAGGCTCTCGACGGAGTTGATCTGGACGTCCGCGAAGGCACCGTGATGGGTGTCCTCGGACCGAACGGGGCCGGCAAGACGACCCTGGTGCGGATCCTGTCCACCCTGCTGAAGCCGGACGCCGGGCAGGCCACCGTCGCCGGCTACGACGTCCTGCACCAGCCCCGCCAGCTGCGCCGGGTGATCGGCCTGACCGGGCAGTACGCCTCGGTCGACGAGAAGCTGCCGGGCTGGGAGAACCTGTACATGATCGGGCGGCTGCTCGACCTGTCCCGCAAGGACGCCCGGACCCGCGCCGACCAGCTGCTGGAGCGGTTCTCGCTGACGGACGCCGCCAAGCGCCCGGCGAGCACCTACTCCGGCGGCATGCGCCGCCGCCTCGACCTGGCCGCCTCGATGATCGGGCACCCCCAGGTGCTGTTCCTGGACGAGCCGACCACGGGTCTGGACCCGCGCACCCGCAACGAGGTGTGGGACGAGGTCAAGGCGATGGTCGGCGAGGGCGTGACCGTGCTGCTGACCACCCAGTACATGGAGGAGGCCGAGCAGCTCGCCTCCGAGCTGACCGTCGTGGACCGCGGGAAGGTCATCGCCGGCGGCAAGGTGGAGGAACTGAAGGCCAAGGTGGGCGGGCGGACGCTGCGCGTGCAGCCGGTCGACCCGCTGCAGGTGCGGCCCCTCGCCGCGATGATCGACGAGCTGGGCATCACCGGGCTCGCGAGCACGACCGTGGACGCCGAGCGCGGCACCCTGCTGGTGCCGATCCTCAGCGACGAGCAGCTGACCGCCGTGGTCGGCGCCGTCACCGCCCGCGGTATCACCATCAGTTCCATCGTCACCGAACTTCCCAGCCTGGACGAGGTCTTCCTGTCGCTCACCGGCCACCGCGCCAGTGCCCCGCAGGACGCCACGCCGGCCGACGACCGCGAGGAGGTCGCCGTATGAGCGCCGTCACCACCACCCCGGCCGTCACCGCCCCGGGCACCGCCGACGCCCGGATCCCGCTGCGCGGGCATCTGCGGCACACCGGCGCCCTGATCCGCCGCAACCTGCTGTGGATCCGGCAGGACCCCGAGTCGATGTTCGACGCGCTGCTGATGCCGGTCGTCTTCACGCTGCTGTTCGTGTACGTCTTCGGCGGCTCGATCGGCCAGGCGCTGGGCGGCGGCCAGGCCGGCTACGTCCAGTACGTCATCCCGGGCATGATCGCGATGATGAGCATGACGCTCTCGCAGGGCGTCGGCACCGGGTTCAGCCAGGACTTCAACTCCGGTGTGATGGACCGGTTCCGGTCGCTGCCGATCGGGCGCGGCTCGGTGCTGTTCGCCAAGATCTCCGTCGAGTTGGTGCGGATGCTGTTCGCGACCGCCGTGCTGATGGTCGTCGCCGTGCTGGTCGGGTTCCACATCACCCACTGGGCCGGGCTGTTCGCCGCCGTGGGCCTGTCCGCGGTGTTCGCCTCCTCGATCATGTGGGTGTTCCTCACCCTGGGCGTGATCCTCAAGAGCGCGCAGTCCGTGCAGGCGATGGGGTTCCTGGTGCTGTTCCCGCTGCAGTTCGGCTCGTCGATCTTCGCGCCGACCCAGTCGATGCCGGGCTGGCTGCAGGCCTTCACCGACTACAACCCGCTGTCCACGCTGGCCGACGCGGCGCGCGGACTGATGATCGGCGGTCCGGTCGCCCACGACCTGTGGATCACGCTGGGCTGGTCGGTGGCGATCACCGCGGTCGCGGCGCCGTACGCGGTCTACAAGTTCCGTACCAAGAGCTGACACCGGGCGTGCCCGGTGCCGGGTCTCAGAGCAGGGCGGTGGCCTCCGCGAGGGAGAGGCCACCGCCTTCCGCGTACGCGGCCGCGTAGGCGGCGTCGTCGCCGATCGCGGCCCGCACCCGTTCCTCGGCGCGGGCGTGCAGCCGGCGTTCCATGCCGGAGGCGATGTGCCCGGCCGGCTGCGCGGCGTCGGCGGCGCCCAGGCAGCGGGCGGCGTCCTGGGCGCGGGCGCCGCCGTCCGCGCCGGCCAGCGTGAAGGCGGCGACGGTCAGTGCGGAGGAGGCGGAGTGCGGGGTGACGGCCTGGGCCAGCGGGTCGGCGGAGTGCACCATCGCCGCACGCAGCTTGGCCAGGGCCTCGGTGTGACGTCCGTCGAGGGCGTCCACCCACGCCTCCTGGATGAGGATCATCGCGTCGAAGACCACGAAGTGCGAGATCGTGAACTGATCGCGCAGCAGCCGCAGCTGCTCACGGGCCTCGACGATCCGGTCGGTCAGCAGCAGCCACACGGTGAGGAAGAGCCGGGCGGCGGGCATCGCCTCGTTGTGGCTGCTGTCGTGGTCGTCGATGACCTCGCGCAGCAGCCGCTCGCCGCGCTCGATCTCGCCCAGTTCGAGCAGCGCCATGCCGAGCCGGGCGTTGAGCACGGCGACCTGGGTACGGGCGTCCAGCCGTCCGGCGCACTCGATCGCGGACTCGTAGTCGGTGGCGGCCTCCCGGTACTCCCCCATCCGCTCCCGGGACTCCGCGCGCGCCGAGTAGGCCTCGGCGGTGCCCCAGTCGTCGCCGAGGCGCCGGAAGATCTCCAGGGCCTCGTCGGCGTCCCGGGTGGCGGCGCCCGCCGAGGTGGCGAAGTTGGCGAACACGTTGGCCCGCAGCTGGAGGGCGCCGGCCAGTTCCCACTCGAAGCCGGGCGTCCGCCGGCAGGTCTCGACACCGGCGTCCACGATGGTGCGCAGCTGCTCAAGGCCCCCGGTCAGCATCACGGCGAAGAACCAGAACATGCCGGGGGCCCGGCAGGTCTGCGGCAGTCCGGGCCGGTAGGCCTCGGTGACGGCGCGCATCTTCGCCTGCACGGCCGGCGTCTGCCAGACGTCCGGCTCGGTGTCCATGCAGGCCATGTGGGCCAGGTGGATGCCGCGCCGGGCGTCGAGGAGGACTTCCCCGGAGTACGGCGGCGGGGTGTCGTGCGGGCGCCGCCACACCGGCTCGGCGCGCCGGACGGGCTCGGCGAAGGGGTCGGGGCCGAGCGCCATGATGTCGGCGCACCAGGTGCGGGTCTCGACCCGTTTGTCCCGCAACTGCCAGTACCAGACCAGGGAGTGGGCCAGGCACAGCGCCTCCTGCTCGTCCCGGGTGGCGATGGCGTGCCGGATGGCGGTGCGCAGGTTCTCGTACTCCAGCTCCAGCCGGGCCACGGCGGCACGCTGGCCGGTGCCGCGCAGCAACGGGTCGGTGGTGCGGGCCAGTTCGCGGTAGTACGTCAGATGGCCGCGTTCGGCGTCGGCACGGGCGCCGCTCTCGTCCAGGCGGGCGCCGGCGTACTCGGCGACGGTCTCCAGGAGCCGGTAGCGCATCCCCTGCCCGTCCGAAGGGGCGGCGACGACGAGGGACTTGTCGACCAGGGAGGCCAGCGCGTCGAGGGCGGCGGGACCGCAGACCGCCTCGGCGGCGGCCAGGTCGCAGCCGCCCGCGAACACCGAGAGCCGGCCCAGCACGCTCCGTTCCTCGGCGTCGAGCAGGTCCCAGGACCAGTCGACGACCGCGCGCAGGGTCTGCTGGCGGGGCAGGACCGTGCGGCTGCCGGAGGTGAGCAGGCGGAAGCGGTCGTCGAGCCGGTCGGCGATCTGCCGGGGCGTGAGCATCCGCAGCCGGGCGGCGGCCAGTTCGATGGCGAGCGGCAGGCCGTCCAGGCGGCGGCAGATCTCGGCGCAGGCCGCGGCGGTCTCCTCGTCGGCGTCGACCGTGAAGCCGGGCCGGGCCGCGGCGCCCCGGTCGGCGAGCAGCCGCAGCGCCACCGGGTCGGGCAGCGGTTCCACCGGGCGCAGCAACTCCCCGGGTACGCCGAGGGGTTCGCGGCTGGTGGCGAGGACCGTCAGGTCCGGGCAGCGCTCCAGGAGCCGGGCGGCGAGGTCGGCGGCGGCGTCCACGACGTGCTCGCAGTTGTCGAGGACGATCAGCATCCGGCGTCGCGAGCAGTGGTCGACGAGCCGCTCGACCGGGTCGTCGTGCCGGTCGGCGGCGGCCCGCATGCCCTCCGCGCCGGCGCCGTACAGCACGGTCTCGCGGGCGCCGACGGCGCTGAGGACGGCCTCGGGGACGTCGGCCGGGTCGTCGACGGGCGCCAGTTCGGCCAGCCACACGCCGTCCCTGACGGTGTGCCGCACGGCCTCGGCGGCCTCCTGGGACAGCCGGGTCTTGCCGGCGCCGCCGGGCCCGAGCAGGGTGACCAGGCGGGCGGTGGCCAGGTCGCCCCTGATGACCTCCAGGTCCTTCTCGCGGCCCACGAAGGAGGTGAGCCGGGCGCGCAGGTTGCCGGGCCGCGACGGCTGCTCGGGCGCCGCGGCCGGCGCCAGCAACTCGGCGTGCAGGGAACGAAGTTCGGGTCCGGGGTCGGAGCCGAGCCGGTCGGCGAGCAGGTGCCGTACGCCGTCGTAGGCGGCCAGTGCCTCGGCGGTGCGGCCGCAGGCGTGCAGGGCGCGCAGGCGCAGTGCCTGGAGGGATTCGTCCAGGGGGTGGGCGTCGCACAGGGCGGCCAGTTCGGGCAGGGCCTGTTCGGCGTGGCCGAGGGCGAGGGCCGCGGTGTGGCGGGCGCGCAGCGCGTCGAGGCGGCGGATGCCGATGCCGGCCGCCTCCGCGGTGCGGTCGGGCAGGTCGGCCAGGGCCGGTCCGTGCCACAGCGCGAGGGCGTCGTCGAGGACGGTGGCCGCCTTGGCGGGGTCACCGTCGGCGAGCGCGCGCAGTGCCTCGCCGGTGAGCCGCTCGAAGCGGTGCAGGTCGATGTCGTCGGGAGCGGCCGCGAGCCGGTAGCCGCCGTCGGTGGACTCCACCGCGTCCGCGCCGAGCGCCCGGCGCAGCCGGCCGACCAGCGCCTGGAGCGCGCCGCCGGCGTCCGCGGGCGGATCGTCGCCCCACACCTCGTCGACGAGCAGCCCGGCGGGCACGGAGCGTCCGGGCCGCAGCGCCAGCACGGTCAGCAGGGCACGCAGCCGTGCCCCGCCCACGGGGACGGCCGTGCCGTCGGGGCGGAGTACCTGGGTGGTGCCGAGAATCCGATAGCGCACGGGGTCCATTGTCCCTGGCGGCGCGGACGGCGGTCACGGGGTTCGGACGGCGGGGTGCCGGACGGCCGCGGGCCGGGCGCGGGCGGCCGCCGGGGACCGAGGACAGGGGCGACGGCCACGGGTACGGCGCCGCGCGCGACGGGGTTCGAGGGCCGCCTCCGCGGCGGCAGCGGAGACCGTACCGAGGCGGCCCGTTGGCCGGTTCGCGCCGGGGCCGCCTTCGTCGGCCGTCCGTCGCGCCCGCGGGAACCGGGCCCGGTCGCGGTCCGTTCTCGGCAGGGCCCGCGGGTATTTACCCGGCACCCGACGCACGTGTGCTCCCCGCCAGGTACGGTCGACCCCGCACGCCACCACCGACGCGTCCCAGGAGTCCCGGCCCATGACCGCCACCACCACCCGCCACAGCGACCGGCGGATCAGTCCCGTCTTCGTCGGGATCACGGCCGTCACCGCGGTCACCGGGTGGGCCACCTGGTCCGGGTTCGCCGAGCAGCCCGGCGTCGCGGTGTTCCTGTTCGTGACGGCGGCCTGGATCGTCTCGCTGTGCCTGCACGAGTACGCGCACGCGCGCACCGCCCTGCACAGCGGCGACTTCACCGTGGGCGCCAAGGGCTACCTGACCCTGAACCCGCTGAAGTACACGCACGCCCTGCTGAGCATCGTGCTCCCGGTGCTGTTCGTGATCATGGGCGGGATCGGCCTGCCGGGCGGCGCCGTCTTCATCGAGCGCAACCGGATCCGCGGCCGCTGGCGGCACAGCCTCGTCTCGGCGGCAGGACCGCTGACGAACGTGCTGTTCGCGGCCGTCTGCACCGCGCCGTTCTGGCTGCACTCCCTGGACGGCGTCCCGCGCGACTTCCGCTACGCCCTCGCCTTCCTCGCCCTGCTCCAGGTCACGGCCGCGATCCTGAACTTCCTGCCGGTGCCGGGCCTGGACGGCTACGGGGTGATCGAGCCCTGGCTGTCGTACGGCATCAAGCGCCAGGTGGAGCCGTTCGCACCGTTCGGCCTGCTCTTCGTCTTCGCGCTGCTGTGGGTGCCGTCCGTCAACAGCGCGTTCTTCGACGTGATCGACGCGCTGCTGCGGGGCCTGGGCGTGGGCGACTTCGACCGCTACTGCGGCCAGGAGCTGTACCGCTTCTGGCAGGGGACGAACGAGTACTGCTCGGTGGCCGGCTGATCCTCACGCGGTGAGCGGGAACTCCTCGCCGAGTTCCCGGAACATCTCCGTGTTGAGGGCGAACGCGCGCTTGCACTCGGTGACGATCCGCTGCCGCTCCAGGTCGTCGGCGTCCACCGCGTCCAGGAGGTCGCGGTAGCCGCGCTTGAAGGCGGCGGGGTTGGCGACCTGCTCGAAGACGTAGAAGCGGACGCCGTCGCCCTTCTTCTCGAAACCCCAGGTCCGCTCGGCGCGGTCGCGGATGATCTGGCCGCCGGAGAGGTCGCCGAGGTAGCGGGTGTAGTGGTGGGCGATGTAGCCCGCGGGCCAGGTCCCGGCGCACTCCCGCACCCGGGCCGCGTACTCCTCGGTGGCCGGCAGCGCCCCGCGTCCCGTCCGCCACCCGGCGCCGCGCAGGTGCGCGAGGTCCTGCTCCAGCGCGGCCAGCCGGAACAGCTCGGGCCGCACGAAGGGCCCGGCCACCGGGTCCGACGCCAGCCGCGCGGCCCCGCTCTCCAGCGCCTCGTACACGAACCACAGCTGTTCGGTGTAGCGCGCGTAGGCGGCCACGCCGAGCCGGCCGCCCAGCAGGTCGCTCATGAACGTCGAGGTCTCCGCCGCCACGTGCTGCTCGTGGGACGCGGTGCGGATGAGGGTCGAGAAGGAGTCCATGGGCAACATCCTTTAAGGTAAGGCTTACCTAAGTCAACGCCTTGCCGACGCCTTGCCGGAAAAGTTACCGACACCTTGTCGGGAAAAGCGTACCCGAAAAGGGCCCGCCCTCCGAGGGGAGGACGGGCCCGGGGGGCGGCGGGACTACGGCAGGGTGAGGATCTCCGCGCCGGTGTCGGTCACCACCAGGGTGTGCTCGAACTGCGCGGTCCGCCTGCGGTCCTTGGTGACGACCGTCCAGCCGTCGTCCCACATGTCGTACTCGTGCGTCCCGAGGGTCAGCATCGGCTCGATCGTGAAGGTCATCCCGGGCTGCATCACGGTCGTCGCGTGCGGGCTGTCGTAGTGCGGGATGATCAGCCCGGAGTGGAACGACGAGTTGATGCCGTGGCCGGTGAAGTCCCGGACCACGCCGTACCCGAAGCGCTTGGCGTACGACTCGATGACCCGGCCGATGATGTTGATCTGCCGGCCCGGCTTGACCGCCTTGATCGCCCGGTCCAGGGACTCCCGGGTCCGCTCGACCAGCAGCCGGCTCTCCTCGTCGACGTCCCCGACCAGGTAGGTCGCGTTGTTGTCGCCGTGCACCCCGCCGATGTACGCCGTCACGTCCAGGTTGACGATGTCGCCGTCCTGGAGGACCGTCGAGTCCGGGATGCCGTGGCAGATGACCTCGTTGAGGCTGGTGCACAGGGACTTCGGGAAGCCGCGGTAGCCCAGCGTGGAGGGGTAGGCCCCGTGGTCGCACATGTACGCGTGCGCGACCCTGTCCAGCTCGTCCGTGGTCACCCCCGGCGCGATGATCTTCGCGGCCTCCGCCATCGCCTGCGCGGCGATACGGCCGGCGGTCCGCATCGCCTCGACGGTCTCCGGGGTCTGCACCTCGGGCCCGGTGTACGGGGTCGGCGCGGGTTTCCCGACGTACTCGGGACGACGGATGTTCCCGGGTACCGAACGGGTGGGAGAGAGCTCCCCTGGTACGAGCAGCGACTGGCCAGACATGCCAGCGAGTCTAACCAGCGGGCATGCGGGAACATGTGGAAGGCGAAAGGAGATGGTCATGGCCCTGTTCAAGAAGCGGACCGTCGGCAAGCCGGGCGAGTGGTACTACTGCCTGGAGCACAAGAAGGTCGAGGAGGGGCCCGAGTGCCCCGCGAAGGACCGGTTCGGCCCGTACGCCAGCCGGCAGGAGGCCGAGCACGCGATGGAGATGGCGCGCGAGCGCAACCTCCAGTGGGAGAACGATCCGCGCTGGCACGACGCGCCGGCCGGGGACTCCTCCGAAGAGAGCTGATCAGAGCGGGGTCGGTGCGGCCGTGCGCTGGGCGCGCAGCCGCACGGCATGCTCGTCGGTCCGGGCGTCGTAGGCCATCAGGGCGGGCAGGCACAGGGCCAGCAGGCCGACCGCCCCCGTGCACAGCAGTCCGCCCACGCCGACGGAGGCCCGCACGCCGAGTCGGCCGGCCAGGGCGCCGGCCCGGACCTGGCCGACGGTCGGGCCCACCGAGTACGACAGCAGCTCGATCCCGGCGAGCCGGCCGCGCAGTTCGTCGGGGATCGTCTGGTTCCACATGGCGCCCCGGAAGATGCCGCTGACCATGTCGCAGCCGCCCGCGACGGCCAGCAGGAGCAGCACCAGCCAGACGTTCCGCACGGCACCGGCGGCGGCGATCGCCAGGCCCCACAGCCCGGCGGAGAGCACCACCATCCGTCCGTGCCGGCGCACCCGCCCGGTCCAGCCGCTGACCAGGCTCACGAGGAGGGAACCGGCCGGGATCGCCGCGTACATCAGTCCGAGGGACCACTTCGCGTCCAGGTCGTCGGCCAGGAACGGCAGCACGGCGAGCGGCATGGCCAGGAACATCGCGGCGAGGTCCACGGCGTAGGTGCCGAGGAGTTCCTTGCGGCTCCAGGCGTAGCGGGCGCCCTCCGCGATGGAGCGCAGGGAGGGCTTGACGGCCTCGTGGGCGGCGGGGCACGCCGCGATCGGCAGGATCAGGACGACCGAGACGGCGAACGTGACCAGGTCGGCGCCGTACGCCCAGCCGAGGCCCGCGTAGGCCACCACCAGGCCGGCGACCGCGGGTCCCGCGACACCGCCGACCGTCCAGCGGAACGAGTTGAGGGCGGCCGCGGCCGGCAGGTCGTCGTGGGCGACGATCCTCGGCAGGAGCGAGTCGAGGGCCGGGCGCTGGACCGAGCCCAGGGCGGCGGAGAGCGCGGCGACGGCGTACAGCGGCCAGACCGCCGGGTGCGGCAGCAGGGCGTTGACCAGCAGGGCGGCACTGAGCAGGCCCTGCCCGGCCTCGGTCCACAGGATGAGCAGGCGTTTGTCGAGGGCGTCGGCGAGGGCGCCGCCGTAGAGGCCGAAGAGGACGAGCGGGATCAGCTCCACCGCGCCGACGGCCCCGACGGCGGTCGCGCTCCCGGTGAGGTCCTTGATCTGCACGGGGAGCGCCACGAACGTCAGGAAGGTCCCGAAGTTGCTGATCAGGCCGGAGGCCCACAGCCGGCGGAAGTCGGCGGAGGCCCGCCAGGGAGCGAGGTCGGGAAGCACGGTCACGCCACCCCATGCTGAACGCGCACCGGCGCCGCCTCAACTGCTTTTTCTCCAGGCCGGGCGGTCGCGCGGGCGGGCCGTCACGTCGAGCGGGCGGGTGGTCACCAGGGGGTCGGGGGCGGTGCCGTCAGGGTCTCGGCCAGGCGGGAGAGCCGGTCCCTGAAGCGGCGGCGGCCCCTGGGCGAGGGGCCGTTCTCCCCGGTCGCCGCGCTGACCAGGTGCTGGACGGTGTCCAGGTCGAGTTCCGCGTCCTCGGGGACGGTGAGCGTCTCATGGGCCATCGCCGTCAGCGCGTCGTCGGGCGCGGCGGACAGGGCCAGCACCGTCACCCCGGCCCGGCGGGCGGTGTCCACGTGGTCCAGGAGCGGCTGCGACGCGCCCGGCGCCACGACCAGCAGCGTCTCGCCCCTGCGGGCCGCGCCGATCCGGCCGGGGCCGACGGCGAGGTGCGCGGGGTTAAAGGGGCGGGCGCCGTGCCGTACCAGGGTCGGCGCCAGTTCCGGCGTACCGGACCACGCGGCCTCGTCCACCAGGTGGGCGGCGAGATGCCACGGCTCGTACTCCGGGGTGCCGAGCAGCAGCAGTCCGCCGCCGTGCGTCACCACCGAGCCCCGCAGGACGCCCGCGAACCTGCGCGTCGCCCCCAACCACTCGGTCCCGGCGAACACTTCACGCAGCAGCGCGACCCGTACGGCGTCCATGTCCCCGCATACTGCCGCAATCGGTCACTCGTGACGCGGAGTTCACCGCGAATTCGCCCGGCCCGGGGAGAAGGCGGCCCATGAGTGACGCAGAAGCAAGCATTCCCTTTCGCGCGGGCACCGAGGGCTACGCCAGTTTCCGGATCCCGGCCGTGGTGGTCTCCCGGGCGGGCACCGTGCTCGCCTTCTGCGAGGGGAGGGCCGACTCCGCCGCCGACCACGGGCGCATCGACGGGTGCTGAAGCGGTCCACCGACGGCGGGCGCACCTGGGGAGCGCTCCAGGTCGCCGCGGACAACGGCCCGGACCTGGCCGGCAACCCGGCCCCCGTGGTGCTGGACACCGGCCGGATCCTGCTCGTGCACGTCCGCAACGCCGCCTCCGCCACCGAGGACGCCATCCTGCGCGGGCAGGTGCCGGACGCGGACGGGCGCCGGGTGTGGGTGCAGCACAGCGACGACGACGGCGTGACGTGGTCCGGTCCGACGGAGATCACCGGGACCGTGAAGGAGCCCGGCTGGCGGTGGTACGCGACCACGCCCGGACACGCGCTCCAACTGGGCAGCGGGCGCGTCGTGGTGGCCGCCAACCACACGCTGCCGCCCACCGGGACCGACAGCGGCACGGAGGCCAGGTACAACAGCGGCCACTGCCTGCTCAGCGACGACCGGGGCGAGAGCTGGTACCTCGGCTACCTCGACGAGAACACCGACGGGTACGTCAACGTCAACGAGACCACCGCCGCCGAACTCCCGGACGGCCGGGTCTACTTCAACACCCGTAACGACTCGCCTGCGCCGGGGAACCGTGCCGACGCGTACTCGGCGGACGGCGGGCGGACGCTGGTGAAGCCGTTCCGGCCGCAGGCCGGGCTCACCGCGCCGGTCTGCGAGGCCTCGGTGCTGCAACTGCGGGATCCGGACGTGCTGCTGTACTCGGGCCCGGCCGACCCGAACACCCGCGCCCTGATGACGATCCGGGCGTCCGACGACGACGGGACCACGTGGCGTGCGGTGTACCCGCTCGACGGCCTGCCCGCCGCCTACTCCGACCTGACCCGGATCGACCGGTCCACCGTCGGAGTCCTGTACGAGACGGGGGACTTCGGGGCGTACGAGACGATCACCTTCCGGCGGGTGCCCGTGAACCGGCTCACCTGACCGGGTGCGGCCGCCCCCACGGACGTAGAGTCGGCCCATGACCTCTTCCGACAGTGCACAGCAGCCGGCGGCCCAGAAGGCTCCCGCCAAGGATCCCTGGGACCTGCCCGACGTCTCCGGCCTGGTCGTGGGTGTACTCGGCGGCACCGGCCCGCAGGGCAAGGGCCTCGCCTACCGGCTGGCCCGGGCGGGCCAGAAGGTGATCATCGGTTCCCGGGCGGCCGAGCGTGCCGAGGCCGCGGCCGGCGAACTGGGTCACGGTGTCGAGGGCGCCGACAACGCCGAGTGCGCGCGCCGCAGCGACCTCGTGATCGTCGCCGTGCCGTGGGAGGGCCACGGCAAGACGCTGGAGTCGCTGCGCGCGGAACTGGCCGGGAAGCTGGTGGTGGACTGCGTCAACCCGCTCGGCTTCGACAAGCAGGGTGCCTACGCGCTGAAGCCGGAGGAGGGCAGCGCGGCGGAGCAGGCCGCGGCGCTGCTGCCGGACTCCCGGGTCACCGCGGCCTTCCACCACCTGTCGGCGGTGCTGCTCCAGGACCCGGAGATCGAGCGGATCGACACCGACGTGATGGTGCTGGGCGAGGCGCGCGCGGACGTGGAGACCGTGCAGGCGCTGGCCGGGCGCATCCCGGGGATGCGGGGCGTCTTCGCGGGACGGCTGCGCAACGCCCACCAGGTGGAGTCGCTGGTCGCGAACCTGATCTCGGTCAACCGCCGCTACAAGGCCCACGCCGGGCTCCGCGTCACGGACGTCTGAGCGGACCCTCCGGGCGGATGGGGGACACTGGTGGACGGCCACCGGTGTCCCCGGACCGTCCGACCGAACCGAAAGCGACTGCCCCTATGCCCCGCCTCGCCCTCTACTCCCTGGCCGTCTGCGTCCTCGCGGTCGTCGCCGCCGTCGTCTCGTTCGTCCAGGGCAGCTGGCTGATCGGCGTCGTCTGGGTGCTGCTGACGGGGCTGTCGTCGAACATGACCTGGTACTACGTGCGGCGCGGGCGCGCCGACAAACCGGCCGCTAGCTGAGGTCCGGCCGCCGTTCGGCGCCCTCCAGGACGACCCGCCCGCCGATCTCCACCCAGCCGTACGGCTGCGGTGCGGTCAGGATCTGCGAGCCGCGGCCCTGGGTGATGTTCAGGGCGCGGCCCAGCCGGTCGGTGAGCAGCAGCGCGGCGGCGGCGGTCGCCTCGTCCTCGTCGACGCCGGCACCGCGGCCGGGGAAGGCGCGGGCCCGTACCCGACCGGCCGACTCGTCCTCCCACGCCCAGGCATAGACCCTCCCCCCGGCTTCGTCCGGGGCGACCCCCCGCTCGCTCCGCTCGCCCGGCTCCGGCACCGGCAGGGCGTCCACCTCGGCGGCCGTGGCGTACTGGCGCAGGGTGCGCGGCGCGGCCCACTCCGGGCGCGCCTCGATCCAGCTGAACTCCCCGTCCAGCCGGGCGCCGACCACGCCGGCGGGGGTGACCAGTTCGGGCACATCCAGGAGCCAGGCCGTGCCGACGCAGGGGTGGCCGGCGAAGGGCAGCCGCAGGGTGGGGGTGTAGATGTCGACGACGCCGCGCTCAGGGTCGTCGACGAACACCGTCTCGCTGAAACCGAGTTCGGCGGCCAGCGCCTGCCGGTCCTCCCGCGCGGGCAGCGGCGAGCCGTCCCGGACGACGCCCAGTTCGTTGCCGTACCCGCCGTTCGCCGCGCAGAAGACACGCAGCACGTCGTAATCAGTCACTCCGGCATTGAAGCACTGCGGCGGCGGCCGGGACGGAGGACGTCCGGCCGTCGTCGCAGGACCGGAACGGCCCGCTTGACCTTCCCTTGACCTTCCTTTGGTGGCGGGTTTTCGCCGCCGATATCAAGCCGTGTCTGTGATCTATCCGTGTCTGGCCAATCCCGACCCGGGTGGGTATTAGTGAGGTAAGCCTCATGTAACTTAGGTCAGCCTCACCAATCTCCCCCGCTTGGAGCCTGCATGCGTGCCGTCCGACTCACCGTCACCGCCGCCGCCACCGCGGCCGCTCTGACCGCCCTCTCGGCCTGCACGGCGAAGAGCGACGCCAAGGGCGACGACGCGATCCAGGTGACCGCCGCCGACGCGAAGTGCGACACCTCCCTCAAGTCCGTCCCGGCCGGGCGCGTCACGCTCGCCATCGAGAACACGGGCTCCAAGGCCACCGAGGTCGAGATCCTCTTCCCCGACGACCGGATCGTCTCGGAGAAGGAGAACATCGGCCCGGGCACCAAGTACACGCTGACCGCCGAGGTCAAGGCGGGTTCGTACGAGATAGCCTGCCGGCCCGGCATGAAGGGACACGGCGTCCGGCAGAAGCTGACCGTCACCGGTTCCGGCGCGGTCGCCCGGCGCAACCCGACGCTCGACAAGGCCGTCGCCGACTACCGCGAGTGGGCCCAGGGCGAGGCCGACGCGACGATCCCGAAGGTGGAGACGTTCGTCGACGCCATCAAGGCCGGCGACCTGACCGCCGCCAAGAACGCCTACGCCCCCTCCCGCGTCGGCTGGGAGAGCACCGAGCCGATCGCCGAGTCCTTCGGCGACATCGACCCCAAGACGGACACCCGCGCCGACGGCCTGGAGAAGGGCCAGAAGTGGACCGGCTGGCACGCGCTGGAGAAGGCGCTGTGGCAGGACAAGAAGATCGGCGCCGAGCAGAAGGCCCTCGCCGACCAGCTGCTCGTCGACCTGAAGGACTGGCAGAAGCGGGTCGGCAAGGCCGTGATCACCCCGACCTCCATGGCCAACGGTGCCAAGGAGCTCCTCGACGAGGTCGCCACCGGCAAGGTCACCGGTGAGGAGGACCGCTACTCCCACACCGACCTCAGCGACTTCAAGGGCAACGTCGACGGCGCGCAGAAGGCGTACGAGCTGCTGAAGCCGGTCGCGCAGAAGAACGACGCGGCCCTGACCACCGAGCTGGACAAGCAGTTCGCCGCGCTGAACACGCTGCTCGACAAGTACCGCACGACGTCCACCTCGGACGGCTTCATCTCGTACGACAAGGTCACCAAGGCCCAGCAGAAGGAGCTGTCGGACGCGGTCAACGCGCTCGCGGAGCCGCTGTCCAAGCTCGCCGCGACCGTCGTCAAGTAGGGGGCAGGACATGACCGACAAAGCCAACCCGTCGCGCCGTGCGCTGATCGGCTGGGGCGGTGCCGGGCTCGCGCTCGGTGCCGCCGTGGCCGGGGGCGCGGTGGCGATGGCCGAGGCCGGTGACGACATGGCCCCGGCCGGCGCGGACGCCGGTGGCGCCGTCGAGTTCCACGGCGCCCACCAGGCCGGCATCGCCACCGCCGTCCAGGACCGGCTGCACTTCGCCGCGTTCGACGTGAAGACCGACGACCGGGCCGAGTTCGTCCAGCTGCTGAAGGACTGGACGGCCGCGGCCCGGCGGCTGACCGCCGGCAAGGCGATCGGCGACGGCGCCTTCGGCGGGCTCGCCGAGGCGCCGCCGGACGACACCGGCGAGGCGCTCGGGCTGAAGCCGAACCGGCTGACGCTGACGATCGGCTTCGGCCCCTCCCTCTTCGACAAGTTCGGGCTGCGGGACAGCCGTCCGGCCGCCCTCGCCGACCTGCCGCAGTTCCCCGGCGACAACTTCGACGCCGCCCGCACCGGCGGCGACCTGTGCGTCCAGGCCTGCGCCGACGATCCGCAGGTCGCCGTGCACGCCATCCGCAACCTGGCCAGGATCGGCTTCGGCAAGGTCGCCATCCGCTGGTCCCAGCTGGGCTTCGGCAAGACGTCCTCGACCACGCCGGACGCCCAGACCCCGCGCAACCTCATGGGGTTCAAGGACGGCACCCGCAACATCGCGGGCACCGAGACCGACCGGCTGAAGAAGTTCGTGTGGGTCGGCGAGGGCGACGGACCGGCGTGGATGACCGGCGGCTCCTACCTCGTCGCCCGGCGCATCCGGATGAACATCGAGACCTGGGACCGGACCTCGCTCCAGGAGCAGGAGGACGTCTTCGGCCGGGACAAGGGCGAGGGCGCCCCGGTCGGCAAGGCCAAGGAGCACGACGCGCCGTTCCTCAAGGCGATGAAGCCGGACGCCCACGTGCGGCTCGCGCACCCCGACTCCAACGACGGGATCACCATCCTGCGCCGGGGCTACTCGTTCACCGACGGCACCGACGGGCTCGGCCGGCTCGACGCGGGCCTGTTCTTCCTGGCCTACCAGCGTGACGTGCGCAAGGGCTTCATCCCGCTGCAGCGCCGCCTGTCGGCGTCCGACGCGCTCAACGAGTACATCCAGCACGTGGGTTCGGCTGTCTTCGCCGTCCCGCCCGGCGTCCGGGACAAGGACGACTGGTGGGGCCGGACGCTGTTCTCCGAGTCCGCCAAGGGGGCGTGATCCGTGTTCTCCAACTACCTGATCGGGCTGCGCGAAGGCCTCGAGGCCTCGCTCGTCGTCTGCATCCTCATCGCCTACCTGGTCAAGACCGGCCGCCGGGACGCCCTGCGGCCGATCTGGACCGGTATCGCCGTCGCGGTGGTGATCGCCATGGGCTTCGGCTGCGCCCTCGAATTCGGCTCCCAGGAGCTGACGTTCGAGGCGCAGGAGGCGCTCGGCGGCTCCCTGTCGATCGTCGCGGTCGGTCTGGTGACGTGGATGGTGTTCTGGATGCGGCGCACCGCCCGGCACCTCAAGAAGGAACTGCACGGCAAGCTGGACGCGGCCCTCGCGATGGGCACCGGCGCGCTGGTCGCCACCGCGTTCCTCGCCGTGGGCCGGGAGGGCCTGGAGACCGCGCTGTTCGTGTGGGCGTCGGTGCACGCGGCCAGCGACGGCACCCCGCGCCCGCTGATCGGCGTCGCCCTCGGCCTCGCCACCGCGGTCCTGCTCGGCTGGCTGTTCTACCGCGGCGCGCTGCGCATCAACCTCGCCAGGTTCTTCACCTGGACCGGCGCCATGCTGGTCGTGGTCGCCGCCGGTGTGCTGGCGTACGGCTTCCACGACCTCCAGGAGGCGAACTGGATCCCGGGCCTGACCCACCAGGCCTTCGACATCAGCGACACCATCCCGCCGGACAGCTGGTACGGCACCCTCCTCAAGGGCGTCCTCAACTTCCAGCCCGACCCGACCGTGCTCCAGGTCACGGTGTGGCTGCTGTACCTGATCCCGACGCTCGCCGTCTTCTTCGCCCCGGTAGGGTTCGGCTCCGGGAAGGGGAAGGTGAAGGCACCTGATGACGCACCTGAGGACCGGGGAGCGCGGCCCGCTTCGGCACCGCGGACTCCGCAGGCGTGAGCGGAACGCGCTGCTGGCGGTCGCGCTGACCGCCATGACGCTGACGGCGAGCGGATGCGTGGTGGTGCACGGGGAGCGCGAGGTGCTGCCCACCACCACCCGCGCCGAGGCCGCCAAGGCGCTGAAGCAGTTCACGGACGCCTACAACAAGGCCGACGCGGCCTACGACGGTTCCCTGGACGCCGACTTCACGACGGGCGCGCTCGCCGACATCGACTCCGCGCGTCTGAAGGCCGGGCACGTCAACAACCCGGGCGGCAACCCGGGCCATTCGGACCTGGAGTTCGACGACGTCACCTACACGATTCCGAAGAAGGCGGGCTGGCCGCGCTGGTTCCTCGCCGACGCGCACGGCAACAAGGGCGGCGACGACCGCTGGCTGCTGGTCTTCACCCGCGACAGCCTCTCCGAGCCGTTCCAGGCGGCCTACCTGACCCTGGTCGCGCCGGACGCCGTCCCGAAGTTCCGGACGGACAAGGACGGCTGGGCGCAGGCCGTGCCGGCCGACGGCGACCGGCTGGCCGTCCCCCCGGCCGGCCTGAGCCGGGACTACGCCACGTATCTCAAGAGCGGCGGCCCGGTCTTCGCGGACGGCCCGCACACCAGCGGCTGGCGCACCGACCGCAGGAAGTCGACCAAGCCGGGTCTGGCGACCCAGTACATCGACGAGCCGCTGACCTCAGGCGACTACGCGCCGCTGGCCCTGCGCACCGCCGACGGCGGCGCGATGGTGTTCTTCACGACGCGCTACTACGCCAAGGAGACCGCGGCCGCGGGCACGTCCCTGCCGGCGCAGAACCAGGACGTGAAGGCCCTCACCAAGGGTGACGTCAAGCAGACGCTGACGATGCAGTTCGTCTCCAACCAGGTCGCGCTGGACCCGGCGGGCTCCGGGAAGGTCTCGGTCCTGGGCCGCATCCAGGGCCTGACGTCCGCCCAGGGCTCCTGACCCGCGGCCTCCCGATTCGCGGACTCCCGGTCCGAGGACTCCCGGTCCGAGGACGTCCGTGCCGGGGCGCGTCCGTGCCGGGGCGCGTCCGTCCTAGCGGCGGACCGGCCAGGTGGCGTCCGCCGGGTCGGACTCCTCGCCGGCGTGCCGGGCGCAGGCGTCGGTCAGGCTCTCCAGGAGGGTCAGCGGGTCGGGCAGCGGGTGCTCCGGGCCCCGCGTCCAGCGCACCCGCGGGCCGTCGTCACCGGGCAGCCGGGCGGGCGGTACGAGGACGTAGGACCCCCGGCAGTGCCAGCGCAGCCCTGGATGCTCGTCCATGGTCTCGGGGCGGCAGTCCAGTTCGCACGGCCACCACTCGTCCTCGTCCTCGGGGGTGCCGCGGGTGAGGGTGAAGAACAGCATGCGGCCGTCGTCGCTCTCGGCGACCGGGCCGACGTCGACACCGTTGGCGAGCAGCCGCTCCAGCGCCTCCCGGCCGGCCTCCAGGGGGACGTCGAGGACGTCGTGCGTCATGCCGGTCGCGGTGATGAAGTTGGCCTGCGGCTGGTGCCGGGCCCAGCGCTCGATCTGGACGCGGTCGGTGGTGGACTGCGTCTGCCACGCGAACGACACCGGGTGCCGGGCGGGGGTGGGACAGCCGACGCGGTCGCAGGAGCAGCCGTAGCCGGGGGCCGGGTGCGCGGCGGGGGCCATCGGGAGGCCCGCCTCGGCGGCGGCGAGCAGCAGGGCCGCGCGGCCGTCGTCGTCGGGGGCGGCCTCCCCGGGGCTCCGCCCCAGCAGCCACTGGGAGAGTCTGCCCTGACGGCGACCACGGCCGCCGAAGGTCCCGCTCATGTATCGCCTCGCCTCGCCTCGCTGTGGTGCGGCCAGCATGCCTTATCGTCCCATCTGGGCGTGAAGGGGGGTACGCGAGCGATAAGGGATTGCGGGAGTTACGCCCTCGAACCGGGCGAACCGGGCGGCGGCCACGCGTCGCCCCAGTCCGCGTCCCGGGCCGCCTTGTAGAGGTCGCCGTGGCGTTTGGTGACCGTCGTCCGGGCCAGTCGTCCGTCCGTCTCGCACAGGTCGAGCAGGACCTGGCCCTTGCGGATCTGCGGGCGCCGGACCACCCGGGCCGGCGCCGGAGCGGCCGGCAGGCGGGTGGCGGCCACGTAGCTGAACTTCTCGTCCTCGTAGGCCAGCGAACCGCCCTTGACCTGGCGGTGCAGGGAGGAACGGCTGACCCGCGCGGAGAAGTGGCACCAGTCGGTGCCGGGGACGATCGGGCAGGCGGCGCTGTGCGGACAGGGGGCGGCGATCCGGAACCCGGCGGCGACCAGGCGCTCACGGGCCTCGATGATCCGGGCGTAGCCCGCCGGGGTGCCTGCCTCGACGATCACGACGGACCGGGCGGCGGTGGCGGCGGCGTCGACGAGCGCGCCGCGGGCGGCCTCGTCGAGTTCGTTGAGGACGTACGACACCGTGACGAGATCAGTGCTCTCGATGGTGAGCGCCGCTCCGATCCGGGCGCGGCGCCACTGCGCCTCCCGCAACTCGGGGCTGGCCGCGGCGATCTCGCGGCCGAGGGCCAGCGCCGGTTCGGCCCAGTCGAGGACCGTCACCGGCCGTGTCCCGGCCCAGGTGTCGCTCACCGCCCAGGTCGCCGCGCCGGTGCCGCCGCCGACGTCGACGTGGCTCTCCGGCGCCCAGCCCTGCGGCGCCGCGTCGGCGAACGCGACGAGCGCGGCCCGTACCGCCTCGAAGGTGGCCGGCATCCGGTAGGCCGCGTAGGCCACCACGTCCGCCCGGTCCCGCAGGATCGGCGCGTCGGTCGGGGTCGCCCCGCGGTAGTTGGCGATCAGCCGCTCGACGGCTCCGGCGGCCTGCTTGGGGGACAGGCCGTCGAGGAGTCCGGCGAGCGTGGCGCGGAGCCGGTCGGCCGGGGATGCGGGGTGGTTCACCCGCCGATTGTAGGGTCGCCCGGCCCGCGCCCCGGCCGGGCCCTCGCCCGTACCGGCCTCATCCTCCGGACGGGCCGAGGAACACCGATCTCGCCAGCCGGGTCGCCGCGGCCGCGCGCGGGGCGCTGTCGCCGGGACGGCGGCGGGGGTGCACGGTGTTGGCGAGCAGCACCAGGAAGGTGTCCGTCGCCCGGTCCAGCACCAGGCTGGTGCCCGTGAACCCGGTGTGCCCGGCCGCGCCGCGGCCCGCCAGTTCGCCCATGAACCAGCCCTGGTCCACGAGGAATCCGAGCCCGGGCGGGTCCAGCAGCAGGTCCACGAAGTCCGGGCCGAGGATGCGCGCCGGGCCGTAGGCGCCGCCGGCCAGCAGGGCCCGGCAGAAGACGGCCAGGTCCCGGCCGGTGGAGAACAGGCCCGCGTGCCCGGCCACCCCGCCCAGCGCCCAGGCGTTCTCGTCGTGCACGACACCGCGCAGCATCCCGCGGTCCGCCTTGGCCCAGGGCCGCCGCTGGTCCTCGGTGGCCACCGCGCCGGGGCAGGGCCCGAAGTCGGTGGCGGTCATCCCGAGCGGCCGGGTGATGCCCTCGCGGACCAGGACGTCCAGGGTGCGGCCGGTGATCCGCTCCAGGACGGCCTGGAGGAGGAGCATGTTGAGGTCCGAGTAGCGGTAGGCGCCGGGGGCGCTGGTCGGGGCCTCGGCACGCAGCAGGGCCAGCCGGGCCTCGTCGTCGGGGCAGTCGTACAGCGGCAGTTCGGGGCGCAGGCCCGAGGTGTGGGTGAGGAGCTGGCGGACGGTGACGCCGTGCGCGGCGGCCGCCCGGAAGTCCGGGAGGTAGGCGCCGACCCGGGCGTCGATGCCGAGGGTGCCGCGTTCGAGTTGCTGCACGGCGGCGACCGCGGTGAAGAGTTTGGTCAGGGAGGCCAGGTCGAAGGGGGTGTCGACGGTCATCGGGACCCGTGCGGCGCGCGGCAGTTCGACACCGGCGCCGGCCTCGGGGTCGTACGCGGACCAGCGCACCGCCCAGCCGGCCGCCTGCTGGACGGCGATCACGGGACCGCGTCCCGCGACGACCACGGTTCCGGCCGCCCAGGGCCGCTCCCCCTCGGTGAGGGCGTGCACTTCGCGCACGAGGTGCCTGAGTTCCGCGGGGTCGAGCCCGGCCCGTTCCGGTGTCTCGACGCGCAGTCTCGGTACGCTCAGCTCTCTGCTCCCTCCAACCCCGCACGTGTGTTCCCACGTGAAGTCCAGGGACGGCACATTCCCACGAAGCAGGCCAGTGCCACCAGTGCCCCCGCCAGTTGGACGACCGCCATGGGGACGGCGGTTCTCTCCCCGGCGATCCCGACGAGCGGCGAGGCGACCGCGCCCACCAGGAACGACGACGTCCCGAGCAGGGCGGACGCGGTTCCGGCGGTGTGCCGGGTGCGCAGCAGGGCGAGGGACTGGGCGTTGGGAAGGGTGAAGCCCATCGCGGACATCAGCACGAACAGGGCGGTGGCGACCGGGGCGAGACCGACCGGCCCGAAGGTCCCGGTGGACATCAGGAGCAGGGCGGTGGCGGCGAGCACGGTCACGGCCAGTCCCGCGCCGAGCACCCTGTCCAGGCTGACCCGGCCGACCAGCACCTTTCCGTTGATCTGTCCGGCGATCACCAGTCCGACCGAGTTGAGCCCGAAGAGGAGGGAGAACGTCTGCGGCGAGGCGCCGTAGATCTCCTGGACGACGAACGGCGAGGCCGATATGTAGGCGAAGAGCGCGGCGAAGGCGAAGCCGCCCGCGAGCATGTAGCCGGTGAAGGGCAGGTCGGCGAGCAGGGTCCGCATGGCACGTACGGCCGCGGCCGCTCCCCCGGCGTGCCGGTCGGCGGCGGGCAGCGTCTCCGGGAGTCTCGTCCACACCGCGACGGCGAGGACCGCGCCGACGGCCGTCAGCACGACGAACACGCCCCGCCAGTCCGTGACCCGCAGGATCTGCCCGCCGATCAGCGGGGCGACGATCGGGGCCACCCCGGAGACCAGCATCAGGGTGGAGAAGAAGCGGGCCATGGCCACGCCGTCGTACAGGTCGCGTACGACGGCTCGGGCGATGACGATGCCGGCGGCGCCCGCGAGGCCCTGGGCGAGGCGGAAGGCGACCAGCGTCTCGACGTTCGGCGCGAGGGCGCACAGGGCGGTGGCGGCGACGTAGACGGCGAGGCCGGCCAGCAGCGGGCGGCGGCGGCCCCAGCGGTCGCTCATCGGGCCGACGACGAGCTGTCCGAGGGCCATGCCGGCGAGGCAGGCGGTGAGGGTGAGCTGGACGGTGGCGGCGGGCGCGTGCAGGGAGCGGGTGACCTCGGGCAGGGACGGGAGGTACATGTCCATGGCGAGCGGAGGCGTGGCGGTGAGCGCGCCGAGGACCAGCACCAGCAGGAGGGCGCCCCGGCGTGCGGCGGGGCCGCCGGGTGCGGCGGCGTCCCCGGCGTCCGGCGCCGACGGGGCCGGACGCTCCGGTGTCTGACGCATGTCTCCCCCGCTCCTCCGGTCGCCGGCGGTCTCGCCCTGCGGATCCGCTCTTGATGAACCCCGATGTGCGCCGCCTATGCTCTCAGCTCGTACGGACTGCCGGGAAACACATGAGCGAGGGTGGGGCTGCCGGGATGGCTGAGCAGAGGGTGCGGTGGGGGATCCTGGCCACCGGCGGGATCGCGGCCGCGTTCGCGGCGGATCTGGTGGACCTGCCGGACGCGGAGATCGCGGCGGTCGCCTCGCGGTCGGCGCGGTCCGCGGAGGCGTTCGCGGAGCGGTTCGGGATCGGCCGGGCCTACGGCGACTGGGAGTCGCTGGCCCGGGACGAGGACATCGATGTCGTGTACGTCGCCACGCCGCACTCGGCGCACCGGGCGGCGGCCGGGCTGTGCCTGGAGGCCGGCCGGAACGTGCTGTGCGAGAAGGCGTTCACGATCGACCTGCGCGAGGCCGGGGAGCTGGTGGCGCTGGCGAAGGAGCACGACCGCTTCCTGATGGAGGCGATGTGGATGTACTGCAACCCGCTGGTGCGACGGCTGAAGGCGCTGGTCGGGGACGGGGCGATCGGCGAGGTGCGGACCGTGCAGGCGGACTTCGGCCTGGAGGGGCCGTTCCCGCCGGCGCACCGGCTGCGGGACCCGGCGCTGGGCGGCGGCGCGCTGCTCGATCTGGGGGTGTACCCGGTGTCGTTCGCGCACCTGCTGCTCGGCGAACCGGACGGACTGTCGGCGCGAGCGGTGCTCTCGGACGAGGGCGTCGATCTCCAGACGGGTGCCCTGCTCTCCTGGGAGAGCGGCGCTCTCGCGATGGTGCACTGCTCCATCGTCGGCGGCACCGGCACCACCGCCTCGGTCACCGGCTCCCGGGGCCGGATCGACGTCCCGGACGGCTTCTTCAACCCCGAGCGTTTCGTGCTGCACCGGGACGGCCGCGACCCCGAGGAGTTCGCCCTGGACCCGGCCGACGGCCCGCGCAACACCTTCCGCCACGAGGCCACGGAGGTCATGCGGGCGCTGCGGGCGGGCGAGAAGGAGTCCCCGCTCGTCCCGCTCGACGGCACCCTGGCCGTCATGCGGACCCTGGACACACTGCGCGCCCAGATCGGCGTCCACTACGAACGCTCCTGAAAGGGCACGAGAAACGGCGCGCGCCAACGCCCCCGCAAGGGGCGCGGGGAACTGCGCGCTCAGCCCCCACGGCCCCGCACCCGTAGACGCGCCACCCCCGCAAACGCACCGTACCCGCACAATCCTCCCCGCCCGCCCCCGGCGGAGCGCCTACGCTGCGGCACCATGGATGCCAAGCAATCGAAGACCGCGGTGGTGACCGGCGCCGGCTCCGGTATCGGCCGGGCCGTGGCGGTGGAACTGCTGCGGGCCGGCTGGTCGGTGGCGCTGGCCGGGCGCCGGCCCAGGACACTGGAGGAGACGGCGGCCCTGGCTCCCGAGGGCGCCGCTCTCGTCGTACCCGCGGACGTGACGCGCCCCGACGACGTGGCCGGGCTGTTCGCGGCGGCCGTGGCAGGGTTCCGGCGGGTGGACCTGCTGTTCAACAACGCGGGGACGTTCGGACCCGGCGGGGTGCCCGTGGAGGACCTCGCGTACGACGCGTGGCGGCACGTCGTGGACACCAACCTCAACGGGGCGTTCCTGTGCGCGCAGGCGGCGTTCCGGCAGATGAAGGAGCAGGAGCCGCGGGGCGGCCGGATCATCAACAACGGCTCGGTCTCGGCGCACACGCCCCGCCCGCGTTCCGTCGCCTACACCGCGACCAAGCACGCCCTCACCGGGCTCACCAAGTCGCTGTCCCTGGACGGGCGTCCGTACGGCATCGCGGTCGGGCAGATCGACATCGGCAACGCGGCCACCGACATGACGGCCGCGATGCGGGCCGGCGTCCTGCAGGCGAACGGGGAGGTCGCCCCGGAACCCGTGATGGACGTGGCCGACGTGGCGCGCACCGTGCGGCACATGGCCGAGCTGCCGCTGGAGGCGAACGTGCAGTTCGCGACGGTGCTGGCGACGACGATGCCGTACGTGGGCCGGGGCTGAACCGGCGTTCAGCCCGGCGTCCGGCAACCTGCACAATCGGAATTCGGACGTCCGCGGTATTGCGGCCGGTAACGCGCCTATGCTCAACTTTCCTCCACCAGAACTTCACAGTTGAAGCTCTGGTGTTCCGCCGAACCACATCGAGGGGGGAGGCGGCAGCCGTCCTGCCGGACCGGGTGGGGGTGGACCCGTGCGGGACCGCGGGTACGCACCGGTGGGCGGGACGGCTGCCGCGTGACGTCACCGCATGGGCCTGTCAGCTCACGGGGTGTCGGCTCACCGGCGGGTCAGCTCACGGGCGTGTCACCGGAACCGTCCGCGGCCGCCCGGCGCCGCCGGCGCACCGCCCAGGCTCCTCCGCCCAGCAGCGCGAGCGTTCCCGCGCCGGCGCCAGCGAACGTCCACGGTGAGGTTCCCGACGACCCCGCCGCGCCCGCCGCTCCCGTCCCCGGCGCGCCCGCGGCGCCCTTGGCCGCGGAGGGCGACGGGCTCGCGCCCGCGCCGCCCTCGCTCAGCGGGTCGACCAGCGTGCCCACCGGCTGCGCCGAACCGCCCTTCCCGAAGCCCCAGTCGAGCAGCGCCGCGGTCTCCTCGTACACCGCGTTGCTGCCGCTGTCGGGGTGCATCACGGTGACCAGCAGAGTGCGTCCGCCGCGGGTGGCACCGCCGGTGAAGGTGTTGCCCGCGTGGCTCGTGTAGCCGTTCTTGACGCCGAACAGGCCCTGGTAGACGCCGAGTCCCCAGGAGCCGGTGAGCAGGCGGTCGGTGTTCTGGATCTGGAAGGTCTTCTTGCCGCCGGCCGGGAAGTCCGCGGTCCTGGTCCCGCAGTAGCCGCGGAAGTCGGCGTCCTTCAGCCCGTGCCGGGCGAAGAGGGTCAGGTCGTAGGCGGAGGACAGCTGGCCGGGGTGGTCGAAGCCGTCGGGGCTGACCACGTGGGTGTCCAGGGCCTGCAGGTCGGCGGCCCTGGCCTGCATCTCGGCGACGGTCTTCGCGATGCCGCCGTTCATGTGGGCGAGGACGTGCACGGCGTCGTTGCCCGAGCGCAGGAAGACGCCCTGCCACAACTGCTCGACGGTGTAGGTGATGCCGGGCTTGATGCCGACCAGGCTGGAGCCCGCCGGGACGTCGGAGATGTCGCTGTCCTTGACCCGGTAGCGCTCGGCCCGGTCGAACTTCTTCAGCACGGTGTCCGCGAAGAGCATCTTCAGGGTGGAGGCGGGCGCCAGGCGCCGGTGCGCATCACGGGAGGCCAGCACCTCCCCGCTCGCGCAGTCGGCGAGCAGCCAGGCATGGGCGGTGATCTTCTTGGGGAGGCCGGTGGCACCGCGCACCTGGACGCCGCCGCGGGCGAGGCGCTCACCGCCGATCACGGTGGTCGCCGAAGCGGGTGTCGCGGCGGAGAGGGGAAGGGCGGCGGCCGTGAGCCCGAAGACGGCACGCCTGGTCAGCCGGGAGGAATCGCGCACCCCGGGACGGTACACCGAATCGAACATGGGATTCCGGGGTGGGCCCCCGCGGCACGGGAGGAATTTGCCGTCTTATGAAAGTTCGACATGACTCGGAGCATTCTCAGCTCCGGCACATCTCCTACCCAGGGTGACTCAAAGGTTTCTCCCTAGCTTGGGCAGGCGCCCACAGCGGGCGCCAAGAACCTTCGAGGAACGGGATGTTTGGCATCTATCTCAAGCGCGAGCTGGGCCGCAGGAAGAAGGCGGCCCTGGTCATCGCACTGGGTCTGGCGCTCGGAATCGCCCTCGTCATCACGGTCGGCTCCGTGTCGGCCGGCATGACGCGGGCGCAGGACAGGGTCCTCGAGTCGCTGTACGGCCTCGGCACCGACATGACGGTCACCAAGGCCCGTACGGCACCCGCCGCGGGCGGCTCGGGCGGCCGGGACTTCTCCTTCGACGCCACGTCCGGCGGCAGTTCCGCGCAGAGCTCGGACCGCGTGATGACGCAGGGCGGCCAAACCCTGAAGTCGGCGCTCGTCACCGAGGTCGCCGCGGAGAAGGGCGTCGCGAGCGCGGTCGGAGCCCTCTCCCTGAACGTCACCAGGGTCGACGGCTCCTTCACCCAGGGCACCGCGCAGAGCTCCGGCGGCGGCAGCACCGGCGGTCCGGGCGGCGGCACCGGCAGCACCGGGCGGCCGCAGGTCCAGGGCGGCGGCGCGAACTTCGACGTCAACAGCTACTCGGTCGTCGGCGTCGACGTGGCCCACCAGGGTCTCGGACCGCTGTCCGCCATGAGGATCACCTCGGGCCGGACGTTCACCTCGAAGCAGACCGGCGCCAGGGCCGCGGTGGTCAGCGCGTCGTACGCCAAGGAGAAGAAGTACACGGTCGGTTCGACCTTCAAGATCTCCGGCACCAAGGTCACCGTCATCGGCGTCGCCACCCCGGACAGCGGCGAGTCCGACACCGACGTCTTCGTCCCGCTGAAGGTGGCGCAGACCCTCGGCGACGCGAAGAACCAGGTCACCACCATCTACGTGAAGGCCACCGACTCCCAGCGGATCTCCGCCGTGAAGAAGGCGATCACGGCCGACATCTCCGGTACGACGGTCACCACCTCCGCCGACCTCGCGTCCACCGTCTCCGGTTCCCTCTCCACCGCATCCGACCTCGCGGCCGGCGTGGGCACGTGGCTGTCCGTCGCCGTCCTGGCGGCCGCCTTCCTGGTGGCGGCGCTGCTCACCTCCTCCGCCGTCTCCCGCCGGGTCCGTGAGTTCGGCACCCTGAAGGCGCTGGGCTGGCCGTCCCGGAACGTCACCCGGCAGGTCGTCGGCGAGTCCATGGTCAACGGCCTGATCGGCGGCGCCCTCGGCATCGCCCTCGGCGTCGGCGCGGCCCGGGCGGTCACCGCGATCAGCCCGACGCTGACCGCCCAGCTGGGCGGCACCGGCGGCGGACCGGGCGGCGGCGGACCCGGACGGCAGACGTCCGCGAACACCATGGAGATCGCGCTGAGCGCGCCGGTCTCCCTCACCACCATCGCGCTCGCGGTCGGCCTCGCGGTCACCGGCGGCCTGATCGCCGGCGCGATGGGCGGCTGGCGCGCCTCCCGGATGCGCCCGGCGGACGCCCTGCGCAGCGTCGCGTAGCACCGGCAGCCCCTCGGACCGGGGCGCCGCTTCCGATCCCCCCGGGACGCGGCGCCCCACCCCCGCTCACCACCCAGTGGAGAACCCATGTACCGACTCACCGGAGTCACCAAGCGCTACACCCGGGGCAAGGAGACGGTCGAGGCGCTGCGCGGCGTCGACCTGACCATCGAGGACGGCGACCAGCTCGTCGTCCAGGGCCCGACCGGCGGCGGCAAGTCCACCCTGCTCCAGATGATCGGCGGCCTGGACCGGCCGACCGAGGGCGCGGTCGAGCTGGACGGCGTCGACCTCGCGCGCGTCGGCGAGGCGAAGCTGACCCGGCTGCGGGCCGAGAAGATCGGCATCATCTTCCAGTCGTTCAACCTGATCCCGACGCTCACCGCGCAGGAGAACGTGGAGACGGCCCTGGTGCCGCTCGGGGTGAAGCCGGCCGAGCGACGCGAGCGGGCGGCCGAGGCGCTGCGCTCGGTGGGCCTGGGCGAGCGCCTCACCCACGCGCCCTCCGAACTCTCCGGCGGCCAGCAGCAGCGCGTCGCCATCGCCCGCGCGCTGGTGAAGAGGCCGAGAGTGCTGCTCGCCGACGAGCCCACCGGCAACCTCGACGAGGGCACCCGGGACGACATCATGGGCCTGCTGGAGGGCCTGTGGCACGACTACCGGCTGACCTTCGTCATCGTCACCCACGACTCCTCCATCGCCCGCCGCGCCCCGCGCCTGGCCACCATCGAGGCCGGCCGGATCACCCTCACCGAGCAGGCACCGCAACCGCGGTCGGCCCGTCAGGCCGCGGCCGACGCAAGTCCCCACGGTCACGGCCAACGGCCCTACGCACAGCAGCAGTACGGCGGCGGCCAGGGCGGCTGACCCGCCCGCGGGGCCGTTCAGCGCCCGAGCAGCCCGCCGATCTCGGCCAGCTGCCCGGCGGTGAGCGGCCCTTTCGCCATCGCCCCGGCGTTCTGCTCGGCCTGCGCGACGGACCGGAAACCGGGGACGGGCACGGTGTGCGGACCGCGGGCCCAGATCCAGCCGGTGGTGCGGTAGCTGTCCATACCCCGGGACGTCAGGAGTTGAAGTGCACCCGAGGGCAAGGGAGCCGTCAGGCCTGCCCGGTCTCGAAGCGGGAGATGCGGCCGTCGTCCTCGACCGTGAAGTCCCAGCGGGTCACCATCTCGCCCCACGAGTCGTTGCGGTAGTGGGCGAGCAGGGAGCGGCCGCCGTGGGACTCGTTGTCGACGTCGAGATGGCCGTGGGAGGAGAAGATCTCCCGGTCGATCCACTCGTCGAGGTTCCGGTCGGAGCCGTCGTCCGCCATGGTCGCGTCCGGGGTGAGCAGCCCCACCAGACGGTCGCGATCACCGGCGTTGACGGCGGTGACGAAGGCCCGCACGGCCGGGTCGCTGAGCTTGGCTGTCTTGATCGTCATGCGAGCCAGCGTCACACCGCGGCCGGGGACCCGCCACCCGAACGGCGGCGAGGGCGGGCCGCCCCGGTGGCCCGGTGCGACGGTGGAGACCCGACCGGCCCGCTGCCCGAGGAGCCCCCGTGACCTGCTGTGACCGACATGACGTGGGGCTGCTGCTGCTCCGCCTTGGAACCGGCGGGGTGCTGGCGGCGCACGGCGCGCAGAAGCTGTTCGGCTGGTTCGGCGGGGGCGGCGTCGAGGGCACCGGGCAGTTCATGGAGTCGGTCGGCTACGCGCCCGGCAGGCAGAGCGCGCTGGCGGCAGGGCTGGCGGAGGCGGGCGGCGGCACCCTGCTGGCGCTGGGCCTTGCCACCCCGGCGGCGGGGGCGGCCGCGGCCGGCGCGATGGCGGGCGCGGCGGCACTGCACGCGCCGAACGGGTTCTTCGCGGCCGAGGGCGGCTACGAGTACGCGGCGAGCCTCGGCCTGACCGCCGCCGGTCTCGCCGTCTCGGGTCCGGGCCGGCTCTCCCTGGACCACGCGGTCGGGCACGTCGTCGACCGGGGCTGGATGGTGCCGCTGGCGCTGGGAGTGACGGCGGCGGTCACGGCGACCGTGATCGGGGCCCGGAACCGGCGCCTGCGGCGCCGGCGGGAGGGCGAGCAGGAGGCGCTGTTCGGGGAGTGAGCCCCGGGCCGGGCGTGGCAGGCTACGGGTCCATGACGCAGCAGCCGACCCCGCCCGCCGACGTGTGGGCCGCCATCGACGATCTCTGGACCTGGCTGGAGGACCGCCGTACGCACGACGGCGACACCGGCCTGGTGCTGCGGATGCTGAAGCTGACCGAGGAGGTCGGCGAGGTCGCTCAGGCGGTGATCGGCGCGACCGGCCAGAATCCCCGCAAGGGTGTCAGCCACACGTGGGACGACGTGCGGGGCGAACTGTGCGACGTCGTCATCACGGCGCTGGTGGCGTTGCGGTCGCTGACCCCGGACCCGCGGGAGGTGTTCGAACGGCATCTGGCCGGCGTGACGGCACGCTCGCTGGGCCCGTCGGCGGACGGCGGCCTCCCGGAGCGCCCCGCGTCCCGGCCCGCCGACCCGGCGCCGTAGAACGGGCCGACCGGAACCGTCGCCACTACCGTGATGCCGCATGAGACGTTCCCTGCCCCTGGACGCCGTGCCCCGTCTCGTCGCCGCCGCGGCCGTCGGCGCGGTGGTCGGCGTAGTGGTGGCGCTGGCGGCCGACGGAGCGCTCGGCGCGCTGGCGGCGATCGCCGCCATGGAGCTGTGCTTCGTCGTGACCGGCTGGGCGGTGCTGTGGCCGATGGACGCCGCGGCCACCCACCGCAACGCGCGGCGCGAGGACTTCCGGCCCGGGACCGAGGAACCGGTGGTGGTCGCGGTGGCCCTGTGCGCGCTGGCCGCCATCGTGCTGCTGCTCCTGCACGGCAGGTCCGACCCCGGTCACGTGGCGGCGGCGACCGCCCTGTGCGGCGTCTTCACGGCCTGGGCGGCGCTGCACCTGATGTACGCCGCCCGCTACGCCTACGTGTACTACGAGTCGGCGGGCGGGATCGACTTCAACTCGGACGACCCGCCCGCCTACCGGGACTTCTTCTACTTCAGCTACAACCTCGGGATGACCTACCAGGTCTCCGACACCGACGTGTCGAGCTCGGCGATCCGCGCCGTCGTGCTGCGGCACACGCTGCTGTCCTACGTCTTCGGCACCGGCATCCTCGCCACCGCGATCAACCTCGTCGTCGGCATCGTCAGCGGCTGACGGCGCGGCGTGAGCCGCTGCGGCCTGGGTAGGAAGCAGGCGTCGCGCCGACGGGCGCCGCGGGAGAGCAGGGGTGGGCATGATGCCGGAGCAGGTGGCCGGGAGCGTGGTGGACGCGGTCGTCGTGTACGACGGGCGGGTGCTGCTGGTGGACGGGGGCGGCGGCTGGGTGCTGCCGTCGGGCGTTCCCGAGCAGGCCGAGTCGGCGACGGCCACCGCGGCCCGCGTGGTGTACGAGCTGACCGGTTACCTCGTCGACGGGTCGTCGGTGCTGCGCCCGGCGGTGGACACGGCCGCGCCGGACGCGCGCTCCTTCGTGGTGTGCCAGCTGCTGTCCGAGAGCCCGTCCTCGGAGGCCAGGTTCGGCCCGGAGCAGGTCCGCTGGTCCCCGTTCGCGGAGGCCATCGGTGCCGGGGTGCCCGGACCCGTACGGGTCTACCTGGAGGGCCACACACCGGTGTAGCGGGCTCAGTGGGAGCGTTCGACGCCGCCCTGCTCTGCGCCTCGATCATGGCCTGCCGTACCTGCGGTGCGGTGTCCGCGTCGAGGAGGACGCGCACGGACAGGGCCGGCGCCAGGTCGCCGGCGAGCACGGTGAGGCCGAGGGCGGTGCGGGGACGGTCCGGGAACAAGTCCCGGTAGGCGTAGTACCGGATCCGCTTGCCGCCGCGCAGGGACAGCTCCCTCAGCAGCGCAGGCACTCCGGGGTGAGCCTGCCGGACGAGGGTGCGTCGAGGGCGCCGCCCAGGGAGTCGAAGGACTCGGTGAAGAGCCGCTCGAAGGCCCGGCCGCGGTCGGCGAGGCGGTCGACCAGCGCACCCACGCCCTGCGGCCCGCCCACCTCGCGGTCGCGGCGGGCGCCGACGACGAACGAGCGATGCCGGGCGGCGTAGGGGCTCCGGTGCCCGTGGGCTCCCCTCGCGTGCCCTGACCGGCGTGCCTAGCATGGCAGAGGAGGCCGCCGGGTCCGGCGGTGCTCCCTCGACGGTGAAGGGCGAGAGCCGTGAGCACCTCCCACGACGAGCAGAAGAGGCTGGGGCAGGGCACCGGGGAGGAGATCGAGCCTCGGGTGGGGCCGGCGCCGGAGGGGGAGCCGTTCTTCCACCCGTACCATCACCCGGCCGCCGGCTGGGGCGCCGCCAAGAGCGTCACGAAGTTCCTCGTGCGGGAACGGGCGCTGGACGGACCCCGGGCGATCATGAAGATGAACCATGAGAACGGCGGCTTCGACTGCCCCGGATGCGCGTGGCCCGACGACACCAAGGGACTGCGGCTCGACCTCTGCGAGAACGGGGTCAAGCACGTCACCTGGGAGATGACCCACAAGCGGGTCGGGCGCGACTTCTTCGCCGCGCACTCGGTGGGCGAGCTGTTCGAGTGGAGCGACTTCGCGCTGGAGGACCAGGGCCGGCTGACCGAGCCGATGGTGTACGACGCCGAGTCCGACCACTACGTGCCGATCAGCTGGCGTGACGCGTTCGCCCTGATCGGGCGGTCGCTGCGGGAGCTGGACGACCCGAACCAGGCGTCCTTCTACACCTCCGGCCGGCTCGGCAACGAGGCCACCTTCCTCTACCAGCTGCTCGCCCGCGAGCTGGGCACCAACAACCTTCCCGACTGCTCCAACATGTGCCACGAGGCCAGCGGACGCGCCCTCGCCGCCTCGCTGGGCACCGGCAAGGGGACCGTCGACCTCAAGGACTGGGACGCCACCGACGCGCTGTTCGTGATCGGGGTGAACGCGGCGTCCAACGCGCCCCGGATGCTGACGGCGCTGGCCGACGCCTACCGGCGCGGCGCACAGATCGTGCACGTCAACCCGCTGATCGAGGCGGCCTCGCGGCGCACGATCATCCCGCACGACTTCGTGGACATGGCGACCTTGCACGCGACCCGTACGGGCACCCTGAACCTCCAGGTGCGGATCGGCGGCGACATGGCGCTGCTGCGGGGCATCGCCAAGGCGGTCCTCGACCAGTCCAGGTCCGACCCCAAGGCGCTGGACCAGGAGTTCATCGACCGGTACACGACCGGGTTCGAGGAGTACCGCACGGTGTGCGAGGCCACGCCGTGGGAGGAGATCGAACGGCAGTCGGCGATCAGCCGGGCCGACATCCTGCACGCGGCGCGGATCTACCGGGAGGCCGACCGTTCCATCGTCAGCTGGTGCCTGGGCGTGAGCCAGCACGAGCACGGCGTGGACACCGTGCGGGAGATCGTCAACCTGCTCCTGCTGCGCGGCAACCTCGGGCGCGAGGGCGCCGGCCCCTCGCCGGTGCGCGGGCACAGCAACGTCCAGGGCAACCGCACCTGCGGCATCGACCACCGGCCCGAACCGGCGTTCCTGGACCGGCTGGGCGAGGTCTGCCGCATCACCCCGCCCCGCGCGCACGGCCTGGACACCGTCGGCACGATCGCGGCGATGCGGCGCGGTGACGTCAAGGTGTTCGTCGGCATGGGCGGCAACTTCGCGCTGGCGGCGCCGGACACCCGCGCCACCTACGAGGCCCTGCGCGCCTGCGACCTCACCGTCCAGGTGAGCACCAAGCTGAACCGGAGCCACCTGGTGCACGGCCGGCACGCGCTGATCCTCCCGTGCCTGGGCCGCACCGAGAAGGACCACCAGCGGTGCGGCATCCAGTCCACCTCGGTGGAGGACTCGATGAGCATGGTGCACCTGTCGGTGGGCATGAAGAAGCCCGCCTCCTCGCACCTGCTCTCCGAGCCCGCCGTCATCGCCGGGATCGCCCGGGCGGCGCTCCCCGACTCCACCACGCCGTGGGCCTGGTACGTCGAGGACTACGACCGTATCCGCGACACGATGGCGCAGGTCCTGGACGGCTTCGAGGACTTCAACCGCCGGGTCCGCCTCCCGCTCGGCTTCCGCATCCGCCAGCCGGCCCGCGAACTGGTCTTCCGGACGCCGTCCGGGCTCGCCGAGTTCTCCTCGGCGCCGCTGCCGGACGTCGTCCCGCCGCCCGGCACCCTGGCCCTGGGCACCATGCGCTCCCACGACCAGTGGAACACCACGATCTACTCCGACAACGACCGCTACCGCGGGGTCAAGAACCTCCGCACCCTGGTCTTCATGAACCCCTCCGACATGCGGGAGCGCAGCATCGAGGAGTTCGACCCGGTCGACATCACCAGCACCGCCAAGGACGGCAGCACCCGCACCCTGAACGGCTACCTGGCCATCCCCTACGACCTCCCCCGGGGCTGTGCGGCCGGCTACATGCCGGAGATGAACGTGCTGATCGCCCTGTGCGACTACAGCGAACAGAGCGACCAGCCGCTGATGAAGCACATCCGGGCGACGATCAGCAGGTCGGCCGAAGCGGCCGGCTCCTGAGGGCGGTCAGCGCGGGGCGGTCACCGCAGGGCGGTCAGCGCAGGCCCGCGAACAGGTCGTCCTCGGGAAGGCCGGCGCCGGTGGTGTCCCGCACACGCAGGAACGTCTCGACGCCCATCAGGTCGGTGAACTTCTCCTTGCCCATGCGCAGGAAGAAGATGTTCTCGCCCTGGCTGGCGTGCGCGGCCAGCGAGTCGAACTTCTGGCCGCCGAACCCGGTGGTGTCCACCCAGGTGGTGATCTCGTCGTCCGGGAGGCCGATCTCGGCGAGCGCGGCGGCCTCGGCGGGATCCGGCTCGGGCATCTCCTCGCCGAACTCGCGCAGGGCCTCCCCGAACCGCTGCATCGCCGAGCGGGGCATCGTCGTCCAGTAGACCTTGGGGGTCGTCCCGGAGCCGGACGCGTCGGACTCGGAGTCGGCGTCGGCTTCGGTCATCGCGAGCGCGGCCATCGTGATGCGGTTGGCCTGGATGTGGTCGGGGTGCCCGTAGAAGCCGTTCTCGTCGTAGGTGACGACGACGTCGGGCCGGTAGTGGCGGATGAGTTCCGCGAGCCGCACGGCGCCCTCCTCCACCGGCGTGCGCCAGAACGCCCCGGGAGCGTCGTTCGAGTCCCAGCCCATCATCCCGGAGTCGCCGTACCCCAGCATCTCCAGGTCACTGATCTTCAGGATCTCGCAGCTGGCCTCCAGCTCCTGCCGCCGGATCGCGGCGACGGCCGCCGGGTCGTGCCCGGGCTCCCCGGGCTTGACACCTCCCGGCCCGTCACCGCAGGCACCGTCGGTACAGGTCACCAGGACCGTGCGCATCCCTTCCGCCGCGTACCGCGCCAGCACACCGCCCGTGCTCGTGGCCTCGTCGTCGGGGTGGGCGTGCACGGCCATGAGCGTCAAGGGCCGGTCGTTCATGAAACAGTCCTCCTGCTGGGGAAATCCTCGGTCCGAGTCCACGGCGGGCACCCGGTCGGGCACCCGCGCAGGGCGGACTCCCGAGCACACCGATTCTCACCGCACGGGCGGCACCGTCTCCTCCACGGGTCCAACGGTCCCGCCCGGCCGGACTGTTCCCGCGGCGCGCCGGATCACCACGAGTGCGCCACGTCCACCACGAGATGGCCGCCCGTCTGGAAGACCCGGAACGGCAGCCGGGCACGGACCCCGGGCCCGGCCTGGGTGTAGCCCTCGGAGCCGCCGGTGACCTTGAACTCCCGGAAGGTCCGGTACCCGGTGACGTCGACGGACGGCAGCGCCGGGTAGGGCTGCCCGGTGGCCGGGTCGTACCGCGGCGCGAACAGCGAGACCTCCAGGACGGCCCCGCCCTTGACCGGTATTACCGCGTCGCTCGGGTCCTGGTGGAGCACGTCGACGTACCGCACCGTGTACCCGAACGGGTCGTCCGCGGCGCCCTGGGCGTCGAAGACCAGCCGGTCGAAGCACTCGTGCTGCCCGGCCCGCACGCCGGTCAGCCGCCGCCCGGCATCGGCGTCACCGCTCTTCTCGAGACTCCCCCACGTCACGGCGCAGTCCACGGCCGCCGCCGGCGCGGCCGCCGCCGGAACCGTCCCGGCCAGCAGCCCGCCGCCCGCCAGCATGACCGCGACCAGCGCGCTGTTCGTCCGTCGCCTTGTCCGTCGCATGACTACCCCCCTGGTAGCTCGCGCAGGTGTGTGTCTTCTCAGACCCGCGGCCCACCGGAAGGTTGTGCGTCCCGCCCCGGTCCATCGCGGCACGGCAGCCCCCTCGCCCCCGCCCGTCCCGCGGGACCGCTCTCGCCCCTACGGCTTGCGCGCGAGCCCACCGTGCTCGGCGACGACCGCCGGGATTCCCGAGCCCGGCTCCGGCCGCCACTCGGTCACGGAGACGACTCCGGGCTCGACGAGCTCCAGCCCGTCGAAGAAGGCGGTGATCTCGCCGACGGTCCGCAGGTTGTACGGGACGGCGCCGCTGGCGTTGTAGGCGTCCTGGGCCCGCTCGAACACGGGGTCGACGCCGCGCGACCCGTCGTTCACGGACAGGTGGCTGCCCGAGGGCAGGGCCGCCATCAGCCGCGTGACGACGGACCGCGCCCGGTCGAGGTCGGCGATGTGCCCCAGGATGTTGCTGAGGATCAGCGCGGTGGGACGCCCGAGGTCCAGCGTCCGCGCGGCGGCCTCCAGGATGCGCTCCGGCTCCGCCACGTCGGCGTCGACGTAGGCGGTCGCGCCCTCGTCGGTGGAGGTCAGCAGCGCACGGGCGTGGGCGAGCACCATCGGGTCGTTGTCGACGTAGCCGACGCGCGTGATCAACGTACCGCCCGGGTGAACGGCGTCAGGTGCGTCGCTTTCGCGCTGCTCGGCCAGACTGGCCTCCGGCCCCGCTCCGTTCTTCCGTGACGTGCTGGCCGAGTTGGGCTGGGAGCCGAACGCCACCACCCCTACTGTGCAGGCGGCCTGGCAAGCCGCCCTGGACCGTGTGTACGCCCACGAGCACACGCCCGTACCGTACTTCGGCGCCATCCTCAAACATGCCGGACGGCCCCACGTCCTGCGCCCCATCGAACTGGGCCAGGTCCGCAAGACCGAACAGGCCCGCACGTTCGCGGCGTACAGCGCTACCAGCACCACGGACCCGAAGGAAAGAACATGAGACCGAACCGCCGCCGTGCAGCAATAGCCATTGCCGCCATCGCAGCCGTTGCCGCTCTCTCCGGCGCAGCGGGCGCATTGGCCGGCGCCTACTTCCTCGGGACGGGTCCCGTCGGCGCTCAGGGCCCTGCGGGACCGGAAGGGCCCCAGGGACCTCAGGGCGAGCAGGGACCGCAAGGCGAGCGCGGTGCCAAGGGTGAACAGGGAGCGCCCGGCGCCTCCGCCGAGCCGGCCACCCTGCAGCTGCCGGACGCAAGCACACTGGGCTCAGACCTTTCCAGCGGGCTGCTCCTCAGCTCCGGCACGTGCCCGGCAGGAACCTCGCACTGGGACACCATCTACGTCGGGCGCGATTCCGTCCTCGGATCACCGGGCGAGGTCGACACGCGCGCGATGACCCTCTGCAAGATCTTCTGAGCGCCTGACACGCGCCGCCTGGACCTCCATCACGAGCGGCACGGATGGGGTTCTCCGACTGCGAGTGGGCTCGAACCATCACCGACCGCACTCAGCCCCGCGCCGGGAACCTGTCACTCGCCGCAGCAGGGCGAGCCGAGCGAACCGACGCCGGACCTCCAGGCCGCCTGCGGCACGGTGGTCCGCGTCGGGCAGTACGAGACGCTCACCTGTGTCCTCGCGGGCCGTGCGCCAGTCGGTCGGGACCCGCTGACAACGCTCCCCGCAGCCGTGCACACCCTCCAGGCCCGTGGGCATGAACTCCTGCTCATCGAGGCGCTGACCGCCTCGTGAGGCCGGACCTCGTACGCCTGCGGAGATGACGGCCTGGGGCGGTCTTGAGTTCTGACTCCGCCCGGAGCCCTGGGAGTTGGCAAGATCCGGTGTCCGAGCTGTGCGCTAGGCTTGCCATTCGCTGCGCCCCTTCCCGGAGGGTACTCGGCGGAGCCGCGGTCCAGTCCGCTGGTCGTGAGTGACGGATGGTGAATCCACCACGTGGACCTCACTCAGGTGAGGGCGGATGCCCGGTAGGGCGATCCCTGCCATTCCGAACTCACAACCTGGAGTGGCCCTTCATGGAACCGGTCGAGTACAAGCCTGCGCGTCGTCCCTGGATCCGCGAGATCCTGGTCGGCGCCGCCGCCGGAGTCGTCTCCAACCTTGTGCTGGAGGCGCTGGCGGCGGCAGCACACCTGCTCGTCTGAGGCAGGCATGTGGCGGGCCCGGCGAGCCCGCCACTCCTCTCAGAAGAGAGGTGGCTGCTCAGGGCGGGTCTGGTTCTGCTTCTTCTTCCGGTTCCGGGCCCGGTTGCGCTTCCCCTTCGGTCGGGGAAGGTGAGGGACCCTGGCTATGGGCGGAAGGTTCTCCCACGTAGGCCGCAGGCCGTGTATCTGCACGTCACCGACGACCTCCTTCAGGTAGGCCTGCGTCTCCTCGTCCGTGGAGTAGAGGACGGTCGCACGACTCGCCCGGGTCATGAGGACGTGGTACGCGTGCCGGACGCACCGAGCGAAGTCCTCCTCGCTCAGGTTCTTCCATCGCAGCCTGGGGTCGAAGGAACCGGGGACAGCGACACGCTTGACCCCCGCTTCCGGGTCCTTGCGCGCCTTGCCGCGCCGGAAGACCCAGCGGTCGTCGCGGCGCACCATGTCCTCGCCCATGATCACGCCGCACCAGTCCCACTCCAGGCCCTGTGCGGTGTAGACGCAGCCGATCTGGTTGATTCCGGCCGGGTCCACCGACCAGATCTTCGAGGGAGGCACGGTCCCGTTCTCGCACCAGCTGCCGCTGTCGGCGTTCCAGGGCCGGTGCCAGTCGCCGATGCGGACGTCCGCCTCCAGCCATCTCCCCTTTCCCTTGCCCCGCGGTTTGGTCCAGGGCCAGCAGAAGCCGGCGACCATGCGGGCCGAGGCGCCGGCATCGAACTCGGTCCTGATGATCCGCTCCAGCTCCTCCGGGCTGTCGGCGACCTCGACATGCATCAGCCCGTCAGGGGTCCAGGTCCGCGGTTCGTCCCCGGTCAGTCCCACAAGGTCCTGCACCCAGCGCACGTACCCGTCGCTTCCCCCGCAGCGGTACTGGTCGGTGAGCGCGTGACGGGCCGGCACGAGGCCGCGGGCCTTGACCGCGTCCTCGATCAGGTCGACGGTGCCCACCTCGTTCGGACGAACCGTCTGGCTTCCGTCCAGGAAGAAGACGGTGAGACGGGAGGCATCCAGCAGCTCGTCCACCTGAGGTTTGGTTCCCTGCCGCTCGGCTGGCAGGTAGCGGTTGGTGGTGCGGTCCCGCATGCGGTGCGCCTCGTCGCAGATGAGGACGTCGAGAGGCGGCTCGGGTGGCGTGACGAAGTTGCTGAAGTAGGTGAAGCTCTCCTTGAACTCCTTGTCGCCGTAGCCGACGTGCTCCTGCAGCGCGCCGTTGAAGGCCCGGCTCCCGCTCGCATACTTGACCGTTCGTCCGGCAGCTTCGAACTCCGCCTTGAGTTGCAGTCCGACAGCGCTCTTTCCCGTGCCCGCCCCACCCGTGATGATGAAGACGGCACGGCGGTCATCCGCCAGGAGGGCCGGCTGGTCAGGGTCATCGAGGATGAGCGACGCCTTGAGCAGCACGTCCTCGGCAACCTCCTTCTGCTTGCCCCGCAGCGCGAATACGGTGTCCTCGCCACGTGACCTGATCATTGCGTCGAGGAGCGGCGTGTTGCGGAGGTTCATGCCTCTCAACAGGAGTTCGGCTGCCGAGTCGCCGCCTTCTTCGGCGAAGTGCTCGCGCAGGGCGGTGAGCAGCCTGTCGCGACGGTCCTTGGTGTAGGTGCGCGCGTACGGTCCCATGGGTGCATCGACGGTCAGCAGCGGCTTCACGGATTCCTCTGTGGCATTGTGCAGATACGTGAAGCCACCGCACTCGATGCGATGCCCGGCCAGCGGGCCCTTGTCGCCGATGAAAAGCTGGAAGTACTCGCCCAGTTGTAGGGCCGGGTGCCGTTTCGGCTCGGAGATTCCCGGAACGTAGACCAGTTCGGCCGTGGCCTGCTCGACTCTCGTGACCGTCGACCACCGTTTCAACTCCACGAGTTGGAACGACGGACGGTGGGTCTTTGGGTGGTAACCGGCGAGCACCACGTCGATGAGTCGCCGGTCGCTCGGATTCTCGGGCTCATCGACGGTCGCGCCGCATTCGACGATCATCTCCACACTGCCGCGGCCTGCCTCGACGAGGTCGTTGGCCAGTTCGACCAGGCTTTCCGCCCAAGCCTCTCGTTCGGTGAGGGAGGCATCGGTCCCCCGGAAGTGCTTCCACCTCGCCGCGAGGTGGGGCACCATCCGGCGCCGCGAGTTCAGAGCGAGCAGGTCCTGCGCAGACAGCCTCAGCAGGAGCATGGACACGAGGTGGTTCCCCCAGGGCACGAGTGACTCGTGCGGGTGGGGGCGTGTCCTCGCGTAGGGGAAGCCCGTCGGGCCGCAATTGGTACGGGCGATCTTAGAGAGCGCAGCAGCTCACGCGAGCCCCACACACCAACTCATGTCATGGCAGCGGCAAGTTGGCGGAAAAGCTGCGGGTCCAGGCCGGTCGCTCACGCTGTGACGGTCAAGCGCCGCTCAGCCCCCACCAGCTCCCGTAGCTTCTCCCGGGTTTCCCGGTCAGTGGAGTAGATGACCGTGCCGACCATTCCGCGGGTCAAGAGCACCTTGTACGTGTTACGGATCAGGCGGTCCACGTCGGTGTCGGGCGTAGAGCGCTTGAACACCGGGTCCTTGGACGCCGTGCGGTCCGTCACCCAGCGGTCGCCGCGCCATACCAAGTCGGGGCCGATGATGACACCGGACCAGTCGTACTCGAAGCCCTGAGCGGTGTAGACGCAGCCGACCTGCCCGAAGCCCGCAGGGTCGGTGGCCCACAGGGCGGCCGGGGGTGCGCCGGAGACGGAGCGGTCGCCGCGCAGGTTCCAGGGGCGGGCCCAGTCGCCGATGACGACGTCAGGCGGGAGTGGGTCACCGGGCTTGGGTTCCGGGGACCAGCGCCAGCAGTAACCCGCGGACATGCGGGCGCCGTAGTTCTGGCTTCGGCGGGCTTCGAGGAAGGCTTCCATCTCCTGCGGGGTGTCGGCGACCAGCAACTGCATGCGGTCGTCGGGTTCCCATACGACCGGCCCGCCCGGCTCCAGGCCGAGGAGGCGGACCACCCAGCGCAGGTAGGCGTCACTGCCGCCGCAGCGGAACTGGCTGTCCAGCGGGACGACGCTGCAGGGGATGCCCCGCTTCGCCGCTGCCGCCTTGATCTCGGCCACGGTGCCCATCTCGCCGGGGCGGACGACCTGGTGCTCGTCGAGGAAGAAGACGGGCACGTAGGCGACGTCGATGAGTTCATCGATCTGCGCCCTGCCGGTACGGTTCTCGGCGCGCGTGTAGCGGTTGGCCGAGGTCTCCCGGATGCGGTGCGCTTCGTCGCAGATCAGGGCTCCCAGGCTGTTCTTCTCTACTGTCATGAAGCTGTTGAAGTACTTGAAGAGATCCTGGACCTCCCGCTTGCGCGCTCCGGCGACCTTCCTCATCGTCTTCGTGAATGACTGCGAACCGGTGGCGTGCAATGCCGCGATCCCGCGCCGGTAGAGCTCACCGAGCAGTTGGAGAGCGATCACGCTCTTGCCGGTGCCGGGACCGCCCGTGACGATGACGACCTCCTTGCGGTCGGCGCGCTTCGCCTTCTCCACCGCGTTGAGCACTGTGCGGTACGCGACCTGCTGCTCGTCGAGGAGGACGAACTGGGTGCGTTCGCGCACCTCCTCAGCGGCCACGGACATGAGCTGCTTCGACGGCGCCGTGGCGCCTGCGTGGAGTTCGTCCGCCGCCCCGGCTCCTGGGTGCTCGTCGCTCAACCTGCTGCGAAGGTGGTCGAGGAGGGCCCCACGGCGTTCCGCGGTGAAGAGCAGGCCTTTGCCGTCACGCTCGATCTCCCGCAGCCCGGCCACGCCGAACTCGGTGGCGTTGTGCAGATATGCCACTCCGGCCACCCGGTGGCCGTGCTCGGACACCGCCCCGTTGAAATTGACCAGGTATTCGCAGTAGCGGCGCACCTGCTCGATGGGGTTGAGGACCGGCTGGGCGTAGGCGTCTACATGGCACAGCGTGGGGTCGTCCTCATGGGGCAGCGCCTGGCTCCACTGCTTCAGCTCCACCACGACGTACGACGGTTCGCCTGTGACCGGATGTACCCCGGCGAGGACGACGTCCGCACGCTTGCTGTTCAGCGGGAGCGAGTACTCCAGCAGGACCTCCACATCGCCCAGGCCGGCGTCGTTGAGTGCGGCGGCCAGGACGGGAATGCTGCGCTCCCAGGAACGCACCTCAGAGGTGCCGGGCCGATAGCCGTGCATATGGACGAAATTATCGGTGAGATGCAGGAACAGCGAACCGTCGAGTGCCATGACGGCGACCGTTTTCGCGGACGCGCGGAACAGCAAGGACTTCCCCCAGGCAGCACGAAAGGACTCGTGCGGGTGGGGGCATGTCCTTCGAGACTCCACCGGGGTGGAGCGGAAGCCCGTCGGGCCGCGTTGACGATGTTTGAGAGTACCCGGCGGTACCGACACTCGTACCAGTGAGCGCAGAGACGGCAGAGGACGCCTTACCCGGTCTGCGCCGCCAACGCCCCGGCGCACCGGGTCCAGGTCACAGACGCGCTCTCGCGTCGGCCATGAGATGGCGGAAGGGCAGACGAGTCGGGCTGTACGCCGGGTTCTGTTCCCCGGTCCCTCGCGGGAGCCGGGGTGACGGCCATCCATCTAGGGCCGGTGTTGCCACCGGCCTCGTGCGGTCTACCCGGGGGCTCGGGCGGGCAGCCCTCGAACGTCCCCGCAGAGCGCCTTTGACAGCGCTCCTTTTGACCTTGCTCCGGGTGGGGTTTACCTAGCTGCCCAGGTCGCCCTGGGCACTGGTGGTCTCTTACACCACCGTTTCACCCTTACCGAGGCCCGTACGCATACGGTCCCCGGCGGTTTGCTTTCTGTGGCACTGTCCCGCGAGTCGCCTCGGGTGGCCGTTAGCCACCACCCTGCCCTGTGGAGCCCGGACGTTCCTCGGGAAGTTCCCTGACGGGAACTCCACGCGGCCGTCCGCCCGGCTCGTCTGCCGTGTGGACCATGCTACCGGGCGCCGGCCTCGTCCCGTTCCGGGCGGGTGCCCGGGGCCGGAGCCGACCCGCGGCGGAGCCACTGGCGGGCCGGGCGGACCGGGGGCGGGGCGGGCGAGGGCTTCGGGTGTGAGGACAGTGTCGCGAGGACCGAGCCGGTCAGGATCAGGGCGAAGGAGACCGCGATGGTCGCGGTGAAGGACTCGTCCAGGAAGAGCGCGCCCGCCGCCACCGCCACCGCCGGGTTGACGTACGTGATCACCGTCGAGCGGGTCGGGCCCACCTCCTTGATCAGTTCCAGGAAGGCCACGAACGCCGCCGCCGTGCACAGGACGCCCAGGGCGAGGAGGGAGAGCAACGCGTTCGTGGAGGGCGCCGAAGTGGGCCAGGTGGCCGCCGCCGCGGGGGCGTAGACCAGGGTGGCCAGGGTCAGGCAGGGGGCTATCAGTTGCAGCGTCGGGACGTCCTTGAGGCGGCGGGCCGCTATCAGGGGGGCCGTCGCGTAGCCGACGACCGTGAGCAGGACCTCGGCCAGGGAGCGGGCGTCGCCGCCGGTCAGGTGGGGGACGGTGAGGACGCCGACGCCGGCCAGGCCGATCAGCAGGCCCGTCACCCGTCGTGCCCCCAGGTGTTCCGTGTCGCCGAAGCAGCGCGCCGCGACCACGCCCACGATCGGGACGCCCGCGATCAGCAGGCCCGCCGTCGAGCTGGACAGGTGGCGCTCGGCGTCGGTGAGCGTGAACCACGGGCCCATGATCTCTATGCACGCGAAGGCCAGCATCGGGCGCCAGTGGGTGCGGATCGTCAGCCACAGGCCTCCCTGGCGGATCGCCAGGGGGAGGAGCAGGACCGCGCCCACCGCGCAGCGGGCGAACACCACCGTCGACGGGGACACCTCGTCCACCGCGACCTTGATCATCAGATAGGGGACGCCCCAGATCACTCCCATGAGGGAGAAGAGGAACCAGCCTCGTGCAGTCATGCGGACAGCATCGGGGTCAGGAGTGTCCGGGGTCTTGAACGCTGTTGCGGTAGGCGGCCGGGGTCACGCCCAGCACCCGGCGGAACCAGCGGGTGAGGTGGGCCTGGTCGGCGAAGCCCACCAGCGCGGCGGCCTCGGCCGGGCGTACGCCCGAGTCCAGGAGGGCGCGGGCCCGGGTCACCCGGTACTGGGCCAGCCACGCGTACGGCGGCACCCCCATCGTCGTACGGAAGGCCCGCAGGAGCTGGTAGCGGGACAGGCCCAGGTCGGAGGCGAGGGCGGCGAGGGACGGTGGGGCGGTGAGTTCGTCGGCGAGCCGGTCCCGGACGGCGAGGGAGATGCCGTGTGCGCCGGGGACCCGGTCCGGTGCCGGGCGGGCCGTGGAGTGGCGGTGGGACAGGGCCGTCAGGAGCCAGGGCAGGCGGGACTCCGCCTCCAGGGGGTCGGGGCGGCCGGCCAGGTCGGTGTGGGCCCGGCGCAGGGCCGCGGCCAGCTCGGGGTCGTCGAGGACCGCGTCGCGGAAGTGCGGGGTGCCGGCGCCCAGGGTGCCGTCGGCGAGGAGGGCCGGGTCGGCGTACAGGGCGCGGTAGGCGTAGCCGTCGGTGGTGGTGGCGGGGCGGCCGGTGTGCATCTCGCCGGGCGCCAGGACGACGATCGAGCCCGGGCCGTTGTAGACGCGGCCGCCCCGGTAGTCGATGACCTCGGAGCCGCCCACGCACACCCCGATGGTGAACTCGGCGTGCGCGTGCGGCGCGTACACGTGCTTGTCGAACCGTGCCGTCAGCAGGTCGAGCGGCGGGCCGCACCGGCCCAGCCGCGCTCTCGTCCACCGTGCTTGTTCCGCCACTTCCCGGCACCCCCTGTGCGGCCCCCTGCGCGTCAAGGGTGCAACGCGTTCAGGCGTCGGTTCCATCCCTCAGACGCTCCAGCGCGTCGAACGCGGCCCCCATCCGTTCCCGGTGGTCCGCGGCGACCTCCGGGAACGGCTCGCCGACCAGCTGACGGCGGACCGAGGTGACACACACCGAGCGGTAGGCGGCGACGGTCACGGCCGCGAGCAGTTCCGGGGCGGCCTCGCCGGCCTCGGCCAGCGCTGCGGCGAGGGCCCGTTCCACCTCCTCGGCGCCTTCGCGGGCGCGTGCCAGCAGCGCCGGCGAGGCGGCCACGACCGGCCAGAAGCCCTCGAAGCCCTCGCCGACGCCGCCCAGCGGGTGCCCGGCGTCGATGAACCGGAAGGCCAGGCGGCGCAGCGCGGTGAGCGGGGTCTCCTCGGGGGCTCGGTCGCGCACCGCGCCGGAGAAGGCCGCGACGGCTTCCGGGATGCGGTCGAGGAACAGGTCCTCCTTGCGCGGGAAGTAGTTGAAGACGGTCATCGCGGAGACGCCGGCCGCCCGCGCGACCTCGGCGACCGTCACCTTGTCGAAGCCGTGCTCCCGGAACATCACCGTCGCGACGTTGGAGATCCGCTGCCGCGTCTCGCGCTTCTTGCGCTCCCGCAGGGTCTCCGTCGGCCTGTTGTCGTTCGTCACGCGAAAACTATAGCCGCTCGAAAGTTTTAGTGACTACAGTGAAGTCATGACATCGACTCATCGCATGAACGACGACACCCGCGCGACCTACGACGTGGTGGTGGCCGGCGGCGGACCCGTCGGCCTCTTCCTCGCCGGCGAGCTGCGGCTCGGCGGCGCGAACGTGCTGGTCGTGGAGCGGCTGACCGAGGTGGACGTGACCATCAAGGCCGGCGGCATCAACACGGCCGGCGCGGTGGCCCTCTACCGGCGGGGCATGCTGCCCGAGCTGGCCGAGGCCTGGGAGCGCAACCGGTGGCGCATGCGGGCCTTCCTCGGCGACCGTGACACCGACGGGCCCGGCAAGCCCTCGGCCACCGACGCCCCCCGCACTCCCCCCAAGTTCGCCGGGCACTTCGCCGGGATCATGATGCGCGGCGACCTCTTCGACGCCTCCGACCCGGCGTTCGCCGACATCGGTCCCGCCGACCGGGTCGGGCTCGGCGTCCCGCAGGCCGAACTGGAGCGGATCCTGGCCGCCCGCGCCGACCGGCTCGGTGTCGAGGTGCGCCGGGGCGTGGAGCTGACCGGCTTCGACGCCGGCGAGGGCGGTGTCCTGATACACCTCGACGGCGGGCGGACGGTACGGGCCGGCTGGCTCGTCGGGTGCGACGGCGGCCGCAGCACCGTCCGCAAGCTCGCCGGGTTCGGCTTCCCCGGCAGCGAGCCGGAGATCACCGGCTACCAGGCGGTCGTCGAGATGACCGGCGGCGAACGGCTCGGGACCGGGTGGAACACCACCGACGTGGGGACGTACGTCAACGGGCCGTTCCCCGGGCGGATCCTCACCGTCGAGTTCGACGGGCCGCCCGCCGATCGTTCCGCGCCCGTCACCGCAGAGGAGCTCCAGGCCGCGCTGCGCCGGGTGTCCGGGGTGCCCGAGGTGACCGTCCACGAGGTGCGCTCCTCGACCCGGTTCACCGACAACGCCCGGCAGGCGGACACCTACCGCAAGGGCCGGGTGCTGCTCGCGGGCGACGCGGCCCACGTGCACTCCCCGTTCGGCGGACAGGGCCTCAACCTCGGGCTCGGCGACGCCATGAACCTCGGCTGGAAGCTCGCCGCGGTCGCAGGGGGGCGGGCCCCGGAGTCGCTGCTCGACAGCTACACCGCGGAACGGCATCCGGTCGGTGCCTGGGTGCTGGACTGGACCCGCGCCCAGGTCGCCGTGATGCGGCCCGACCGGCACGCCCGCGCCCTGCGCCGGGTGGTCACCGACCTGGCGCTGACGCGGGAGGGCACGACGTATCTGGTCGGGCAGATCTCCGGCGTCCGGCAGCGGTACGACCTGCCCGGCGGCCACCCGCTGACCGGTCGGAGCGCCCCTGACCTGGAGTTCTCCGACGGCACCCGGCTCGGTGAGCGGCTGCGCGACGGCCGGGCGGTGCTCTTCGACCTCGCCGACGACCCGAAGCTGCGGGCTCGCGCCGAGCAGTACGGGGACCGGGTCGACGTAGTCACCGCGGTCTGCCCGGGGCGGCCGGAGCCGGCGGGTCTGCTGGTGCGGCCGGACGGGTTCACGGCGTGGGCCGCCGACCGGGACGACGACCGCACGGACGGCCTCGACGAGGCGCTGGCCCGCTGGTTCGTCGCGGCAGGAGGCTGAAGCCCGCGGTTGACCTTGCCGCGACGTCAACGTCCGTACCGGGGCTCACCGAGGTGCGGGCGTGCTCGCAGACGACGCCGGCGAGGGCCTCGCCGAGGTGCTCACCGGACTCGACGAGGATCTCGCCCGGCAGGAGGCCGGGATCCGGGAGCGGCGGCAGCGGCTGCGGGCCCTGCGGGACGCGGGCGAGGTGCCAGCCGAGGGACCGGTCTCGCCCGAACCGGCCGCGCTGTTCGCCGGTCCGGTACGACGGCTCACGACCGGGCGGCGGCTCACGCGGGCGTGAACCGCACCTTCGCCGTCCCCGGATCGGCCCGGGTCAGCCGCACCGGCAGCCGCTCGCCCAGCGGTAGCGGTGCGTCGGCCTCGATCCGGCCGATGACGGCGGGCTGCTGCAGCAGCACCCGTCCCACGGTCGGCCGGTGCTCCTCGACCTCCACCACGCACCCGTCGAAGACCTCCCCGACCCGGTCCTTGAGCAGGGCCGCCTCGACGATGTCGACGCACTCCCGCTCCACCGTGCCCGCCCGCCGCGCGCCCTCCGCCATCTCCTTGGGCAGCAGGTCGAGCGCCGTCAGCACCCAGTCGGGCGGTTCCTCGCCGGCCGCGGCCGCCAGGCACAGCTCCGCGGCGTAGCGGTCGGCCAGGCGGCGCAGCGGCGCGGTGCAGTGCGCGTAGGGGGCGGCCACGGCCGCGTGGGTGCTGACCGCGGGCAGGACGCCGTCCCGGAAGACGGTGTAGCCGGCGCCGCGAAGCAGCGTGGTGCACTCCTGGAGGAAGGCCGCGTGGCGCGGGCGGCGCGGGTCGAGGGAGCGGATGAGGGCCGCGTAGGAGACGTGGTGCGGCCAGTCGATGTGCAGGGCGGCGGCGGTGCGGCGCAGCCGTGCGACGGCGCCGTCGGGCGCGGTGGGCAGGGTGCGCAGGACGCCGGTGCCGTAGGCGAGCATTAGGTCGGCGGCGGCCATGCCGGTGAGCAGGGAGATCTGGGCGTTCCAGGACTCGGCGGGCAGCGGGGCGCGGTAGCTGAGCCGGTAGGTGTGGTCGTACTCGACGATCTCCTGCTCCGGCACGCCGAGGGAGATGCCGCCGCGCTCCGCCTCCAGGCGCTCGCGGGCCTCGCCGATCTCCTTGAGGAGGGCGAGGGGTTCCTCGGCGGTGCCCTCGTCGATCTGCCGCTGCGCGGTGGCGTAGTCGAGTCTGGCGCGGCTGCGGACGAGGGAGCGGCGGACGTCGGCGGTGCGGGTCCGGCCGTCCCGGTCCAGGTCGACGGTCCACAGGACGGCCGGGCTGGTCTGGCCGGGGAGCAGGCTGGCGGCGCCCTCGCCGAGCACGTCGGGGTGGAGCGGGACCCGGACGTCCGGGAAGTAGAGGGTGTTGACGCGGTGGTGCGCCTCGGAGTCCAGGTCGCCGCCGGGTACGACGAAGGCGGCGACGTCGGCGATGGCGTACCGGACGCGGTAGCCGCCCTGGTGGCGGGAGAGGTGCATGGCCTGGTCGAGGTCGTTCGCGGTGGGCGGGTCGATCGTGAAGAAGGGGATGTCGGTCGCGTCGTGGGCGGGCACGGCCGGATACCTGGCGGCGCTGTCGGCCTCCGCGAGGACTTCGGGCCGGAAGCCGTCCGGGACGCCGAGCTCGTCCCGCAGGGCGGCGAGCGCGGCCCGCAGCGGAGCCTCGGGGGCACCCTGGACTCGTATGTGGCGGCTGGGCATAGGACGAGCGTAGTCACATCGTGCCGGTCCGGCGCTCTACGCTGGCGCGGAGCGTCGACGAGAGACCGATGGTGAAGAGGAGTACGTGTGCTGGTCCTGCTGCCGCCCTCGGAGGGCAAGGCGTCCTCGGGCCGTGGTGCCCCGCTGGATCCCGGGTCGCTGTCCCTGCCGGGGCTCGCGCGGGCGCGCGCGGCCGTGCTCGCCGAGCTGGTCGAGCTGTGCGCCGGTGACGAGGAGAAGGCGCGCGAGGTGCTCGGGCTGAGCGAGGGGCTGCGCGGCGAGGTCGCCAAGAACACCGGGCTGCGGACGGCGGGCGCCCGTCCGGCCGGGGAGATCTACACGGGGGTGCTGTACGACGCCCTCGGCCTGGCCTCGCTGGACACGGCCGCCAAGCGGCGGGCGGCGCGGTCGCTGCTGGTGTTCTCGGGGCTGTGGGGCGCGGTCCGGGTGACGGACCGGATCCCTTCCTACCGCTGCTCGATGGGGGTGAAACTGCCGGGGCTCGGTGCGCTGGGCGCGCACTGGCGCGGGCCGATGGCCGAGGTGCTGCCGGAGGCGGCCGGGTCGGGGCTGGTGCTCGACCTGCGGTCGGCGGCGTACGCGGCGGCGTGGAAGCCGAAGGGCGAGGTGGCCGCGCGGACGGCGACCGTGCGGGTGCTGCACGCGCCGACGCGGAAGGTGGTGAGCCATTTCAACAAGGCGACGAAGGGCCGGATCGTACGGAGTCTGCTGACCGCCGGGATCGCGCCGGCCGGTCCGGGCGAGCTGGTGGAGGCGTTGCGGGACCTTGGGTACGAGGTGGAGGCGGCGGCGCCGGGCAGGGCGGGACAGGCCTGGGCGCTGGACGTGCTGGTGGACGAGGTCCACTGACCCACCCCACCCCCTCGTTGCAGCATGCGCAACGCCCTTTGCGCGGTGCGCATCGGCTGGGCAGGATGGCGGCCATGCCCACCTCCGTGCTCGACCTCGCTCCCGTCGTCCCCGTCGTCGTGATCGAGGACGCGGACGACGCCGTACCGCTCGCGCGGGCGCTGGTGGCCGGAGGGCTGCCCGCGATCGAGGTGACGCTGCGGACGCCGGCCGCTCTGGACGCGATCCGGGCGATCGCCGACGCGGTGCCGGACGCGGTGGTCGGGGCGGGGACCGTGCTGACGCCCGGCCAGGTCGATCGGTCCGTGGCGGCCGGGGCGCGGTTCCTGGTGAGCCCGGGGTGGACGGACGGGCTGCTGGCGGCGATGGCCGCGTCCGGGGTGCCGTTCCTGCCGGGCGTCTCGACCACCTCCGAGGTGGTGGCGCTGCTCGAACGCGGGGTGCGGGAGATGAAGTTCTTCCCGGCGCAGGCCGCCGGCGGCACGGCCTACCTGAGGTCCCTCGCGGGTCCGCTCCCGCAGGCCCGTTTCTGCCCGACCGGCGGGATCGGCGCGGACAACGCCCCGGACTACCTCGCCCTGCCCAACGTCGGCTGCGTGGGCGGCACCTGGATGCTCCCCGCCGACGCCGTGGCCGCCCGGGACTGGGCCCGCGTCGAGTCGCTGGCGCGGGCCGCGGCGGGCCTCAGGGACGCAGGTGGGACGTGTCGTTGAAGAGCCGTACGCTCGCGTTGCCGTCCCGGTAGTACGCCACCGCCGACAGCGATGCCGCCGACAGCTCCATCCGGAACAGGGACTCGGCCGGGGCGCCGAGGGCCAGCCGTACCAGCGTCTTGATCGGCGTGACGTGGGTGACCAGCAGGACGGTACGGCCCGCGTGGGCGGCGACCAGCCTGTCCCGGGTGGCCGCGATGCGGGTCGCCGTCTCGGCGAAGCTCTCGCCGCCGCCGGTGGGGTGGGCCCGCGGGTCGGCGAGCCAGGCGGTCAGGTCGTCCGGGTGGCGTTCGCGGACCTCGCCGAAGGTCAGCCCCTCCCAGGCCCCGAAGTCCGTCTCCCTGAGCCCGTCGTCGACGGTGACGTCCAGGCCGAGGCGCTCGGCGACGGCCGCGGCGGTCTGCCGGGTCCGGGTCAGCGGGGAGGCGAGGACGGCGTCGATCGTGCCGCGCCGGGCGAGGGCGTCGGCGGCGCGGCGCGCCTGTTCGCGGCCGGCCTCGGACAGGGCGGGGTCGGTGCCGCCGCTGCCGGAGAAGCGTTTCTGGGGGGTGAGGGGGGTCTCGCCGTGGCGGAGGAGGACGAAGGTGGCGGGGGCGCCGAGGTCAGGGGCCGCACTCCAGCCGGGGCTCGCGACCTGGCTCGCGGCGCGGGTGTCGGCGGTGGGCTTGCCGCCCGTCGTCACAGTGCCGGTGCGTGGGGGCTGGTCGCGCCCACGCGGCGGAGCCGCGCATGTCTCAGCCCCGCGCCCCTGAAGGGGCGCTGTCCCAGCCGCCGGTTCCCATTGCTCACCCCGCATGCCCGCGTCCATCGCCTCGTTGGCCAGGCGGTCGGCGTGCTTGTTCTCGGCGCGCGGGATCCACTGGTAGGTCACCCGGCCGGCCGGGAAGACCCGGCCCGCCTCCAGCGCCAGCGGCTTCATGTCCGGGTGCTTGATCTTCCAGCGGCCGGACATCTGCTCGACGACCAGCTTGGAGTCCATGCGGACGTGCACGACGGCGTCCGGGTCGAGGCCGTGCGCCGCGCGCAGGCCCGCGAGCAGCCCGCGGTACTCGGCGACGTTGTTGGTGACGACACCGAGGTACTCGGCCGCCTCCGCCAGCGTCTCGCCGCTCGCCGCGTCGACGACCACCGCGCCGTAGCCGGCCGGTCCCGGGTTGCCCCGGGAGCCGCCGTCCGCCTCGACGATGAACTCCCTGGTCACGCGTGCCCCTCGCTACAGGCCGGACTCGGACGTGCGGACCAGGATGCGGCGGCAGTTCTCGCAGCGCACCACCGTGTCGGGCGCGGCGGAGCGGATCTCGTTCAGCTCGGTGATGGCCAGCTCCTGGCGGCAGCCCTGGCAGCTGCGGGCGTAGAGCTTCGCCGCACCGATGCCGCCCTGCTGCTCGCGCAGCTTCTCGTAGAGCTTGAGCAGGTCGGCCGGGACGGTGGCCGCGATGACCTCGCGCTCCTTGGTGACCGTGGCCGTCTCGGCGTCGAGCGCGCCGGCCGCGGTGTCGCGGCGGGCGGTGGCGTCGTCGATGCGGCCCTGGACGGCGCCGGTGCGCTCGGTCAGTTCGGCGACCCGTTCCTGGGCAGACTCACGCCGCTCCATGACCTCCAGGACGACGTCCTCCAGGTCGCCCTGGCGCTTGGCGAGGGAGGCGATCTCGCGCTGGAGGTTCTCCAGGTCCTTCGGCGAGGTGACCGCGCCGGAGTCCAGGCGCTGCTGGTCGCGGGCGGCGCGCTGGCGCACCTGGTCCACGTCCTGCTCGGCCTTGGTCTGCTCGCGGGCGGTGTCGCTCTCCTCGGTCTGCGCGGCCACGAGCAGGTCGCGCAGCTGGGTGAGGTCCTTGGTCAGCGAGTCGATCTCGGCGTGCTCGGGCAGCGACTTCCGCTTGTGCGCCAGCTGCTGGAGGCGGACGTCCAGGGCCTGGACGTCGAGGAGTCGGATCTGGTCGGCGGGCGCGGCGTTCAGTTGGGGGCTCCAGGAGACGGTGAGTGGCTGGTCCAGGGGTCGGTGACCGTCTTGGAGACGTGCACCCTGAGGTCCCAGCCGTGGCGGTCGGAGATTTCGTCGAGCTGGGCTGCGGCCAGCTCGCACCAGGGCCATTCGGTGGCCCAGTGCGCCGCGTCGAGCAGCGCGAGGGGACTGTGGGCCACGGCCTCGGAGGCCGGGTGGTGGCGCAGGTCCGCGGTGAGGAAGGCGTCCGCCCCGGCGGCGCGTACGGCGTCGAAGAGGCTGTCGCCGCTGCCGCCGCTGACGACGACCCGGCGGACGAGGGCCTCGGGGTCGCCGGCGACGCGGATGCCCTGCGCGGTGGCGGGCAGCCGGGCGGCGGCCCGGTCGGCGAGGTCGCGGACGGTCACCGGGTGGTCCAGTTCGCAGATCCGGCCCAGGCCCCGGCGGCCCTCCGGGTCGGTGGGGTCCGGTACGAGGGGTCCCACCACCCGCAGGTCCAGGGCGCCCGCGAGGGCGTCGGAGACGCCCGGGTCGGCGGTGTCGGCGTTGGTGTGGGCGACGTGCAGCGCGATGTCGTTCTTGATGAGCGTGTGGACCACGCGGCCCTTGAAGCCGGTGGCCGCGACCGTCGTCGTCCCGCGGAGGTAGAGCGGGTGGTGGGTGACCAGCAGGTCGGCGCCCAGCCGCAGCGCCTCCTCGACGGTGTCCCGGACCGGGTCCACGGCGAAGAGCACCCGGGTGACCTGCTGCTCCGGGTCGCCCACGACGGTGCCGACCGCGTCCCAGGACTCGGCCCGCTCGGCGGGCCACAGGCTCTCCAGCGCGGCGATGACTTCTGACAGACGGGGCACGGGGAAAAGGCTACCTGTCCCTTCCCCGGCGCTGTACCTGCTCACCCGCCGCGGGCACCGCCCAGCACACGCGTCCCCGTTTCCTCAGGCGAATCGTCGAGTCTGCACCCGTATGTGTGAAGCCGTGGGCCGCCTGTCCGCCGCCTGTGCGGGCGAAAACTAGCTTCGTGGCCGGAGGTGACCGAGCGATGACGGCCTGTGCGATCGAACCCTCGGCTGCGGACGAGGACGACAGCGCGCCGAGAGCGGGCTGCACCATCACGGCGGACGGGGCGTACGCGGCCCGGCTGGCGCGGCGGGAGGGCTCCTGGTACCCGGAGCGGTGGACCCTGGACGGCCCCGAGCCGTACGCGGTGCCGCTGCCCGGCAACCAGCCCGAGGAGGCGGGCACGGAGGTGCAGCCGATGGGCGACGGGCGGGTGCTCGTACGGCGGCTGGCGGACGGGCGGCACCACTTCGCCCTGCTCTATCCGACCGGGCCCGGCACCGGTGAGCTGCCGCTGGGCGCGGTGGAGTGCCCGGACGCGGGGACCTCGCTGCGGCTGCTGCCGCCCGCGCCCGGCGGCCGCGAGGCGTACGCGCTCGCCGTGGGGCCGCTGTCCTCGACGGTGTGGCTGGTGGCGGGCGGCACGTTCGGCCCCGAGCAGGTCGCGGTGGTGCCGGGGCGCTGCTCGGGCGGGGTGTGGCTGGACGGCGGCGGCCGGATGCTGGCCCTGGACCGGGAGCTGGGCGGGCGGACCAAGGCGGTCGTGGTGGATCTCGGGCGGGGCGGCGAGGTGTCGCCGCTGCTGCAGATCGCGGCGGACAGCGACGACCGGCTGCTGCTCGCCGACCCGGACAGCGGGCTGATCCTGGTCGGCTCGGACGCGCCCAGTCCCGGGCAGGAACGATTGGGCTGGGGCGTCCTCGGCAGCACGCTGCCGGTGCGCTTCCCGGAGAGCCTGCGGGTGGCGGAGTGCGCGGTGACGCCGTTCGCGATCCAGCCGGGGCTCGTGCTGATGCCGGAGAGCTGCGCGGTGGCGCTGCGCGTCGACGGTCCGGCGGGCCGCTGGGTCGGCGCCTGGCGGCCGGGGACCCGCGGGATGCGCACCCTGCCGGCGCCCGAGGGGTGGCTGGCCGGCGCCGGGACGTGGACGCGGGACGGGATGCTGCGGTTGCCGTACGCCACGGCGGAGGTTCCGTGCGGGGTGGTGGAGGTCGCGGTGAGCTGGGCGGAGACCGGCCGGACCGGGGAGGGCGGTGGGCCCGGGGGCGCGGCCCTGGACGGTACGGCCGCCGGGGCGCCGGGTGCGCCCGGAGGGCCGGCGGAACCGGAGCCGCCGGGGCCCGCCGTGGCCCGGCCGGTGCCCCTGCAGCAGGCTCCGCTGGGAGGTCTCGTGACGAAGCGGGGGCGGCTTGTAACGAAGTAGCACCGGTCGGCGTGCCTGCCTGGATTCGCCCCGTGGTGGGTTCGTTACACTCTCCGCGCTGTAAGAAAGATCATGTTGACGGGGTGAATTCTTCCGATGAGCGACACCAGCACGTCTCAGCACCTGTCCGCCGACCTGTACGAGTCCGACAGCCACGGCAAGCACCGTGGTCCGGTCTCGGCCCAGGACGGCGAATCGGCCCCGAGCGGCCGGCACCGCAAGCCGGAGCCGGCCGAGACCGCGGCCTGACCGTACGCACGAACAGCGGCTCCGCCCTTTCCGGGCGGAGCCGTTGTCGTCCGGCGTGCTACTGCCTGCGCAGGCCGAGCACGTCCGCCGCCGCGAAGGTCTCGCCGGGCGGTCGGCCGGTGTAGTGCGGGGTGAGCAGGGCGTCGAGTTCGTCGAAGTCGAAGGTGTCCTGCTCGCTGTCGAACCTGGCCCGGACCCGCGGCCGTTCCACGATCGCGACCATGCCGCCGTGCACGACCAGCAGTTGGCCGTTGACCGGCCCGGCGGCCGGGGACGCCAGGTAGCCGACGAGCGGGGCGACGTGCTCGGGGGCGAGCGGGTCGAGGCCGTCGGCGGGGGGCTCGAACCCGGCGAAGACGTCCTCGGTCATCCGGGTGCGGGCGCGCGGGCAGATCACGTTGGCGGTCACGCCGTACTTGGCGAGCGCGAGGGCGGTGGAGGTGGTCAGGCCGACGATGCCGCCCTTCGCGGCCGCGTAGTTGGGCTGGCCGGCGGATCCGGCGAGGAAGGCCTCGGAGGAGGTGTTGACGATCCGTCCGTACACCTGCGCGCCGCCGGCCGCCTTGGACCGCTCCCGCCAGTGCGCGGCCGCGAACCGGGTGGTGTTGAAGTGGCCCTTGAGGTGGACGCGGATCACCGAGTCCCACTCGTCCTCGGTCATGGAGAAGACCATGCGGTCCCGCAGGATGCCGGCGTTGTTGACGAGAATGTCCAGCTTTCCGTAGTGGGTCGTCGCGAGCGTGAGAAGGTCTCGCGCCTGCGAGAAGTCCGCCACGTCCCCGGTGTGGGCGACGGCCTGGCCGCCCGCCGCGCGGATCTCCTCGGCGACCTGCTCGGCGGGCCCCGCGGAGGCCGTCCCCGAGCCGTCCCGCCCCGGCTGTCCGAAGTCGTTGACGACGACGGCCGCGCCCAGCCGGGCCAGTTCGAGCGCCTCGGCCCGGCCGAGTCCCCGCCCGGCGCCGGTGACGATCGCACTGAGCCCTTCCAGTGGCCTCTGCGGCATGCCGCGTCCCCTCAGATCTCGATGCAGGTGCGCAGCGCGGTGCCGGTGCGCATCTGGTCCAGGGCCTCGTTGATCTCCGCCAGCGGCACCCGGTGGGTGATCAGGCCCTCCAGGTCGACGCGGCCGGCCCGCCACAGGGCGATCGTGCGCTCGTAGGAGCGGACCACGTCGCCGCCTCCGTACATCGAGGGCAGGATGCGCTTCTCGTCGAAGAACAGCTCGAACATGTTGAGCTGGAGGTGGTCGTCCATGGCGCCGGCGCCGACGACCACGAGGGTGCCGCCGCGCCGGGTGTTCTCGTACGCCGTGCGCGCGGTGGCCGACCTGCCGACGACCTCGAAGACGTAGTCGAAGCCCTCGCCCGCGGTCACCTCCTGCTTGGCGCCGGGCAGTTCCTCGGGCGGCACGGCCCGCGTGGCGCCGAACCGCAGCGCGGCCTCGCGCCGGGAGGCGACCGGGTCGACGGCGACGATCTCGGCGGCCCCCTTGAGCCGGGCCCCCTGGATCGCCGAGATCCCGACCCCGCCGCAGCCGATCACCGCCACCGACGAACCGGCCCGCACGTCGGCCGTGTTGAGGGCGGCGCCGAGCCCGGTGGTGACCCCGCAGCCGATCAGCGCGGCGATGTCGAAGGGCACGTCGTCGGGGATCGGCACCGCGCACCCGGCGTCGACCACGACCTCCTCGGCGAAGGTGCCGGTGCCCGCGAAGCCGAAGACGTCACCGTTGGGACGCAGGAAGTTGGGGGTGCCGGCGTTCATGAACCCGGCCAGACACAGCTCGGTCTGGCCGCGCCGGCAGGCCGGGCAGGCCCCGCAGGCCGGCAGCCAGCAGACCACCACCCGGTCGCCCGGCTTCAGCCGGGTGACCCCCTCCCCCACCTCCAGGACCTCGCCCGCCCCCTCGTGGCCGGGCACGAACGGGGCCGGCTGCGGCAGCACCCCGTTCATCGCGGACAGGTCCGAGTGGCACAGCCCGGTGGCGCGCACCCGTATCCGCACCCTGCCGGGGCCCCATCCGGCCGCCTCGACGTCGTCGAGGACCTCGAGTTTCTCCTGGCCTGTCTCCTGCAGTACGGCTGCGCGCATGGTGCGGCTCTCCCCTCGACTGCGTCCCTGATCACGTGAGATCGACGTGAGATCAAGCAGGTTCAAGAATGTTCAGGCGTGTTCGACGACGGTGTCGGCGAGGACGGGCGCGTCCTCGCGTTCGACGGCACTCACGGCGACTCGGACCCGCGCGTCACCCCGCCACATGCGGATGCGCAGGGTCTCCCCCGGGTAGACCACGCCGGCGAACCGTGTGGCGTAGGACCGCACCCGGCTCACGTCCCCGCCGAGCAGCGTGTCCACGACCGCCTTGAGCGTCATGCCGTAGGTGCACAGCCCGTGCAGGACGGGCCGGTCGAAACCGGCGAGCTTGGCGAACTCCGGGTCGGCGTGCAGCGGGTTGTAGTCGCCGGAGAGGCGGTAGAGCAGGGCCTGGTCCTCGCGGACCGCTCGCTCGACGGTCCGGTCGGGTTCACCGGCGGGCGGGTCGTGCCGAACGGACGGCCCGCGGTCGCCGCCCCAGCCGCCCTCGCCGCGCACGAAGATCTGCGCGTCGTTGGTCCACAGCGGTCCTTCGGCGTCCGCGACCTCGGTGCGCATCACCAGGACGGCCGCCGTGCCCTTGTCGTACACGGCGGCGATGCGGCTGGTGGCGGTGGCCGTGCCCCGGACCGGGAGCGGGCGGTGGACGGTGAGCGACTGGCCGCCGTGCAGCACCCGGGCGAGGTCGACGTCGACGCCGGGCATGGACAGTCCGCTGATCACCCCGGGCGAGCCGGCCCCCGCCACGGTGGCGAAGCTGGGCAGGACGTGCAGCCGGGACTCCAGGGTGTAGCGCAGTTCGTCCGGGTCGGTGGCGGGGCGGCCCGCGCCGATGCCGAGGTGGTAGAGCTGCACGTCCCGGCGCTCCCAGCCGATCCGCCCGGACCGGGGTTCGGCGGCGAGGGCCTTGGCTGCGTCGATGGGCATACGGCTCCTGAGGTGTCTCAAGACCTCGGCACGACCGTCCGCACCGTCGGCCGCGCCGAGGTCGTCCACGGGGCGGGTCCAAGGGGATGTCCCTAGAACGCGTTCCAGTCCAGCGCCCCTTGTATAGCCGAGCGCTCCCCACTTGTGAAGACTCCTGACACAGTGTCAGATGCGGTGCGGCCGGGCCGGGACATTTGTCCTGCCCGAGTCCGTACATGCGCATCTGCCGCGCCGGGGGCGGGGATCCGTAGCGTTGCGGACATGACACGGACAGGTGGGACGGCGGCCCTGACGGAGCGCGCCGTGTCCTTCGCGGGGGCGGTCAAGTCCTTCGGGACGGTGCGCGCGGTGGACGGAGTGGATCTGGAGATAGGGCGCGGCGAGACGGTCGCGCTGCTCGGCCGCAACGGGGCGGGCAAGTCGACGGCGATCTCGCTGCTGCTCGGGCTGAACGCGCCCGACGCCGGCACGGTCGACCTGTTCGGCGCCCCGCCGGCGAGGGCCGTACGGAACGGACTGGTCGGCGCGATGCTCCAGGAGGCGCGGGCGGTGCCCCGGGTCACCGTCGGCGAGCTGGTCGCCTTCGTGGCCGGGCGCTATCCGGCGCCGATGCCCGTCGCACGGGCACTGGAGCTGGCCGGGATCGGTGAGCTGGCCGGGCGCCGGGTGGACCGTCTCTCCGGCGGCCAGACCCAGCGGGTGCGGTTCGCCGTGGCCCTGGCCGGCAACCCGTCGCTGGTCGTCCTGGACGAGCCGACGGCGGCCCTGGACGTGGAGGCCCGGCACGCGTTCTGGCAGTCGATGCGGGCGTACGCCCGGCGCGGGCACACCGTCCTGTTCTCCACGCACTATCTGGAGGAGGCGGACGCGCACGCCGACCGCATCCTCGTCATCGACCGCGGCCGGATCGTCGCGGACGGCACCGGCGAGCAGCTCAGGCGGGCGGCCGGCGGCAGCCTGGTCTCCTTCGACCTGGCGGGCCGCCCCACCGAGGGCCTGGCGGCCCTGCCCGGCGTACGGTCCCTGGAAGTGCGCGGCGACCGCGCACTGCTGCGCACCGACGACTCGGACGCGACGGTGATCGCGCTGGCCGCCCGCAACGCGATCCGCGGCCTGGAGGTCGCCCCCGCCTCGCTGGACGACGCCTTCCTGGCCCTGACCGGCGGAGCGCGCGCCGAGGCCGCCCCGCAGGACCGCTCCCCCGCCCGTACCGCCGCCGAGACGGAGACCGTGTGATGTTCGCCTACCTGCGCCTCGAAGTACGCCGGACCCTGCGGGACGTCGGTTTCGTCATCGGCGGGATCGCGCTGCCGGTGATGATGTACCTGCTCTTCACCAACCTGGGCGGCGACGACGGCGGCTACCGGACCCAGGCCATGGTCGGCATGGCCGCCTACGGCGCGGTCGGCTCCGCCCTCAACACCGGCGGCGGGGTCGCCGAGGACCGGGCGATCGGCTGGCTGCGGCAGCTGCGGGTGACCCCGATGACCCCGCGCCAGGTGGTGCTGGGCCGCGCGCTGACCGGGTCGGTGACCGTGCTGCCCGCGATCCTCGCGGTGCTCGTGGCGGGCGGCCTGGTCAACGGGGTACGGCTCGCGGCGTGGCAGTGGGCGGGGATCGCGCTGCTGCTCTGGCTGGGCTCGATCCCCTTCACCCTGCTCGGGCTCGCCAACGGCTACGGCCTGACCGCGCAGACCACCGGTGTCACGAACATGGCCTGCAACCTGGGGCTGGCCGTGGTCGGCGGCCTGTGGTTCCCGATCAGCCTGTTCCCGGCCTGGCTGCGCGCCGTCTCGGCGTACACGCCGACCAACCGCTTCGCCGAGCTGGGCACCTCGGTGGCCGACGGGCACGCCCCGGCGCTCGGCGCGGTCGCGGTCCTGACGGCTTGGCTGCTCGCGTTCGGTTCGTACGCTGTGATGGCGTACCGCCGGACCGGGCGGACCGTGTGACGGGGGGGAGCGAGCGAGATGTCCTGGATGCGAGGCGTCACCTGCCAGGTACGGCGCTGGCGGGCGGAGCGGGCCCGGTGGAAGGCCGGCATGGCGGAGTTCAAGGCCGCGCAGAAGGAGTCGCGCCGCACGGGCGAGCGGTTCGAGCACCCGGGCCCGCCGCCGACCGGCTTCACCCTGCTGCCGTGGCTGCTGCTGGGCCTCGGCTCCTTCTCCAACCTCCTCCAGGGCAGGACCCCGAACCCGTGGATCGGCGGCCTGGGCCTGCTGACCTTCAACTCCCTCTACATCTACGTCGTCTTCCGCTCCTTCGTGAAGGAGAAGCGGAAGGCGCCGTCCACACGGCTGGCGCTCGTGGTGATGGGTCTGCTGACCTGCGGTCTCGCGCTGTGCTACGGCGGCAGCTGGCTGTACTTCTTCCCGCTGCTCGGCCTCGCCGCCGGCTCCTGCCTGCGCGGCCCGCACCTCGGGCGGATCGGCCTCGGGCTGACCGCGCTCGCGGCGGTGGTCTCCGCCTACCGGGCGGGCTGGGACGGGATCAACGTCGCCTACGGCACCTTCCTGTCGACCATGGTGACCGCGGCGATCCTCTCCCTGTCCGAGGCGGTGCGGGAGCTGCGCGCCGCCCGTGAGGAGCTGGCCCGGCGCGCGGTGGAGAAGGAGCGGCTGCGGTTCTCCCGGGACCTGCACGACCTGCTGGGCCACACCCTCTCGGTGATCGTCGTCAAGTCGGAGGCGGCCCGGCGCCTGGCCCCCCGCGACATGGACGCGGCGCTGTCGCAGATCTCCGACATCGAGTCGGTCGGCCGGCAGGCGCTCACCGAGATCCGCGAGGCGGTCACCGGCTACCGCGAGGGCAGCCTGGCCACCGAGCTGGACCGGGCCCGCTCGGTCCTGTCCGCGGCCGACACCGAGCCGGTCGTCCGGCAGACCGGGACGCCGTTGGCCCCGCAGACCGAGACGCTGCTCGGCTGGGTGGTGCGCGAGGCGGTCACCAACGTGGTCCGGCACAGCGACGCCACCCGTTGCGAGATCACCGTCGACAGCGGCGCGGAACGGGTCCGCCTGACGGTCACGGACGACGGCAGCGGCGCGGGCGCCGAGTCCCGCCGGGAGGGCGTCGGCGGCACCGGTCTGAAGGGGCTGACCGAGCGCCTCGCGGCGGCGGGCGGCTCCCTGGAGGCCGGTCCTTCGCCGCGCGGCGGTTTCACGGTCACCGCGGAACTGCCCACCGAGTCGCTGGAGTTGCTGACCGCGATGACGGTGGGCCCGGCGGCGCCCGCGGCGGGCTGACGGCCGGGCGCCCGCCGCCGGCCCGAGAGGCGGCGCTGCCGAAGGCGCCGGAACCGCCCTCGCCCGCCTCCGGGGCGAGCCGACGGCCGCGCAGGCCGGGCGTCGGGTCCCGCGGCACGCGGCGACGCCGCTCCCGGCCGCCGGGCCCGCGGCTACGCTTGGGCTGTGTACGAGCCTGCGAACGAGATGCCCCGGGACCACCGGCCCGCCAAGTCCATCAGGGTGCTGCTCGCCGAGGACCAGGGCATGATGCGCGGAGCCCTCGCGCTGCTCCTCGGGATGGAGCCGGACATCGAGGTCGTCGCCCAGGTCGCCGCGGGTGACGCGATCGTGGACGCCGCGCTGGTCCACCGGCCGGACGTGGCCCTCCTGGACATCGAGCTGCCGGGCATCAGCGGGCTGGACGCGGCGGCGCAGCTGCGCGACCAGGCGCCCGACTGCCGGGTGCTGATCCTGACCACCTTCGGCAGGCCCGGCTACCTGCGCCGGGCCATGGAGGCCGGGGCGGCGGGCTTCCTCGTGAAGGACGGCCCGGTCGAGGACCTGGCGCGGGCGATCCGGCAGGTGCTCACCGGGGAGACCGTGGTCGACCCGGCGCTCGCGGCCGCCGCGCTCAGCGCGGGCCCCAGTCCGCTCACCGCCCGCGAGTGCGACGTGCTCAAGGCGTCGGTGGACGGGGCGACCGTCGCCGACGTCGCGGCGAAGCTGCATCTGTCGGAGTCGACGGTGCGCAACTACCTGTCGGCCGCGATCGGCAAGACCGGCACCCGCAACCGCGCCGAGGCGATCCGGGAGGCCCGGCAGCAGGGCTGGCTGTGAACCCGCGGGGCGGTCAGTTCCCGGACGCGGGCGCCGGCCGGCCCGGCAGCCACAGCAGCATCAGCACCGCGCCGGCCAGCAGCACCCCGGTGCTGCTGCGGAAGGCGAGCGCGTATCCCTCGGTCAGGGCGGCGGCCCCGCCGTCCGCGCCGGTCCTGGCGGCGGCGACCGTCGACATCACCGCGAGCCCCAGTGAACCGCCCATCGTGCGGGAGGTGTTGATGAGTCCGGAGAGCAGTCCGGCCTCGGCGGGTGCCGCCCCGGAGGTCGCCAGCGCGGCCAGCGGGGTCGCGGCCAGACCCGCGCCGAGCATCATCAGGATCCCGGGGAACATGATCGCCGTCAGGTAGGCGCCGTGCGGGCCCATGGCCGACTGCCAGCCGAAGCCGGTCGCCGCGACCAGCGTGCCCGCCACCGCCACCGTCCGCGCACCCGCCCGCCGCATCAGCCGCGGCGCCGTCTTGGAGCCGACCAGCACGGCGAACGAGCTGGGTATCAGCGCGAAGCCGGCCTCCAGCGGCGAGTAGCCGAGGACGTTCTGGGCGTAGAGGGTCATGAAGTACCACATGCAGAACATCGCGGAGCCGGACACCAGCATCGCGGCGTTGGCCGACGCCACCGTCCGCCGCCTCAGCAGGCGCAGCGGCATCAGCGGGACGGCCGTACGCGCCTCGACGGCCAGGAACAGGCCGAGCAGCGCGAGTCCGGCGGCCAGCGGGACCAGGGTGGCCGCCGCCGTCCAGCCCTCGGCCTCGGTCTGCGAGACGCCGTACGCCAGGGTGGCCAGGCCGGCCGTCACCAGCAGCGCGCCGGGCAGGTCGAGCCGCCGTCCGGCGCCGGCCCGGCTCTCCGACAGCCACATCACGGACCCGGCCAGGACCAGCGCGCCCACCGGCACGTTGATCAGCAGCACCCAGCGCCAGGACAGCACGTCCACGAGCACTCCGCCGACCAGGCCGCCGGCCGCGCCGCCGCCGGCGCCGACCGCCGTCCAGGTGGCGATCGCGCGCGCCCGGGCCGGGCCCTCCGGCACGGCGGCCGTCAGCAGGGTCAGCGTCGAGGGCGCCAGCACCGCGGCGCCCAGTCCCTGCACGGCCCGGGCGAGCAGCAGCTGCCAGCCGTCCTGGGCGAGGCCGCCGCCGAGCGAGGCCAGCGTGAACAGGCCGAGCCCGACCAGGAACATCCGCTTGCGGCCGTAGAGGTCGCCGGCCCGGCCGCCGAGGAGCATGAACCCGGCGAAGGCGATGGCGTAGGCGTTCACCACCCACTGCAGGCCGGACGCGCTCAGGCCGAGGTCGGCGCGCATCGACGGCAGGGCCACGTTGACGACGGACACGTCGAGCACCACCAGGAACTGTCCTGCGCAGGCCAGCGCCACCACCAGCCAGGTGGGGGGCGTGGTACGGCGGGATGTCCGTGAGGTGTCCGCGGCTTCGAGCATGAGTGCCATGCTCTCAAGCCGGCGAGGTGACGTGCATCGGCTTTTCGGCCCAGCCGGGCCCGCGTCCCAGGTCGTAGGGCTTACGCGGTCCCGCGGAACATGGTCACCACCGCCGCCCCGCCGAGCCCGATGTTGTGCGCGAGTCCCACCCGCGCGCCCGGCACCTGCCGCTCCCCCGCCGTGCCCCGCAGCTGCCACACGAGTTCGGCGGCCTGCGCGAGGCCCGTCGCGCCCAGCGGATGGCCCTTGGAGATGAGCCCGCCGGAGGGGTTCACCACCCAGCGGCCGCCGTACGTCGTCGCCCCGGACTCGACGAGCTTGCCGGACTCGCCTTGCGGACACATGCCGAGCGCCTCGTAGGTGAGCAGTTCGTTGACGGAGAAGCAGTCGTGCAGTTCCACCACGTCGACGTCGCCGATGCCGAGCCCGGAGCGGTCGTACACCCGGCGGGCCGCCTCGCGGGACATCGGCTGCCCGACGGCGTCGATGCACGAGCCCGAGGCGAAGGACTCCTCGGTGTCCGTGGTCATCGCCTGCGCGACGATCTCGACGAGGCCGGTGAGCCCGCGCCGTTCGGCGAACCGCCGCGAGACGACCACGGCGGCCGCCGCGCCGTCCGAGGTCGGCGAGCACTGGAGCTTGGTGAGCGGACGGTGCACGGTCCGGGCGGCGAGGACGCCCGCGACGTCGTACACGTCCTGGAACTGGGCGTACGGGTTGTGCGCGGAGTGCCGGTGGTTCTTGGCGGCGACGGCGGCGAGCTGGGCCTCGGTGGTCCCGTACCGCTCCATGTGCTCGCGGGCCGCGTCGCCGAAGATCTGCGCGGTGGGCGGGGTGGCCTCGAAGCCGTGCCGGGCGGCCATGATCCCGTAGTGCCGGGCGACCGGCGAGGCCGAGAACCCGGCGCCGTCCGCCCCGCCGCCGAGCGCGCCCCTGCGCATCTTCTCGAAGCCGAGGGCGAGGACGCAGTCGGCGACGCCGCCCTCGACGAGCTGCCGGGCCAGCATCAGGGCGGTCGCGCCGGTGGCGCAGTTGTTGTTGACGTTGTAGACGGGTACTCCGGTGAGACCCAGCTCATACACGGCGCGCTGACCGGCGGTGGAGGGCTGGAAACAGTAGCCGACGGGAACCTGTTCCACCTCGGTGTAGGAGATCCCGGCGTCGGCGAGCGCGCTGCCGCCCGCCTCCCTGGCCATGTCCCAGTACTGCCAGTCCCTGGTCTCGGGCTTCTCGAACCGGGTCATACCGACTCCGGCGACGTACGCCTTGGTTGCGCTCTCGGCGGCACTCATGGCGGATGAGAGTAGAACACGTTCCACACATTGACCAGAGCGTGACGGCCGATCAGAAACCCATGGGAGGGTCAAGGATTCGTTAGCGGCGCGAAGCAACGGAATAGTTGCCTGTGCATACGAGGTTTACCTTGCACTTATCCGCTGCGGATTCCGTCTCCCCACGCACGTCCCGTCACTCTCTGGCCCGGAGGCCTCACTCAATGACGCACACGACGACCGACCAGCCCGCCCGGGGCGCGAGCGGGGCCGTGGTCCCGGTCCTCGCCTTCGCGGGCATCGTGGTCGCGGTGATGCAGACCCTGCTCGTTCCGGTCATCAAGGACCTGCCGCAGCTGCTGGGCACCGAGCCCAGTAACGCCACCTGGGTCCTGACCTCGACGCTGCTGTCCGGCGCCGTGGCCACTCCGATCATGGGCCGCCTCGGCGACCTGTACGGCAAGCGGCGGATGCTGATATTCAGCCTCTCCGTGATGGTGGTGGGCGCGCTGATCAGCGCCCTCACCAGCGACCTGCTCACGATGATCGCGGGCCGCACCCTGCAGGGCTTCGCCATGGGCGCGATCCCGCTGGGCATCGGCCTGATGCGGGACATGCTGCCGCGCGAGAAGCTCCCCTCGGCGATGGCCCTGATGAGCTCCTCGATCGGCGTCGGCGGCGGCCTCGCGCTGCCCGCCGCGGCCCTGGTCGCCCAGCACGCCGACTGGCACGCCCTGTTCTACGGCGCCGCCGGCCTGGGCGTCGTCGCCATCCTCCTCACGCTCTTCGTCGTCCCGGAGACGTCGGCGCGCGCCGCGGGCACCTTCGACGTCCTGGGCGCGATCGGGCTCTCGGTGGGCCTGGTCCTCTTCCTGCTCCCGATCACCAAGGGCAGCGACTGGGGCTGGACCTCCGGCACCACGCTCGGCCTCTTCGCCGCCTCCGCCGCCGTCCTTCTCCTGTGGGGCGTGATGGAGCTGCGGCTCAAGGCCCCGCTGGTCGACCTGCGCACCACCGCCCGCCCCGCGGTGCTCTTCACCAACCTCGCCTCGATCATGGTCGGCGTCAGCTTCTACGTCGTCTCGCTGGTCCTGCCGCAGCTGCTCCAGCTGCCGAAGGCCACCGGCTACGGCCTCGGGCAGTCGATGGTCACCGCCGGCCTGCTGGTCGCCCCCCTCGGCCTGACGATGATGCTCACCGCGCCCGTCTACGCCCGGCTGTCCGCCAAGTACGGCCCGAAGACCACCCTGATCCTCGGCATGCTGATCATCGGCATCGGCTACGGCGCGGGCATCGGCCTGATGAGCGCGGCCTGGCAGAGCCTGGTGATCTCGGTGGTGCTGGGCGCGGGCATCGGCCTCGCCTACTCCTCGCTGCCGGCCCTGATCGTCGGCGCGGTCCCCGCCTCCGAGACGGGCGCGGCCAACGGCCTCAACACCCTGATGCGGTCCATCGGCACGTCCGTGTCCAGCGCCGTCATCGGCATGGTGCTGGCCAACACGGCGCACACCGTGGGCGGCGTCGCCGTCCCGACCATGCACGGCTTCCGGGTCTCCTTCCTGATCGCCACCGGCGCGGTGGCCGTCGGCCTGGTCCTCGCCCTGATGCTGCCCAGGCGCAGCGCTCCGGCGGCGGAGGCCGCCCAGCACACGCGGCTGCGCGCGAGCAGCGACGAGGACGCCGCGCTGGCCCACGCCGAGGAGGTGCTGCGGGGCTTCCGCGGGCGGGTGCTGGACGCCGCGGGCCTTCCGGTGGCCCGCGCCAAGGTCACGCTGATCGACCGGCGGGGACGCCAGGCGGGCGCGACGCTCTCCGAAGCGGACGGCACCTACACCCTGGCGGTGCCGGCCGAGGGCGCCTACGTGCTGGCCGCGAAGGCGGCGGGCCACGGGCCGCTGGCCTCCTCGGCGTCGCACACCGGCGACGCGCACGCGGTCGACCTGGACCTGTCGCTGCCCGCGGAGACGGTGAGCGCCTAGACCGCGGGGCCACCGGGACCGGGCGCCCCGATCCCCGCGCTCCCGCACGGCACCGTCCCTGAGCGCCGGTGACGCGTACCCCCTGCCGGACGTCGGCAGGGGGTACGACAGCATGGGGCGTCGAGACCGCCGCACGAGCGAAAGGCCCCCATGTCCCCGCGCGCACCCCACCCCGAGACCCTCGCCGCGTTCGAGAAGGCCAAGGGGTTCATGCCCGTGCACGAGGGGCTGGCGCTGTACGCGGCCGCCGTCGAGGCCGGTGCGCTCGGCCTTCCCCTGCTGGAGGTCGGCACCTACTGCGGCCGCTCCACCCTCCTGCTCGCCGACGCGGCCCGCGCGGCCGGGGTCACCGCCGTCACCGTCGACCACCACCGCGGCAGCGAGGAGCAGCAGCCGGGCTGGGACTACCACGACCCGGAGACGGTCGACCCGGAGCTGGGCGTGATGGACACGCTGCCCGCCTTCCGGCGGACCCTGCACCGCGCCGGGCTGGAGGACCACGTCGTCGCCCTGGTGGGCCGCTCCCCGCAGATCGCCGCCCTGTGGAACACGCCGCTCGGCCTCGTCTTCATCGACGGCGGGCACACCGACGAGCACGCCACCGCCGACTACGAGGGCTGGGCCCCCCATCTGGCCGAAGGCGGCCTGCTGCTGATCCACGACGTCTTCCCGGACCCGCAGGACGAGTTCACCGGCCAGGCCCCCTACCGCGTCTACCTCCGCGCCCTGGAGTCGGGCGCGTTCACCGAGGTCGCGGCCCACGACTCGCTGCGCGTCCTGCGGCGAACGGGGGCGACGGCCCGGGGCCACGGTTAGAGTCGCTGACGTGTCGTACTCAGGCCCGGACTTCGATCCCCCGCAGCAGCGGCGCTCCCGGCGGGCGCCCATGACCTTCGCCCTCGCCGCGCTCGTGCCCGGCGCGCTGCTCGGATGGGTGGTGTACCAAGGCGTGGGCAGGTCCGGTACGAGCCCGGCCGGGCACGCGGACGCGGCGACGCCCAGGTCGGCGTCCGGCCTCCCCGGTGACGACGCCAAGGTGCCGAGCCCGAGCGCGACACCGCCGCTCAAGGGCAAGGTCGTCGTCATCGACCCGGGCCACAACCCGGGCAACTTCCAGCACACGTCCGAGATCAACCAGAAGGTCGACATCGGCACGAACTGGAAGGAGTGCGACACCACCGGGACCGCGACCAACGCCGGTTACAGCGAGGCCCGGTTCACGCTCGACGTCGCGCACCGGCTGCGGACCCTGCTGGAGCGGCAGGGCGCCACGGTGAAGCTGACCCGTGACGGGAACGAGCCCGCCTGGGGGCCGTGCGTGACCGAGCGCGCGCGGATCGGGAACGACGCGCACGCGGACGCGGCCATCTCCATCCACGCCGACGGGGCGCCCGAGGGCGACCGCGGCTTCCACGTCATCCTGCCCGCGGAGGTGCACGCCGGCGGCGCCGACACCCGCCCGATCCTCGGCCCCTCACGCACCCTCGGCGAGCGCGTCGAGAGCGACTTCGCGAAGGTGACCGGCAGTTCACCGTCCAACTACGTCGGCGGCGGCACCGGCCTCGACGTGCGCAAGGATCTCGGCGGTCTCAACCTCTCGACGGTTCCCAAGGTGTTCATCGAGTGCGGCAACATGCGCGACAGCGAGGACGCGGCCCGGGTGACGAGCGGAGCCTGGCGGCAGAAGGCGGCGCAGGGGATCTCTGAGGGAATCGTGAGTTTCCTGCGCGGGTAGACATCGGCGGACCGGTCCGGGCGGACACGCCGATCGTACGAACGATAGTGTCCTTCCTGCGATTCCTACGACGAGGAGCACCCCCGACGCCTCCTCCGCCGACGAGACGACCTACGAAGGACCTGAAGTGAATATCCGCTCCCTCACTAGAGGCGACGGCGTGGTGATCGGAGCAGCGGTGTTGCTGTTCATCGCGTCGTTCCTGGATGCCTACTCGTACTCCGGCTCCGGCTACTCCCTCAGCCGGAACTCATGGGATGACCTCGGGACAGGCCTGGGCACATACATGGGGGCAGTCATCGGCGGGGCGCTGATCGTCCTCAACCGCGCCCTGCCGCAGCAGCGCAAGGTGCTCGGCCTGGACCTCGGGACGCTCGGCACGGGCTTCGCGATCCTCGCCGCCTGGACCCTGTTCTGGTCGCTCGTCGACCTTCCCGACGGCGTGGACGCCGGCGCGGGCCTCATCATCGGCCTCCTCGCCGCGCTGGTCCTGGCCGCCGCCGCCGTCGCGACCCCGCTGGTCCCGGCCCTCCAGGCCGCGCTCGTGCCGGCTCCCAAGCCGCAGGCCCCGCAGCCCTACGGCGCCCAGCCCTCGGGCGGCTACGGCTACCCCGGTGCCGCCGGCCCGCAGCCGGGACAGCCCTACGGGGCCCAGCCGCAGGCCGGGCAGCCGTTCGGGCAGCAGCCGCCCGCCGGTGCCGCGCCGCAGGCGCCGGCCCCGGACTTCTCGCCGTTCTGGTTCGCCGTCCCGGTGGCCAGGCCGCTGTTCGCGGAGGACGGCTCCGCCGCCCCGATCGCCGAACTGGCGCCCGGAACCTGGTACTTGGCGGTGGAGCAGCGCGGTGGCGCCCTGGTGGCGCAGACCCAGGACGGCCGCCGCGGCGTCCTCCAGGACACCTCCGGGATCCAGCGCGGCTGATCCGCCGCGGACCCCGTGCGGCCCCTCGCCCTTCCGGGCGGGGGGCCGTTGCCGTACAGTCGTCCGGCCATGAGATCTGACGTGTCGTCAGGAGGCTGTGATGCGGCTCGGGTTGGCGCTGGGATACTGGGGGCGCGGCCCCTCGCCCGACCATGTGCCGCTGGCGCGGGAGGCCGAACGGCTCGGCTACCACTCGGTGTGGACGGCGGAGTCCTGGGGCTCGGACGCGTTCACCCCGCTCGCCTGGATCGCCGCGCGGACCTCGACGATCCGGCTCGGTACGGCCGTCGCCCAGATGGCGGCCCGTCCGCCGACCACCACCGCGATGCACGCGCTGACCCTGGACCACCTCTCGGGGGGCCGGCTGATGCTGGGGCTCGGCCTGTCCGGGCCGCAGGTCGTGGAGGGCTGGTACGGCCGCCCGTTCCCGGCGTCGCCGCTGACCGCGACCCGCGAGTACGTGGACGTCGTACGGCAGGTGCTGCGGCGCCGGGGACCGGTGGAGGCGGCGGGGCGGTTCCACTCCCACCCGTACCGGGGGCCGGACGCCACCGGGCTCGGCAAGCCGCTGAAGCCGATCACCCACCCGCTCCGCGCCGGCCTGCCGGTCCTGCTCGGCGCCGAGGGGCCGAGGAACGTGGCCCAGACGGTCCGGATCGCCGACGGCTGGCTGCCGCTGTACTGGGCGCCGGGCCGGCCCGAGGTGTACGGGCCCGCGGTGGCCGACCTGCCGGAAGGCTTCCTGGTCGCGGCGATGGCCCAGGTGAGGGTCTGCGACGACGTGGCCGCCGGGCTGCTGCCGGTCAAGGCGATGCTGGGCTTCTACATCGGCGGGATGGGCCACGCGGCCCGCAACTTCCATGCCGACCTGATGGCGCGCATGGGGTACGAGGAGGAGGCCCGGCGGATCCAGCGGCTCTTCCTGGAGGGCCGCCGCAGGGAGGCGATCGAGGCGGTGCCGGACGCCTTCGCCGACGAGATCTCGCTGGTCGGCCCGCGCGAACGCATCGCTGAGCGGCTGGAGTCGTGGCGCAAGGGCCCGGTGACCGATCTGCTGGCGCTGAGCCCCGACCCGCACACGCTGCGGGTGCTCGCCGAACTCAACTCCTAGCCCCAAAGGCGGACTTCGGCACCAGCGGGCGAGACGCGGTGGGGGGGCGGGACGCGGCGGGGGGCGGGGAACGGCGCCGGGGTCCTCGGCCGGGGCCGGGCCCAAGGCTCGGCGGGCGGCACTCGGTCGCTCCCGGCGCCGAATCCGGACCGTGCCGTCAGTGGGTGAGCTGCGACGCGGAGGGCACCTTGTTGGTGACCGGGGCGCCGGCGCTCTTCCCGGCATCCTTCACGTTGTTGATGACGTCGTTGAAGGAACTGGCCGCGTTGCCGTCGCCCTTGCGGAGCTTGGCGGGCAGGTTCTTCAGCGCGTCGATGCCGGACGAGAGCGGCGCGACGGCCTTGGCCAGCAGCGGGTCACCCTGGGCGTTCCGCTTGGCGGCCTGCAGCCGGTTGTACGCGAAGGTTCCCGCGAGACCGGCCTTGATCAGGGCGAAGGTGCGGCCGTGGGCGCCCTTCTTGAACTTGCCGGCCTTCCAGGGCTTGATGATCCACTGGTAGGTGGCTCCGGCCGCGAGGGACGCGTTGGCCACGAACCTCGACTTGGCGAATTTCTGTTTCTCCGCAGACGTACTCGGACTGGGTGTGTCGGCCACGGGCACCGCGGCCATGCCGGTGTCGGTGGGCTTGCTCTGCGTGCCGCCGCACGCGGTCACGCCGGCGACGAGTGCGCAGCAGAGGGTCAGCGCGACGACCAGGCGCCGTATCGGTACGGGCACGGGGTCCTCCCGTGTGTCTCGATGTCCTCCCCGAGCGGTTGCTTCCTCCGGCAGCGTCACCCAGATGGCGGCACCTCGCCACTCGGGAACCACCCGGTACAGGTTTCAAGGACCGTTCGGCGGCAACACGGACCCCATGTCCCCTGCCTATCGGAACGGCCACAACCAGGCCGGCACGGTCGTCGCGGTCGTAGCCGACATCATGGCTCTCATACTGGGCCTCTGGATCCTGATGTACCTGTTGGACGCGAACCGGGCGAACAGCCTGGTCCAGTTCATCCACGACGCGGCGAGCTGGCTGGCCGGCTGGTCGCGCGACCTGTTCACCTTCGACGAGGCCTGGGCGCGGGTGGTCGCGGGATACGGCCTGGCTGCGGTCGTCTACCTGTTCATCGGCCACGCGATCGCCAACCGGATGCACCGGCACTAGCTCCCCTCCCGAGGGGGCGGGGCCGCGCCGGTGTCCCGCCCCTCAGGCGCAGCAGTCCGCCTCCAGCCCGGAGGGCAGCCGCGTGCCGGCGAACACCGCGCACGTGGCGTCGTGCCCGCCGAGCGCGGCGACCGCCAGCAGCAGCGAACCCGCGGTCCACGTGGTCAGCTCCCGCGGCCACACCGCGTCGTCCTCGAAGACGTACCCGGTCCAGTACAGTCCCGACTCCGCGTCCCGCAGATGCTGGATCGACTGCAGGATCTCCAGCGCCCGGTCGGACTCCCCGACCGCCCACAGCGCGAGGGCGAGTTCGGCGGACTCGCCGCCCGTCACCCACGGATTGGGGACGACGCAGCGCACGCCGAACCCGGGCACGACGAACCGCTCCCAGTCCTTCTCGATCCGCGCGCCCGCCTCGGCGCCGGTCAACGCCCCGCCCAGCACCGGGTAGTACCAGTCCATCGAGTACCGGTCCTTGTCGAGGAACCGCTCGGGGTGCCGTCGTATCGCGTGCCGTAGCGCGCCGACCGCCAACTCCCAGTCAGGCTGCGCCTCTTCGCGCTGTTCGGCGATGGCGAGCGCGCAGCGCAGCGCGTGGTGGACCGACGAACTCCCGGTCAGCAGCGCGTCGTCGGCGGGCGTGCCGTCGTCCTCGCGCCGCCAGCCGATCTCACCGCCGGGCTGCTGCAGCCGCAGCACCCACTCGACGGCCGCGTACACGGTGGGCCACATCCGGTCCAGGAACGTGTCGTCGCCGGTGGAGAGGTAGTGGTGCCAGACGCCCACGGCGATGTAGGCGACGAAGTTGGACTCGCGGGCCCGGTCGGTGACGTCGTCGTGGGCGCCGTCGGCGTAGGCCGCGTACCAGGAGCCGTCCTCGTTCTGGTGCCGGGCCAGCCAGTCGTAGGCCCGCTCGGCGGCCTCGTGCTCGCCGGCCGCGTCCAGTGCCATCGCGGCCTCGGTGTGGTCCCACGGGTCGAGGTGGTGCCCGCGGAACCACGGGATCGCACCGTCCTCCCGCTGCACGGCGAGGATGCCGCGGACGGTCGCGGCGGCCTGCTCGGCGGTGAGGACCCCGGGCAGGACGAGGTGTTCTGTCCGGGGGGTGGTCACCGGGCGGCCGCCTCGGTGTCCGACGAGGTGCCGGTCCCGGCCGGCGGCAGGTGCGGCTTGGTGGCGTAGACCACGAAGCTCTTGCCCATGACCGGGTTCAGCGCCTGCTCGGCGAGGCGGGTGGCCAGCGGCTTCTTCATGATGTCCCAGACGAGCAGCTTGTGGTACGCCCGTACCGGCAGCGCCTTGTCGTTGTCGACGCCGAACGCGCACTTCAGCCACCAGTACGGCGAGTGCAGCGCGTGCGCGTGGTGGCTGCCGTACGGCCGCAGACCCGCTTCCTTGATCTTCCCGACCAGTTCGTCCGCCTTGTAGATGCGGATGTGGCCGCCCTCGACCTCGTGGTAGGCGTCGGAGAGCGTCCAGCAGACCTTCTCGGGGCCGTAGCGCGGCACGGTGACGGCGATCCGCCCGCCGGGCCTCAGGACGCGCACCATCTCGGCGAGCACGCCCTTGTCGTCCGGGATGTGCTCCATGACCTCGGAGATGATGACGACGTCGAAGGACTCGTCGGGGAAGGGCAGCGCCAGCGCGTCGCCCTCCATGGCGGTGGCGGTCGCGCCGGCCGGGGCCTCGCCGGCCTCGGCCATCGCCGCGAACCACTTGGTGACCTCGCGGATCTCCTCGGCGTTCTGGTCGAGCGCCACGACCTGGGCGCCGCGCCGGTAGCACTCGAAGGCGTGCCGGCCGGCCCCGCAGCCGAGGTCCAGGACGCGGTCGCCCGGCGCGAGCGGGAACCGGGAGAAGTCGACGGTCAGCACGTGGCCCTGCCTTCGGAATTGACAACCTCTGAGGAGACAAAGTCGGGGGCGACGGCCTCGGCACCCGCCGGGGCGGCGGCCGTGCGGGGGCCGGTCGCCGGGGCCGCGGTGGCGATGGCCTCGCGGTAGCGGGCCACCGTGCCCTCCGCGGCGCGGGCCCAGGTGAAGTGCCGCAGCACGCGTTCGCGGCCGGCCCGGCCGAGGCGCGCGCGCAGTTCCGGGTCGCCGAGCAGGCGGCTCAGTCCGGCGGCCAGCGCGCCCGCGTCGCCCGTCGGGACGGCCAGGCACGTCTCCCCGTCCCGGCCGGCGACCTCGGGGATCGCGCCGCCGGTCGTCGCGAGCAGCGGGGTGCCGGTGGCCATCGCCTCGGCGGCGGGCAGCGAGAAGCCCTCGTACAGCGACGGCACGCACGCCACCTCGGCCGAGCGGACCAGGTCGACGAGTTCGGCATCGGAGATGCCCTTGACGAACTCCACGGCGCCGTCCAGGCCGTAGCGCTCCATGGCCTGCGCGACGGGACCCTCGGCGGGCCGCTTGCCGACGACGACGAGATGGGCCGCGGGGTGCTCGGTGCGCACCTTGGCGAGGGCCTCGACGAGGAAGACCAGCCCCTTGAGGGGGACGTCCGCGCTGGAGGTGGTGACGATCCGGCCGGGTACCTGCGGGACGGCGGGATTCGGCGCGAACAGGTCGGTGTCGGCGCCGATGTGGACGACGTGCACCCGGTCCTCGCGGACCCCGAGATGGTCGACGATCTCCTGGCGCGAGGTGCCGGAGACGGTGAGCACGGAGGGCAGCCGGCGGGCGACCCGCTTCTGCATCCGGGTGAAGGCGTACCAGCGCCGGACCGAGTACCGCCGCTGCCATCCCTCGGCCGCGTCCAGCTCCAACTGCCGGTCGACGGTGATGGGGTGGTGGATGGTGGTGACCAGGGGCGCGCCGACGTCGCCCAGCAGGCCGTAGCCCAGCGTCTGGTTGTCGTGGACGACGTCGAACTCCCCGGCGCGGGCGCGCAGATGACGGCGGGCACGCAGGGAGAAGGTCAGCGGTTCGGGGAAGCCGCCGGTCCACATGGTGGCCACTTCGAGCGCGTCCACCCAGTCCCGGTACTCGTCCCGCCCTGGCGTCCGGAACGGGTCCGGGGAGCGGTACAGGTCCAGGCTCGGCAGCTCGGTGAGGGTGAGCGCGGGGTAGCCCTCGTCCAGGACGGGGTAGGGCTGCGATCCGATCACCTCGACCCGGTGGCCGAGCCGGGCCAGCTCACGGGAGAGGTGCCGTACGTAGACACCCTGGCCGCCGCAGAACGGGTTCCCTTTATAGGTGAGGAGCGCGATGTCGAGCGGTCGCTCGCCGTCGGCGGCGGGTTCCTGGTCGGCACCCGCCCGCCTGGCCTCAGCGGTCACTCTGGGCCCCCTTCTCCCTGCACTTTCCCGCGAGGTTACGCCGGGACGCTAATCTAGAACAAGTTTCAGACTTGATCGTTCAGGAGGCTCTGAATCTACCGGCAGGTAGGGGCGGAGTGAGCAGTGGATCAGGTGATTCGCGCCACGACGCGACCCCTGCCATGCTGTCTGATCACTCGCCCTGAGCACTGCCCTCACCGACTGTCACGGACGGGACCCATGCCTGCGGAAGCCAAGGTGGACATCGGCGCCGGATCGGCCACTGCGCCGCTCACCGAGCGGCAGGAGGCGCGGCGCCGCCGGATCCTGCGCGCGAGCGCCCAGCTGGCCAGCCGGGGCGGTTTCGACGCCGTGCAGATGCGCGAGGTGGCCGAGTCCTCGCAGGTGGCCCTGGGCACGCTCTACCGCTACTTCCCGTCCAAGGTGCACCTGCTGGTCGCGACGATGCAGGACCAGCTGGAGCACATGCACGGCACGCTGCGCAAGAAACCGCCGGCGGGCGAGACGGCGTCCGAGCGGGTCGCCGAGACGCTGATGCGCGCCTTCCGGGCCCTGCAGCGCGAGCCGCACCTGGCGGACGCGATGGTCCGCGCCCTGACCTTCGCCGACCGCAGCGTCTCCCCCGAGGTGGACCAGGTCTCCCGGCAGACGACGGCGATCGTCCTGGACGCCATGGGCCTGACCGATCCGACCCCGGCCCAGCTCTCCGCCGTCCGGGTCATCGAGCACACCTGGCACTCGGCGCTGATCACGTGGCTCTCGGGGCGGGCGTCCATCGCCCAGGTGAAGATCGACATCGAGACGGTCTGCCGGCTCATCGACCTGACGGAGCCCGGACGCACCCCGTGACCCGGCGGCGCCGGTGCGCGGACGCGCGGGGCGCCGGGGCATACGAAGACCTACGAGACGGGTTCCCTTCGCCGGTATGGTCCGGATCAGGTGTCTGGGGGTCGCCGTCCGGCTCAACCGCCGCCTTCCGGCCTCTCAGCCCGAGCGTCGACGTCGGCACGGGCGGATGCGTGTGCATCTGCGTCACGCCAGAGTCGGCTACTCCGCTCGGACTCCCTCACTCGCCTCGTAGGCTGTGTTCAGGATAGAACGCGCAGCGGGGAACAGAAAACCCCTTATGGGGGATTTTTTTCACTTTTGCCCGTCTCCCTCTCCGGCCCTCCAACCCACGATTTCCAGCCCGCTCCAGCTCCGCCCGACGGCCGCCTCGCCCGCCCATCGCGCCAGCAGCAGCCGGGCCTCCGGCTCGGGGGCGGCGAGGGAGACCCGCTGGGCGCCCGCGTGGACCGTGCGGGACTGTTCGCGGGTGCCCTCGCTGCAGCAGGAGCAGAGCACCTCCAGCGCGCTCGCGGGTTCCGCGCCGAAGCCGTTCCGCACGAAGAGATCGACCAGCGCCTCCAGGTCGGGGGCCTCGCCGGCGTTCACGGTCACCTCCAGGGTCGGCAGCGCGGACGCCGTCAGCAGGAGCAGTTCGTCGAAGACGGGGAACTCACGGCCGTCCACCACCCGGTGCCCGGTCGGCTCGCCGTCGTGCACGACGATCTCCCCGAACCGCCGTCCCGCCGTCACCGGCACGTTCATCACCCGCCCCCGCGTCGGGCAGATCCGGTCGATCCACACGACCTCCCGCTCACCGCCGGTGTCCAGCCGCACGCAGGCCGCCCCGAACCTCCCCTCGATCTCCCCTTCCCCCGGCGGGAGTTCGATGCCGAAGCCCGTCCAGGCGTCCCGGGCCGTGGCCCAGTCGCCCTGGATGGTGGCGGCGATGCCGAGGTTCCAGAACGCCGGGTCGCCCTCGCCGCGCGGCGCACGGGCGGCGGCCTCGCGGCCCAGCGCGCAGGCCTTGGCCCAGTTGCGCAGGAACTTGTGGGCGAGCGCGGCGTCGTACCACCACACCGCGCTGCGCTCCTCGTCCGGGAACCGGGCGAGGACCCGCTCGAAGAGCCCGGCGGCGGTGCGCCACTCCTCGGCCCGCCATGCTTCGTAGGCCTCGTCGATCAGGCCCTCGGCCTCGGACTTGCGCACGTTCCCCACCCTGGTCGACCCGACGGATCACAGGAGCGTATGCCGCGCCACCGACAGTCCCGTCCGGCGCCGGACCGGCCGGCCTCCCGGCGCGGGGCCGCGGGCCCGTCGCCGCGTGGAGAATCGGTCCCATGGCGCTCATCCACCGCACCACCCTCAAGCCCGCCAAGGTCGACCTCCTCGCCGGCTGGCTCCCGACCCGCCCCTGGTACCACGGCCCCGCCGCACCGGAGCTGGCGAAGGCCGGCGGGTTCCGGCTCGACGACCCGGAGGGCGAGGTGGGGATCGAGTTCATGGTCGTCACCGCGGGCCCGGACGCGTATCTGGTGCCGCTCACCTACCGCGCCGCACCGCTCGACGGTGCCGGGCACGCGCTGCTCGGCACCATGGAGCACGGTGTGCTCGGCACCCGCTGGGCCTACGACGGCTGCCACGACCCCGTGCTGACGGCCGGACTGGCGGCCCTGGTCGAGGGGCGGGCGGCGGCCCAGGCGCAGAGCCTCACCGACACCCCCGACCGGGAGGTGGCCCGCGCGTACACCGGAGCGGATCGGCTGCCCGGCCTCGGTGTTCCCCTCGACACCGACGAGAGCACCGAGTTCGCCGTCGCGGGCGGCGGCGTGGTGCTGCGGCTGCGGCGCGTGCTGGTGCCCGGCTCACAGCCGCCGGCCGACGCCCGCGGTCATGTCACCGGAGCCTGGCGGCAGCCGGACGGCACCCGGGTCAGGGGGCTGTTCGCGGAGGTCGGGTCCGACGGGTCGCGGGGCGGGCGGACCGGCTAGTCCTCCGGCGGGAAGACGGGCTCCCCGCTGTCGAGCAGGGTGAGGGTGATCGCCTCCACCGGGCAGTTCTCCGCCGCGTCGAGGATCCTGCCGTTGGCGTCCGTCTCCGCGTCCACGGGGTGGGACTGCATGGCGGAGTCGAGGCGGAAGGCCCCGGTGGCGCGGTTGACGCACTGGGCCGAGCCGATGCAGATCGCACGGTCGACCTCGACGTGCCAGCGGTCCCCCATCCCGCTCACCCCTCCCAGCCGGCCGGGAGGTGGATCATCTTGTGTTCGAGGAACTCGCCGTACCCCTCCGGGCCGAACTCCCGCCCGAGACCCGAGTTCTTGTAGCCGCCGAAGGGGCCCAGCATGTCGAGGCTGAAGGTGTTGACGGAGTAGGTCCCGGTGCGGACCCGGCGCGCGACCTCGATGCCGTGCGCCACGTCCGCCGTCCAGACGCTGCCGCTCAGGCCGTAGTCGGAGTCGTTCGCGATCTTCAGGGCCTCGGACTCGTCGCCGTACGGGAGGAGGCAGATCACCGGGCCGAAGATCTCCTCGCGGGCGATCCGCATGGAGTTGTCGACGTCGCCGAAGAGGGTGGGCTCGACGTACCAGCCCCGTTCCAGGCCCGGCGGCCGGCCGCCACCGGCGAGGATCTTGGCGCCCTCCTCCTGGCCGATGCGGATGTAGTCCAGGTTCCGCTGCTGCTGGCGGCGGGCGACCAGCGGGCCCACCTGGGTGGCCGGGTCGAGCGGATCTCCGACCTTGAGGCCGTTCGCCGCGGCCGCGAGGGCGTCGGCGAACTCGTCGTAGCGGGAGCGCGGGACGAGGATGCGGGTCTGGGCCACGCACGCCTGGCCGTTGTTCATCCAGGCGGCGGGGACGATCCCGGCGACGGAGGCGGTCAGGTCCGCGTCCGGCAGGACGATCGCGGCCGACTTGCCGCCCAGTTCCAGCGTGACCCGGGTGAGGTTGCGCGCGGCGACCTCCATGACCCGCCGGCCGGCCGCGACCGACCCGGTGAAGGAGACCTTGTCGACGCCCGGGTGCGCGACCAGGTACTCGCTGACCTCGCGGTCCGCCGGGAGAATGGACAGGACACCGTCCGGCAGCCCGGCCTCCCTGGTGATCTCGCCGAGGATGTAGGCGTCCAGCGGTGATTCGGGGGACGGCTTGAGCACCACCGTGCAGCCGGACAGCAGCGCGGGAGCGAGCTTGGCGGCGGCGACGAACTGCGGCACGTTCCACGGCACGACGGCCGCCACCACCCCGACCGGCTCCCGGCGCACCAGGATCCTGCCCAGCGCCCCGTCGCGGGTCTCCTCGTGGGTGAAGTCGCGGGCCACCCTGATCGCCGCGTCCCACACCATCATCGCGCCGAGGGCCTGCGCGAGCACGCTCCACGAGTACGGCGAACCGTTCTCACGGGAGATCACGCGGGCGATCTCCTCGTGCCGCACGGCGATCGCGTCCTTGATCCGGGTGACCACCTCGATCCGTTCGTCGAGGCTCGTCCGGGGCCAGGGCCCTTCGTCGAAGGCCCGGCGGGCGATCCCGACCGCCCGGTCCACGTCCTGCCGCGAGGCGTGCGGCACCCGCCCGAAGACCTCCTCGGTGTGCGGCGACACCACCTCGATGACGTCCTGGCCCAGAGGGTCGGTCAACTCCCCGCCGATGAACAGCTGCCCATGCTCCAGGAACTCGGTCACGGCGCCCCACCACCCTTCCTGACGATGTCTCAGAACTGATACCAGTTCTAGTTGGACTTGGCCAGGGAGAGGGGCCGGTGCGAAAAGGCGGCGCCGCCGTCTGCGCCACGGCGATAAGGTCCGCGCATGGGTGGGGAGACCGAGGCGCACGGCGCCGTCACGGAGGACAGCGGCACGCCGGCGGGAGGCGCCGGACCGCCGGCGCCATCGCGCCCCCGGCGGGCGTGGGGTCAGGTCGCCGGGAAGGCCGCGGGCGCCGCGGTCCTGCTGGCCGTGGCGGCGGACCGGCTGGGCCTGCACTTCTTCCTGTTCGTCGCGCGGGTCGCCGTGCGCGCGTACGGGCTGTTCGGCACGAGCCGCTGAGCGGGACCGTGCGCTCGTGCGCGGCGCCCGACGGCGGCCGCGCGTGAACTTCTCCGCGGGCCATCCGACGTGGAACCGGTTCTAGTTATAGTGAGCGGTGGCCGTGCGGCGGTGCGGGGGCGGAGGCGACGAATGGCGAACAGTCGGAGCGGACAGGACGAGCCGGCCGCGTCGGAGGCGGCGCCGGCCGTGCACGACCTCGGCGGCGGCGTGCGGTCCGTCGAGGTCCCCATCCCGGACAACCCGCTGGGCCACACCCTGGTGTACGTCGTCGACACCGGCCGCGGACCCGTCCTGGTCGACACCGGATGGGACGATCCCGGGTCGTGGGACGTGCTGACGGCGGGACTGACGGCGTGCGGCACGGCCGTCGGCGAGGTGTACGGGGTCGTCGTCACCCACCACCACCCCGATCACCACGGGCTGTCGGGGCGGGTGCGGGAGGCCTCCGGGGCCTGGATCGCCCTGCACGCGGCCGACGCGGCCATCGTGCGGCGGACCCGGGAGACCCGGCCGGAGCGGTGGTACACCTACATGACGGCCAAGCTGGAGGCCGCCGGCGCGCCCGAGGAGCACGTGGCGCCGCTGCGCGGCGGACCCCGGCGGCGCACCTCCCTGCCGGGCCTGTCCCCCGCCCTCCCCGACCGCGAGATCGTCCCGGGCGAACTGCTCGACCTGCCGGGACGCCGGCTGCGGGGCGTCTGGACACCCGGGCACACACCCGGCCACGTCTGCCTGCACCTGGAGGAGGAGCACCCGGCCCGGCTGCCCGGCCGCGGACGCCTGTTCTCCGGCGACCACCTGCTCCCCGGGATCACCCCGCACATCGGCCTGTACGAGGATCCGGACGACGCGACGGTCACCGACCCCCTCGGGGACTACCTCGACTCCCTGGAACGGATCGGCCGCCTGGCCCCCGCCGAGGTCCTCCCGGCCCACCAGCACACCTTCACCGACGCGCCGGCCCGGGTCCGGGATCTCCTGGCCCACCACGAGCAACGCCTCACCGCGCTGCACGCCCTGCTCCGGGAGCCCCTGACCCTCTGGCAGGTGGCGGTGCGCATGGAGTGGAACCGGCCCTGGGAGCAGATCCCGTACGGCTCGCGGAACATCGCCGTCTCCGAGGCGGAGGCGCATCTGCGGCGCCTGGTGAAACGGGGGCTGGTGGAGCAGGTGCCGGGGAGCGAGCCGGTCACCTACCTGGCCGTCTGACCGCCGCCCCCGCGGGCCCTAGGGGACGGCCGTCTCGGAGGTGATGAGCATCTCCGCGAGGTCGGCGAGCGTGGTGAGCTGCCGCGCGTTCATCTGCGGCGCGCGGGCCGCCAGCCGGACCAGGCCGCTCTCGCGCAGCCGCGACAGCGGGTCGGCCTGCGCCTCCAGCCCCTGGAGCACCGGTTGCAGCGCCTCGTACAGCGCCTCGGGCTCGTCGGCGGTGAAGAAGCCGGGCGGCAGTCCGAAGAACCGCCGCAGCCGGTCGGTGTGTTCGAGGCCCGGCATGCCGCTCTTGCGCCACTCGCTCAGCCACTGCCTGCTGGTGCCGGCGATCGCAGCGAGCTCGCCCAGCGAGTACCGCTTGCCGTCGGGACGGCGCCGGTTCTCGCGGATGAAGTCCAGCCGCTGCCGTACGCGTTCGGCCAGCTCCGCCTCGGGTGCCGCTCCCCCGGCGAGCAGTTCGGCGACGGTGCCGACGGGGATCCCGGTGCGCTGGGACAGATCGGCCACGTCCAGCACCTCGGACAGCCGCCCGGGCCGTCCGGTCAGTTCCCCGAGCCGTTCCAGAACGCCGGTCAGCGGGGTGTGGGCGTCACTCACCAAGGTCCCCCAGGAGACGCGTCGTCGACGGGCCGGACAGCCGGGCGGTCGGCCGGCCGGGCAGACGCGAGGCTACCGAACTCCCCCGCCCGCTCACCAGACATGACAAGCGTCACTGCGGAACGAGGCAGCAATCGTTGACATTTGACGGCACGGCAGAAAGGATCGGCGGCGATCACGTCTTTGGCCGCGGTCGAACCGACCCGCCCCGGGTGCCGCCTATGGGGGAGCGGCATCCGGGGCGACCCGCCGCCCCGCCTCCTCCCGAAGGTGAGGCGAAGCGATGCCGCAGCCCGTCCTGCTCCTGGGAGCCGGCCGCCGGCGCGCGTACGACGAGTTCGCGCTGACGCGCATCGCCGCGGCCCGCCCGGTGGTGCTGGTGGACGCCGCGCCGCCCGGCTGGGCGCGCCCCAGCCTGGCCGGGCACCTGGCGGCGGATCCGGGCAAGGACGGCGCGACGGCGTCCGCGGTGGTGCGGTTCGCGGCCCGGCACCGGGTCCGCGGGGTGCTGGCCCAGTCGGCCGGGTACGCGGCCGTCGCCGCCAGGATCGCCGGGCAGCTGGGCCTGCCGGGTCCCTCCCGGGCGATGGCCGCCTGCGCCGATCCGGCCGTGCTGCGTGCCTCGCTCGCCGCCGGCACGGTTCCCGTCGACGAGCCGGGCACGCCCAGGGTCTGCGCCGAGACCGTCGTCCTGGACGGCGAGATCCGCATCGTCGCCATCACCCGTACGACGCTCGGTCCGGCGCCCGCCCGCCAGCCGTTGCGGCACACGGTGCACGCCCACGACGGGCTGCTGCACAACCGTTTCCTGCGGCTGGCCGTCGACCGCACGGTGCACGCCCTCGGGCTCACCCGGGGTGTGCTGCACATCGGGCTGCGGCTCACCGACCGCGGGCCCCGGGTCACGGACGTCACCCCGTGCCTGCCGGGCGACCTGATCCCGCTCCTCGTCCGGCGGGCCACCGGCGTCGACCTGGCCCAGGTCGCCGCGGCCCTGGCGACCGGCGAGGTGCCGGACACCACGCCGACCCGGCAGCGGGCGGCCGCGATCCGGTTCGCCTACCCGGCCGCCACCGGCCGCCTGGACCGTCTGACGCTCGCCCCCGAGGCGGCCCGGGAGCCCGGCGCCGACCGCATGATCCTCACCCGGGACGCCGGCCACCACGTCACCGCCGGCCCGCACGCCACCGTCGACGACCGGCTGGCCCTCTGGGTGGCCGTCGGCGAGGACCCCGCCGGCTGCGACGACGCCCTGCGCCGCATGGGCCGCCACCTGTCCGCAGGCGTCACCCCGGCGATAGCAGCCGCCCCGGACCAGCCCGACGAACAGCCGACGGTGCCGGACCTGCACGGGTGAGCGAGTCCCGGCGCGTCCGGCCGCGGACCCCGTACCCGGCGGCCGGGGCCGCGGGCCCGGCGCGGGGTCACCGCAGCGTTCGTATCAGGCTCTCCGCCGCCCCGAGCAGGTCGACCTCGTGGCGGCTCGTCGTCGGGTTGGCCGTGCGGCGGCGCAGGGCCTCCGCCAGTGCCTCGTCGGTCAGCTCGCCCGGATCCGCGAGGAGGGCCGCGAGCACGTCGCCGGCCATCGGCAGGCCGCCCGCCGCGACCTGGGCGAGGATCACCGCGGACATCGCCCAGTCCAGCGCGGGCGGCCCGTCCTCGGCGTCGGTCCAGTCGATGACCCGCGGCCCGTCGGGGGTCAGCATCACGTTGCCGGGATGCAGGTCCAGGTGCAGGACGCGCGCGCCGGGGTCGGCCGGGTCCCGCCCCGGCACGGCGTGCAGCCGCCGCAGCAGCGAGGCGAGCAGCGCGCCGCCCGCCGCGGGTCCGGTCTCCCCCGCCCGCAGCGCCGCCAGCAGGGTGGGCCCGGACAGCCGCTCCATGACCAGGTCGGTACGGGACCCGGAGGCCCGCACCCCCGGCACCGGATACCCGTGCCGGCCCACGTGGGCCATCACCGCGCCCTCGGCGGCCGCGTCCCCCCAGCCGTGCCGGTCCCGGCGCAGCACCCAGGCCTCGTCGATCTCGTACACGTCGGCCGAACGCCCGGAACCGAGCAGTCTCCCCGTCATGGCAGGACCCTATCCAGCCGCTCCGGCGCACGGCCGCCCCCCGGCCCCGGATGGGCGGCCGGTAAGGTAGCCGGGTCGTCATCACCCGTACGGGGGAAAGCCGGTGCAAACCCGGCGCCATCCCCTCCCCGGCCTCGGCTCCGCCCGGACCGGGGACATCACCGTCCGTTGACCGCCGCACCGGCGGTGGGCCGGACCACCCCGCGCGGGACGTTGATCGGCTCAGGTGCGCCGTCACCCGTCGGCGCACGGCACCGAGGTTCACGGAGCCGAGCCGCCGGGTCGTCCCGCGCTGCCCGGCTCCCCGCAGGGAGAGGCACCCGCCGATCATGACCGTCCTCCGCCGCAGCGCAGCGGTGCTGGCCGCCACCGCCGTCATCGGCGCCGCCACGCCCGCCGTCACCGCGACGGCCGCCGACGCCCCGTCCCCGTCCGCCTCCGCGGTGCTCCCGTCGGGACTGTTCGGCCGTACGGACCCTCAGTACGACGGTGTCTGGCGCCAGTCGCTGGCCCTGCTCGCCCAGCACACGGTGGGGGTGACGCCGGCCGCGAAGGCGGTGGACTGGCTGACCGGGCAGCAGTGCGCGAACGGCGCGTACGCGGCGTTCCGCGCCGAGCCGGCCGCGGCCTGCGGCCCGAAGGTGCCCGTCGACACGAACAGCACGGCCGCCGCCGTCCAGGCGCTGACCGCGCTCGGCGGCCACGACGACGCCGTCGGCAAGGCCCTGACCTGGCTGAAGGCACAGCGCAACAAGGACGGCGGCTGGGGGTACACGCCGGGCTCGCCCAGCGACACCAACTCCACGGCCGTGGTGACCGGCGCGCTCACCGCGGCCGGTGAGAGCCCGGACAAGGCGGCCGGCGGCCTGCTCGCCAAGTGGTCGGTCCCGTGCGGCGAGGACGGCGGCGGCGCGCTCGCCTACCAGCCGGACAAGAAGGGCGGACTCGCGGCCAACGCGGACGCGACCGCGGCCGGGGTGCTCGGCGTCCTCGGCAAGGGGTTCGTGACGACCGCGGGCAAGGCGGCGGCGGACGCTCCCGCCTGCGCAGGCCTCGGCGGCACGCCCGCACCGGCGGACGTGGCCCGCAACGGCGCCGCGTACCTGGCGCAGGCCACGCACGCCAAGGGGTACCTGCTCTCCGCGCTCGCCGGCGCCACGGCGCAGCCGGACTACGGCAACACCGCCGACGCGGTCGTGGCCATGGCCGCGCAGGGCTCGACCGGGTCCGCGCAGCGGCCGTACGCCTGGCTGGAGGCGCATGCCGCGCCGTGGGCGAAGCAGAGCGGGCCCGCGGCCTACGCGGAGCTGATCTTCGCGGCGCACGCGATGGGCGCGGACCCCAGCGACTTCGGCGGGACGGACCTGGTGGCGGCGCTCGCCGCGACCGGCCCCGCCCCCGAGGCCGCCCGCACCGGTGAGAAGGCGGAGAAGAAGAAGTCGTCGGGCGCCGCGCTCTGGTGGATCGTCGGTACCGGGCTGGTCGCCGGCATCGGCATCGGCTTCCTGCTCAGCGGACGCCGGAAGCAGCGGCAGCCGTGACCGCCGTCCGCCGTGCGGCGCTGCTCGCCGTCGCCGCGCTGGTCCTGTCGGCGGCCGCGCCGGCGCAGGCCGCCGGGTACCGCTACTGGTCCTTCTGGGAGCGGGACGGCGCGCGGTGGACGTACGCGACGCAGGGCCCCGCCACCGCGCGACCGGACGACGGCGCGGTGGAGGGGTACCGGTTCGCGGTGAGCGAGGACTCGGGCGACGCGTCGCGGCCCCGCGGGGCGGCGGACTTCGCGACGATCTGCGCCGCCGTCCCCGCCGCGGCGGGGAAGAAGCGCGTGGGACTGGTTCTCGACTTCGGTACGGCGGCGGACGCGCCGTCCGCCGAGCGGCCGCCGGCCCGGCGGACCGCGTGCGCGGTGGTGGCGCGGGACGCGACGGCCGCGGACGCGCTGGCGGCGGTGGCCAAGCCGCTGCGGTACGACACGAACGCGCTGCTCTGCGCGATCGGCGGGTATCCCGCGAAGGGCTGCGGGGAGCAGGTGGCGGCCGGCGGCGCCTCGCCCGCCGGCGGCTCGTCCGGGAGCGGGCCGTCCGTGGGACTGCTGGCCGGGGCGGGCGTGGTCGTGGTGGTCGCCGCGGGCGCCTTCTGGCAGGCGCGGCGGCGCCGGGATGGGTGACCGGGACGGTCGCCCGGCCGCGAACGGCGTCCGGCCGCTTCGGGACGCACCCCGTGACCGGGCACGGCTGAAGCCGCCCGTTCCCCGGTCCCGGCGTCCGCGCGGCCTGCATCCCGGTGCCTGGTGGCTCTGGGCGCTGTCGCTCGGGGTGGCCGCCTCCCGGACGGGCAATCCGCTCCTGCTCGGCCTGCTCGTCGCGGTCACCGGCTACGTCGTCGCCGTCTGCCGGAGCCGGACGCGGGGGGCCCGTTCCTACGCCGCCTTCGCCAGGCTCGCCGTCGCCGTCCTGCTGGTCAGGCTCGCCTTCACCGTCCTCCTCGGCTCCCCCGTGCCCGGCTCGCACACGCTCGTCACCCTCCCCGAGATCCCGCTCCCCCACTGGGCGCAGGGCATCCGGCTCGGCGGCCGGGTGAGCGCCGAGGCCCTGGTCTTCGCCCTCTACGACGGGCTGCGGATCGCCACGCTGCTGATCTGCGTCGGCGCCGCGAACGCCCTCGCCGACCCGGCCCGACTGCTCAAGTCGCTGCCCGGCGCCCTGTACGAGCTGGGCGTGGCCGTGGTCGTCGCCCTCACCTTCGCGCCGAACCTGATCGCCGACGTGCAACGGCTGCGTGCCGCGCGCCGGCTGCGGGGCCGCCCCGACTCCGGGGTGCGGGGCCTGCTCCAGGTCGGACTGCCGGTCCTGGAGGGCGCGTTGGAGCGTTCGGTGGCCCTCGCCGCCGCGATGGACGCGCGCGGGTACGGCCGCAGCGCCGACGTACCGGACCGGGTCCGCCGTACGACGGCCGCGCTGACCCTCGGCGGGCTGCTCGGGGTGTGCGCGGGAACGTACGCGCTGCTCACCGCCGATGGCGGCGGCTACGGGCTGTTCCTGCTGCCCGCGGGGGCGGGCGCCGCGCTGGCGGGGCTGCGGCTCGGCGGCCGGCGTTCGCTGCGCACCCGCTACCGGCCTGATCCCTGGGACCTCAGGGCCTGGCTGGTGTCCGGGTCGGGCGCGGCCGTCGCCGGACTGCTGGCGCTGGCCGCGGCGCGGGATCCGGACGCCCTGCACCCCGGAGTCGTACCGCTGGTCGCCCCCACGCTTCCGCTGTGGCCGGCGGCCGCCGTGCTGCTCGGCCTGCTGCCCGCCCTGGTCGTACCGAAGGAGCCGTCGTGATCCGTTTCGAGGACGTCTCGGTGACGTACGAGGGCGCCGCAGGACCGGCCGTCCGCGGTGTCGACCTGGAGGTGCCGGAGGGCGAACTCGTCCTGCTGGTCGGCCCGTCCGGTACCGGCAAGTCGACCATCCTGAACTCCGTGAGCGGACTGGTGCCGCACTTCACCGGGGGCACCCTGCGCGGCCGGGTGACGGTCGCGGGGCGGGACACCCGCACGCACAAGCCGCGCGAACTCGCCGACGTCGTCGGCACGGTGGGCCAGGATCCGCTCGCGCACTTCGTGACCGCCACGGTGGAGGACGAACTCGCCTACGGGATGGAGTCGCTCGGGATCGCTCCGGCCGTGATGCGGCGGCGGGTGGAGGAGACCCTCGATCTGCTCGGGCTGGACGGGCTGCGGGACCGGGCGATCGCCACGCTCTCCGGCGGACAGCGGCAGCGGGTCGCGATCGGGTCGGTGCTCACCCCGCATCCGCGGGTCCTGGTCCTCGACGAGCCGACGTCCGCGCTCGACCCGGCCGCCGCCGAGGAGGTGCTGGCCGTGCTGCAAAGGCTGGTGCACGACCTGGGGACCACGGTGTTCCTGGCCGAGCACCGGCTGGAGCGGGTGGTGCAGTACGCCGACCGGGTGGTGCTGCTTCCGGGGCCCGGGGCCGTGCCGGTGTGCGGGACGCCCGCCGAGGTGATGGCCGTGTCGCCGGTGTCTCCGCCGGTGGTGGAGCTGGGGCGGCTGGCCGGCTGGTCGCCGCTGCCGATGACCGTCCGCGACGCCCGGCGCCGGGCGGCCGGGCTGCGGGAGCGGCTCGACGGCCGGATCCCGGCCCGGCGCACCCCGGCCGCCGCCGCCCCCGAGGAGAGCGGAACCGGGACCGTCGACGCCGCCTCCGGTGCGGCGCGGCGGCAAACCGGTGTCCGAAGGCCCGCCGGGGCGAAGGCGGTGTCCGGGTCCGGCGTCGCGCCGCTGGCCGAGGTCCGCTCGCTCGCCGTCCGCCGGGACCGGGTGGACGCGCTGCGCGACGTCGCTCTCAGCGTCGCGCCCGGTGAGACCGTCGCCCTCATGGGCCGCAACGGCGCCGGCAAGTCCACGCTGCTGGGCGCCCTGGTCGGGGTGGTGGAGCCGACGGCCGGGACGGTCCGGGTCGGCGGCGCGACACCGCACCGCACCCGCCCGCGCGACCTCGTGCGCCTGGTAGGACTGGTCCCGCAGGAACCCCGTGACCTGCTGTACGCCGACACCGTCGGCGCCGAGTGCGCGGCTGCCGACCGGGACGCCGCGGCGGCGCCGGGGACCTGCCGTGCGCTGGTGTCCGGGCTGCTTCCCGGGGTCGGGGACGACACCCATCCCCGTGATCTCTCCGAGGGGCAGCGGCTGGCGCTGGCGCTGGCCGTGGTGCTGACCGCCCGGCCGCCGCTGCTCCTGCTGGACGAGCCGACCCGGGGCCTTGACTACGCGGCGAAGGCGCGGCTGGTCGGCGTGTTGCGCGGGCTCGCCGCCGAGGGCCACGCGATCGTGCTGGCCACCCACGACGTGGAGCTGGCCGCGGAGATCGCGCACCGGGTCGTGCTGCTCGCGGAGGGCGAGGTGATCGCGGACGGGCCGACGGACGACATCGTGGTGGCCTCGCCGTCCTTCGCACCGCAGGTGACGAAGATCCTCGCCCCCCAGCGGTGGCTGACCGTGGCCCAGGTGCGGGAGGCGCTGGCATGACCGGCCCGGTGCGCCTCGGCCCCCGTTCGCTGGCCGCCCTGCTCCTCGTCAGCGCCGTCGGCGCGGTCGCCGTCGGCTGGCCCTTCCTCGCCCCGCCCGGCTCCCGGATCACCTCGCACGCCCAGGACGCGCCCTGGCTCTTCGCGGGCCTGCTGCTCCTGCTGGTCGCCGTGCTGGGGGCGACGATCTCCGAGTCGGGGCTCGGCCCGAAGGCGGTCGCCATGCTCGGTGTGCTGGCCGCGACGGGCGCCGCGCTGCGGCCGATCGGCGCGGGCACCGCCGGGATCGAGCCGATGTTCTTCCTGATGGTGCTCAGCGGGCGGGTGCTGGGGCCGGGCTTCGGGTTCGTCCTCGGCTCGCTCACCATGTTCGCGTCGGCGCTGCTCACCGGCGGGGTGGGGCCGTGGCTGCCGTTCCAGATGCTGGCGATGGGCTGGTTCACGATGGGTGCCGGGCTGCTGCCGGGGACCGGCCGGCTGCGCGGGCGCGCCGAAACGGTGCTGCTGGCGGCCTACGGCTTCCTGGCCGCGTTCGGCTACGGCATGGTCGTGGACCTGGCCGGCTGGCCGCTGCTGTCCGGCACCGCCTCGAACATCGCCTTCGACCCGGACGCCGGGCCCGCCGCCAACCTGGCCCGGTTCCTCGCCTACAGCCTGGCCACCGCGATGGGCTGGAACCTGGGCCGGGCGCTGTGCACGGTGGTGCTCACCCTCGTCCTGGGGCCGGCGCTGCTGCGGGCGCTGCGCCGGGCGACCCGGCGGGCCGCCTTCGAGATCGCGGTCGCCTTCGACGACCCCGGCGCGTGAGGCGTCGTACGCAGCCGGTGACGCGGCCGGTGAAGCACCCCACATGACCCAGGTCACCTACGATCCCGGATCGTAGCCCGACCTTTCCCTTATGTCCGGTTCGCCAGGCCTTCGACCTGCGCTTCGAGAGCCACGTCACACGGGTGCCGACATGCTCGTATGCGACCACAACTAGTAAAAGGGGTGATTGCGGACGGGTTCGCGGGCTGCTTCTCTGGACGACGTCGCCAGGCACCACCGGCCCCACCGGGCCGCGGAGCCGACGCACCCGGTCACCGCCCGCGGGTGGTTCCGGAGCACGGCGGCCCCCTGTCCCCGACGAACGAGGTTCTCCGTGTCCGTGTCCGTGATCCGCCGCGTCGCCTCCCCGAAGAAGGTCCTCACCGCCGCCGCCGTGGCCGCCGCCACCGCCGGTATGGCACTGAGCGCGGCGCCCGCCCAGGCCGCCACCGGCTCGGCCTCCTCCGCCCAGGCGATCGCCCACAAGATGATCCCGGACGCCGCACAGTTCGCCGCCTTCAGCAAGATCGTCTCGCACGAGAGCGGCTGGAACCCCAGCGCCTCCAACAGCTCCTCCGGCGCCTACGGCCTGGTCCAGGCGCTGCCGGGCTCGAAGATGGCGTCCGCCGGCACCGACTGGAAGACGAACCCGGCCACCCAGATCAAGTGGGGCCTGGACTACATGAACTCCCGCTACGGCAGCCCGACGGCCGCCTGGAGCTTCTGGCAGGCCAACGGCTGGTACTGAGCCGGCCGCCCCGCTCCCCCGCATCCCGGCACCCTCGCCCCCTCCTCCCGGGCGAGGGTGCCGACGTGTGTCCGGACGTGGTGCACTGATGTCCGGGAGCACACGGGCCCCGGCCGCCCGGCCCGGCGCAGACCCCACCGGAGGTGCGATGCCCACGGCGACACCGACCCGCGAGCCCGGCACCCGCGGTGTGCGGCTGGTCTTCGTGCTGCTGGCCCTGACCGTGCTGAGCGGCATGATCGACGCCGTCAGCTATCTCGGCCTCGGTCACGTCTTCACCGCGAACATGACCGGCAACGTGGTGGTCCTCGGCTTCGCGGCGGCCGGGGCGCCCGGCTTCTCCGTCCCGCACTCGGCGGCCTCCCTGGCCGCCTTCCTGCTGGGCGCCGCCACGGGCGGCCGGGTCGCGGCCCGGTTCGGCGGCGGCTCCCGCAGACGCTGGATGCGGGTGGCGCTGGCGGCCGAGGCGGTCCTGGTGGCCGCGGCGGCCGTGGTGGCGCTGACCCGGACCGGCGGGACGGCGACGACGTACACCCTGATCGGGCTGACCGCCTTCGCGATGGGGCTGCGCAACGCGAACGTCCGCAAGCTCGGCATCACCGACCTGACGGCGACCACGGTCCTGACGACGACCCTGACCGGCCTGGTGGCCGAGTCGCACCTCGGCGACGCCACCCGGCCGCGCTCACCGCGCCGGGTGGCCGCGGTCCTCGCGCTGATCGCGGGCGCGGTCCTGGGCGCCTGGCTGGTCCTGCACCACGGCCTCGGCGTTCCCCTGCTCGTCGCGGCGGCGGTCTCCGGAGTGCTGGCGGTGGTGACCTCCGGGCGGGAGTGAGGGGCGGGTGCGGCTGCCGGCGTCTCGGGGGAGGCAGGAACGGGGCGTAGGAGAGGTGTGCTCCTGCCTCCCTCGGGGCGGGCCGGCGGCGCCGGGAGCCGTCGGCCCGGGTCGGGGGGTCACGCCGTGGTGACCCGCAGGTGCTTCACCCCGTTGATCCACGCGGAGCGCAGCCGGTCCGGGTCGCCGACCAGCCGCAGGCCGGGCATCGCGTCGGCTATCGCGTGGAAGATCAGGTCGATCTCCAGCACCGCGAGGGACTTGCCCAGGCAGTAGTGCGGTCCGCCGCCGCCGAAGCCGAGGTGGGGGTTGGGGTCGCGGGTGATGTCGAAGGTGTCGGGGTCGGTGAAGACCTCGGGGTCGTGGTTGGCCGAGGCGTAGAAGACGCCGACCCGGTCGCCCTTGCGGATCAGCCTGCCGCCCAGCTCGGTGTCCTGGGTGGCGGTGCGCTGGAAGGAGTTGACCGGGGTGGCCCAGCGGACGATCTCCTCGGCGGCGGTCGAGGGCCGCTCGCGCTTGTAGAGGTCCCAGGCCTCGGGGTGGGTGAGGAAGGCGTGCATGCCGTGGGTGATGGCGTTGCGGGTGGTCTCGTTCCCGGCGACCGCGAGCATGAGCACGAAGAAGCCGAACTCGTCGGAGTTCAGGTTGCCCTCGTCCTCGGCGGCCACCAGCGTGGAGACGATGTCCGCGGCCGGGCACCGCTTGCGGTCGGCGGCCATGTTCATCGCGTAGGCGATCAGTTCGGTGGCCGACTCGGCGCCCACCTCCTCGGTGATCGCGTACTCCGGGTCGTCGTACGAGATCATCCTGTTGGACCAGTCGAAGATCTTGGCCCGGTCGTCCTGGGGGATGCCGATCAGTTCGGCGATCGCCTGGAGGGGGAGCTCGCAGGCGACCTCGGTGACGAAGTCGAAGGGTCCCGAGTGGGCGCGGGCCGCGTCGGTGATGGCCAGGGCGCGGGCGCGCAGCCGGTCCTCCAGGGCGCGGATGGAGCGGGGCGTGAAGCCGCGCTGGACGATCTGGCGGACCCGGGTGTGCTCGGGCGGGTCCATGTTCAGCAGGATCAGCCGCTGGGCGTCGATCGCGTCCCGCGGGATGTGCTCGGTGAAACGGATGATCGCCGTGTTGAGCCAGGACGAGAAGAGTTCCGGGTGCGTGGAGACGTACTTGACGTCCGCGTGCCGGGTGACGGCCCAGTAGCCGTCGTCCGCGAAACCGGCGAGGCCGTGCGGCTGCTCGATCCAGCGGACCGGTTCCGCCCGGCGCAGCTCGGCGAACTCCGGCAGCGGCACCCGCCGATGGAGCAGATCGGGGTCGGTGAGGTCGAACCCGTCGGGCAGCGCGGGACAGGGCATGGCGACTCACTCCCACCGTGGACGAACCTGGACAGAGGCACTCCGGCACATTCTGACGGACCATCAGAACGCACTGGTTGCCGGTGAAGGTAGTAACGGGTTCTACAAGTAGCAAGGGGCACGGTCGCCCCAATTGCGTGCACCCCTCTTGCGGTTGCGGACGGCCTGTCAGCAGACTGCACACAGAACTAGTACGCGTTCTAGTTCTGCGTGGCGGGCCGGGCCGGGACGCCCCTGCGCCGCGCGGGCGACCGAGGAGAGGACCGAGCCCCCATGGCCGCGGAACCCGTGATCGTCGAAGCCGTACGCACCCCCATCGGCAGGCGCGGCGGCGCGCTCGCCAACCTGCATCCCGCCTATCTCCTGGGCGAGACCTACCGTGAACTCCTCGGCCGCACCGGCATCCCCGCCGACTGCGTCGAGCAGATCGTCGGCGGCACGGTGACCCACGCCGGAGAGCAGTCCATGAACCCCGCGCGCACGGCCTGGCTGACCGTAGGACTGCCGTACGAGACCGCGGCCACGACCGTCGACTGCCAGTGCGGCTCCTCGCAGCAGGCCGCCCACATGACCGCGAACATGATCGCCGCCGGGGTCATCGACGTCGGGATCAGCTGCGGCGTGGAGGCCATGTCGCGGGTGCCGCTGGGCTCCGGCTCCAAGCACGGACCGGGCAAGCCCTTCCCCGACGAGTGGAACGTCGACCTGCCCAACCAGTTCGAGGCCGCCGAACGCATCGCCCGCCACCGCGGCCTGAGCAGGGACGACGTCGACGCGCTCGGACTGCTCTCGCAGGAGCGGGCGGCGCACGCCTGGGCCGAGGAGCGCTTCAAGCGGGAGACCTACGCCGTGCAGGTGCCGACGACGGAGGAGGAGCAGCACGCCGGGCAGGGCATGTGGCGCCTGGTCGACAGGGACGAGGGCCTGCGCGACACGTCACCGGAGGCGCTCGCCGGGCTGAAGCCGGTGATGCCGACCGCCGTCCACACCGCGGGCAACTCCTCGCAGATCTCCGACGGCGCCGCGGCCGTCATGTGGGCGTCGAAGCGGATGGCCCGCGCCCTGAAGCTGCGCCCGCGGGCCCGGATCGTCGCCCAGGCCCTGGTCGGCGCCGATCCGCACTTCCACCTCGACGGACCGATCGACGCGACCCGGGCCGTACTCGGCAAGGCCGGCATGACCCTCGCGGACATCGACCTGGTCGAGATCAACGAGGCGTTCGCGTCGGTGGTGCTGAGCTGGGCCCAGGTCTTCGAACAGAGCCTGGACAAGGTCAACGTCAACGGCGGCGCCATCGCGCTCGGCCACCCGGTGGGAGCCACGGGCGCCCGCCTGATCACCACGGCCCTGCACGAACTGGAACGCACGGACAAGGAGTTCGCCCTGGTGACCATGTGCGCGGGCGGCGGCCTGGCCACCGGGACGATCCTCCAGCGGCTGTAGCGGCCCGCGCCCCGGCCGGTCCGGGGCCCGCCGCGGCGCGCCGGCGGGGCGGCCCGGAGCGGGTGGGCCGCCCCGCCCGACGCGGTCGCCCCGGAACCGCCGACGGGCCGGGCAGGCAAGGAACGTCCGGCCCGGCCCGTCGGCGCGGGACCGAGGGCCTGCCGGCGCAGCCGGCGGCGCCGGGTCCACGGGCGGCAGCCCGTCCGGTTGCGCCCGCGGGGCGCGAGAAGGATCACAATGGGCGGCCCGCACACCTGCGCCGGAACGGGCATACGTGCCTGCATACACCGCGTTCAGCTGCACACTGCACGGATGCGTGTACGCGACGTAACCGGCCCAAAGCCCCCTATCGTCGCTTTCCGACCCGTCCGGCGCCGCACGGGCCACGCCCCTGTCCCCGTCGAAAGGTAGGCGAGCCCCGTTTTGGCGACCGCCCCAGCCGTCACCCCGTCCGTCCCGGTCCCCGGCCCCCGCAGGGCCGCCGCACCCGCGCCGACCGTCACCGACCCCGCGCTGGTCAGGCGCGCCGTGAAGGCGGCCGCGCTCGGCAACGCCATGGAGTGGTTCGACTTCGGCGTCTACAGCTACATCGCGGTGACGCTGGGCAAGGTCTTCTTCCCGTCCGGCAACCCGACCGCCCAGCTGCTGTCCACGTTCGGCGCCTTCGCCGCGGCCTTCCTGGTCCGCCCGCTCGGCGGCATGGTCTTCGGCCCGCTCGGCGACCGCGTGGGCCGCCAGAAGGTCCTCGCCGTCACCATGATCATGATGGCGGCCGGCACCTTCGCGATCGGCCTGATCCCCTCGTACGCGACGATCGGCGTCGGCGCCCCGATCCTGCTGCTCGCCGCCCGTCTGGTGCAGGGCTTCTCCACCGGCGGCGAGTACGCGGGCGCGTCCACGTTCATCGCCGAGTACGCGCCGGACAAGAGGCGCGGCTTCTTCGGCAGCTGGCTGGAGTTCGGCACGCTGGCCGGCTACATCGGCGGCGCGGGCCTGGTCACCCTGATGACGGCCCTGCTCTCCGACGGCGACCTCACCTCCTGGGGCTGGCGCGTCCCGTTCCTGATCGCGGGCCCGATGGGCGTCATCGGCCTCTACCTGCGGATGCGCCTGGAGGAGACCCCGGCCTTCGCCGCCGAGGTCGAGAAGGCGGAGTCCGCCCGCCCGAAGGTCCCCCTCCGCGCGATGATCACCGGCCAGTGGCGGTCCCTGCTGCTGTGCGTGGCCCTGGTCCTGGTCTTCAACGTCACGGACTACATGCTGCTGTCGTACATGCCGAGCTACCTGACGAGCGAGCTGAAGTACGACGAGACGCACGGTCTGCTGGTGGTCCTCGCCGTCATGACCCTGATGATGATCGTCCAGCCGTTCGCCGGCGCGCTGACCGACCGGGTCGGCCGCCGTCCGGTGATCGCGGCGGGCTGCGCGGGCTTCCTGCTCCTCTCCGTCCCGGCGCTGCTGCTGATCCGCCAGGGCAGCCTGGTCGCGGTCGGCCTCGGCATGGCCGCCCTGGGCCTGCTGCTGGTCTGCTTCACGGCGGCGATGCCGGCGGCGCTCCCGGCCCTGTTCCCGACCCGGGTCCGCTACGGCTCCCTGTCCATCGGCTTCAACGTCTCGGTGTCCCTGTTCGGCGGCACGACCCCGCTGGTGGTGACCGCGCTGATCGGCGCGACCGGCGACATGATGATGCCCGCGTACTACATGATGGCGGCGGCGGTCATCGGCGGCTTCGCGGCCTGGCGGATGAAGGAGACGGCGGGCAGGCCCCTGCCCGGTTCGCCGCCGTCCGTCGAAGCACCCGGCCAGAGCAGTCCGGCGCCGGGGAGCGGAGCCGGTGCGGTCGGTGGCCCGTCGGCCCGGACCCGTGCGCCGATCGGCTGAGTTCCGTACGGTACCGGGGCGGTGGGTCATCTGGTCGTCCACCGTCTCGGTAGTGCTAGGCAGATAGCTGTCAGCGGGCAGTTACGGACATCGGAAAGGCAGCGGACGCATGAGCGGCTCTCAGCTGTGGGACGACGTCGACTTCTACTTCACCAGCCGGCTCTCACCGGACGACGAGGTGCTCCAGGCGGCCCTGCGCGAGAGCGAGGCCGGCGACCTCCCGCCCATCGGCGTGACGCCCGGCCAGGGCAAGCTCCTGCAGCTCCTCGCGCAGATCCAGGACGCCCGGAACATCCTGGAGATCGGCACGCTCGGCGGCTACAGCACGATCTGGCTGGCCCGTGCCCTGCCCGCCGACGGCAGGCTGATCTCGCTGGAGTACAGCGCCCGGCACGCCGAGGTGGCGGTGCGCAACATCGCCCGCGCCGGACTGGAGCGCATCGTCGAGGTGCGGGTCGGCCCGGCCCTGGAGTCGCTGCCCAAGCTCGCCGACGAGAACCCGGCCCCCTTCGACCTGGTCTTCATCGACGCCGACAAGGCCAACAACCCGCACTACGTGGAATGGGCGCTGCGGCTCACCCGCGCCGGCAGCCTGATCGTCCTCGACAACGTGGTGCGCGAGGGACGGGTGATCGACGAGGGGAGCAGCGCACCGGACGTGGTCGGCACCCGTGCCGCGATCGAACTGATCGCCACCCACCCGAGGCTGAGCGGTACGGCGATCCAGACGGTCGGCAGCAAGGGCTACGACGGCTTCGCCCTGGCCCGGGTCCTGGCCTAGGTCCGGACCGGGGCGGTTCTCAAGCCTCGTGGTAGAAGCCCACGTTGACGCTGCGCGGGGCGGTGCGGTCCCGGACGACGATCTCGCCGGAGCCGCCCCGGGGCAGCGCGACCGAGATGCCGTACCCGATGGCCTGGGCGTACTCGCCGACGGTCAGCAGGACCTCGGAGGACGGTTCGGCCTGCGAGCCGCGCAGCCAGGTGACCTGCCAGCCGCCCTCGGGCCCGCACCGGAACTCCAGGTGCACCCGGGAGACGAACAGCCAGTCGTCGGGGGTCGCGAGGCGGCAGACGGAGGCGTCGCGCCCCACTCGCAGCACGGCGCCCGGTTCGCTGGGCGCGTCGGCCATGAGCATGCCGGCCGTTTCGCCCGCGTCCCCGGACACGGAGGCCATGGTGAGTTCGAGCACGTGCTTTCCCCCTGCGCGGTTCCTGGATCGTTCCTGGATCTCCGGCGCATGATAAAACGCCCGGCGCGGCCGCGTCCGGCACAATGAAGTCATGACCGAGCGAAAGCCACCCGGGGTACCGTTCGAGTCCTGGGTCGACAAGCAGATCCGTGACGCGCAGCAGCGCGGTGAGTTCGACCGACTCACCGGTGCGGGGCGGCCGTTGCCGGCCGAGCTGGAGACGTCGTACGACGAACTGTGGTGGGTCAAGCGGAAGATGGCCCGCGAGGGCCTGGCGATGCTGCCGCCGGCCCTCGCGCTGCGCAAGGAGGCCGAGGACGCGCTGGCGGCGGCCTACGCGGCTCCCTCCGAGCGGATCGTCCGGAGCATCCTCACCGAGGTCAACGCGAAGATCCGGGACATGATGTTCAAGCCGCCGCCCGGACCCCCGCTCGGCAAGAAGCCGTACGACGTCGAAGCGGTCGTACTGGAGTGGCGGGAGCGCCGGACGGCGGCGGGGGACGGGGACGGGGGCTCAGATGTGTAGCAGCCGGTCGGCCAGTTCGCGGTAGTCGCGCAGGGCCAGCCGGAGCTGTTCGGTGTCGGCCGTGCCGGGGCGGTCCCGGTCGGTCTCCTGCCAGCTGCCGCGCAGGGTGCGCCGACGCCGGTCGACGGCCTCGGTGAAGCGGGCGCTGAGTTCCTCGAGGGCGCGGTCGGCCTCCTCCACGGCGGCGCGCGGCTCGTCGACGAACTCGGTGACCGCGTGCTGCAGGCGCTGTTCCAGCTGCCCGCACTCCTCCTTCGCCATCAGCGGCTCGCCGTGCGCGGCCCGGTCGCCGTTCACGGCCCGGTCGCCCTGTGCGGTCCGGTCGCCCTGCGCGGCCCGGTCAGCCTGTGCGGTCCGGTCGCCCTGCACGGCCCGGTCGCCCTGCGCGGCCGTCGGCCGGTGGTCCTCGGCCTTGGTGACGTCCCGGGCCTCGTCGGGGGTCCGGCGGCCGGTGGGCGCCTTCTCCGGGGAGTGGCCCGGACCGTCGCCGGCCACTAGGACCGCCTGCCTGGGGGGCTCCTCCAGACCGTCCGTGCGGCCCGCCGCGACGTCCTCGCGCCCGGCGGCGGTCCTCGCGGCGGAGGGATCGCGGCGGCCGGCCGCCGTCTCGCCCGTGCGGTCCTCGCTCCCCGGCACCGCGTCGTCGCCGGGACGTATGTCGCCGCTCATGGACTGGCGGTCGTTCCCTGTCCTCGCGTCGGTCATGTCGGTCAGCTCTCCTTCGGACGGGTCCGGTCGGTGGACCGGGGCAGGTGAGGATGGCTGCCGGTGTCGGCACCGACACCGGCGCGGTGGCGTCGGCCGGTACCGCCGGCCGACGAGGTGACCAGGTCGTCGAAGAGGGAGCGGGCCTCGATCATGGCCGTGCGCATCTCCTCGGTGGCCGCCTGGCTCTGCTGGTCCTCGCGTACGGGGGCCTGGGCGGCACGGTGGACCCGGCGGTAGCCGTCGACGTGGTCGGCGTGGTGCACGGACAGTGCCGCGACCTGGTCGTCGTACTCCGCGCCGGCCGGGAAGCCGCGGGCCGCCGCGACCTCGGCGAGCAGCCGGTCGGCCTCGCTCACGGACTCCCGCGGCGACTCGACGAAATGCTCCTGCGCGGTCGTCCAGCGGGCCGCGAAGGCCTCGCGCTCGGCCTCGTCCAGCGGACGCTCCCGCAGGTCGCCGTGGCGCCGGACCCGCTCGGTGAGCTCCTGCTCGGCCGCCTTGGTGTCGCCGCCGTGCTCGGCCACGACCCGCTCGTACTCGGGCCCGAAACGCTGCTTCAGACCGTGCGGGCCGCTGCTCCTGGAGCGTGCGGCCAACAGGGCCGCGACGACGACCACGGCGGCCACGATCACAATTGCGATGATCAAGCCTGTGGACATGGTTGCCTTCCGGTGTCTCGGCCCGACGGGCCGGCTCGTTCTCCGGGTGACCCGGACGGCGCCCCGCAAACAGCCGGAATCCCGCGGCCGGACCGGATCCGCCGGGAAGCGGGTTGCGCGAACCCCCGTGACCTGTCCGAGACTGCCGTCCATGACCACCTGGACGATCACTCCGGAGCACCCCGGCTCACCCGTCGCCGCCGCCCTGTGGCGGGCGTACTACACGGAGGTCAGCGACCGTTGGTACCTGCGCCACCAGGCCCGGCGCACCGACCCGGACGAGCTGGAACGCGAGATCGCCGCCCGGCCGGGTTCCGAACTCGCGCCGCCCTCGGGGCGGTTGCTGATCGCCCGGTACGGCGGTGCGCCGGCCGGCAGTGCGGGCGTACGGCTCCTGGACCCGGCCACCGCCGAACTCACCCGGGTCTTCGTGCACGAGGGGCTGCGCGGCCGGGGCGGTGCGGCCCTCCTCGTCGCGGCGGCCGAGGACGCGGCCCGCGCGCTCGGCGCCGGGCGGATCGTGCTGGACACCCGCGGCGATCTCGTCGAGGCCCGCGCCCTGTACGCACGGCTCGGCTACACGGAGACGGCCGCGCACAACGACGACGTGTACGCCGAGCACTGGTTCCGCAAGGAACTCGTCAACTGACCTGCCGGGACGCGGGGTTCTGGGGCTGCTCGCGTTCGGCGCCGCACAGTCCGTCGGTCAGGTCGCGCACCAGGCGGTCCAGGTCGGTGGGGCGGTCCGGGGTCCACCAGTCGCCGAGCAGCTCGGCCAGCGACTCCTCCCGTGCCCTGGCGAGCCGTTCGGCGGTCGCGCGGCCCTGCCCGGTCAGGGTGAGGTCCAGGCCCAGCCGGTCCACGAGGTGCCGCTCCTCCAGCTGGCGGGCGCCCTCAAGGACGACGGTCATCGGGACGGCTCCCCGTTCGGCGAGCCGCCCCGGCTCGACCGAGCCGTACCTGCGGATCCGCAGCAGCAGCCAGCCGGCCGCGGGCAGCAGGTCCTCACCGGCCCGCTCGTTGATCTTCCGGTAGATCTCGCGGCGGCCCGCCCTGGTGCCGAGCAGCGACAGCGCCCGGCAGCACTCGTCGTACGACGACCGCTGCACGGGATTGGGCGGGATGGTCTCCGAGACGTCCGGCGCGGTGACCGAGCCGCGCAGCCGGTCCTCCTTGAGGAACCAGGCCAGGACGAAACCGAGGGCGGCGACCGGAGCGGCGTACAGGAAGACGTCGGTGATCGAGGACGCGTAGGCGTGCAGGGCCGCCGGGCGCAGCGCGGGCGGCAGGGCGGCGATGCCGCGCGGGTCGGCCTTGAGGGTGTCCGTGGTGGCACCGCCCGGCAGGCGCACGCCCGAGAAGGCGTCGGCGAGCTTGCCTGCGAGGCGGCTCGCGAAGACCGACCCGAAGATCGCCACGCCGAAGGAGGCGCCGATGGAGCGGAAGAAGGTCGCGCCGGAGGTGGCGACGCCGAGGTCCTCGTAGGAGACGGAGTTCTGCACGATCAGCACCAGTACCTGCATGACCAGGCCGAGGCCGAGGCCGAAGACGAAGAAGTAGGCGCTCATCTCCGGCGTCGAGCTGTGTTCGTCGAGCCGGTGGAGCAGCAGCAGCCCGAAGGTGGTGACGGCGGTGCCGGCGATCGGGAACACCTTCCACCGGCCCGTGTGGCTGACGATCTGGCCGGACACGGTGGACGACAGCAGCAGGCCGATCACCATCGGCAGCATGTGCACACCGGACAGGGTCGGCGAGATGCCGTGCACGACCTGGAGGAACGTCGGCAGGTAGGTCATCGCGCCGAACATGGCGAAACCGACGATGAAGCTGATCACGGCGGCGAGCGTGAAGGTGCGGATGCCGAAGAGCTTCAGCGGCAGCACGGGTTCCGCGGCCCGCCGTTCGACGGCCACGAAGACGACGGCGAGCAGCACTCCGAGCACCACCAGCCCGATGAGCTGCGGCGAGCCCCAGCGCCAGGTCGTCCCGCCCAGTGAGGCCACCAGCACCAGGCAGGTGGCGACGGCGGCGATCAGCGCGGTGCCGAGGTAGTCGATCCGGTGGTGGTCCGACCTGCGCGGGATGCGCAGCGCCACCGCGATCACGGCGAGCGCGACCAGGCCGAGCGGCAGGTTGACGTAGAACACCCAGCGCCAGCTCAGATGCTCGGTGAGCACTCCCCCGAGCAGGGGTCCCAGCACGCTGGTGGTGCCGAACACGGCGCCGAACAGGCCCTGGTAGCGACCGCGGTCACGCGGCGGCACGAGGTCGCCGACGATCGCCATCGACAGCACGATGAGCCCGCCGCCGCCCAGTCCCTGCAGCGCGCGGAAGGCGATCAGCTCGCCCATGCCCCGGGCCGTCCCGCACAGCGCCGACCCGACGAGGAAGATGACGATCGCGGCCTGGAAGAGCCGCTTGCGCCCGTACTGGTCCCCGAGCTTGCCCCACAGCGGGGTGGCGGCCGTGGAGGCCAGCAGGTAGGCGGTGACCACCCACGACAGGTGCTCGAGACCGCCCAGGTCGCTGACGATCGTCGGCAGCGCGGTGGACACGATGGTCTGGTCCAGTGCGGCCAGCAGCAGGCCGAGCAGCAGTGCGCCGATCGGGACGAGCACGTTGCCGGGTACGTGCTCCGCGTCCCTCGCCTGGGTGTGCGTCGTGTCCAGGGCCATGAAGACCTCCCGGGTGCTCTCAGCCGTCTTCCATCGTGGACGGTGTCTCCCGGTACGGCCCGTCGAGCCCTTTTCGCACGCCCCTGAGACAGGCGGATCCCGTGCGCGTACGTGTGGGTGTGCCGCATAGTCTGTGGAGATCGCGAGGGGACGCGAAGGGGAGGGAACGCACACCGTGACGGATACGACCGGGGGCCACCGGTGCCCGGAGTGCGGGGCGCCGAGGGGTGCGGACAACACGCCCTCCTGCGACTGCACCCGGCGGGCGTCGGACGCGCTGCGCGACGCCCGCAGCGCCGAGCAGGCGGCCGCGGAGGACTTCGACCCGTTGCGGATACGGCCGTACGTGGACCTCTCCGGCACCGAGGCAGACACCGTGGCCGACGGCGCCCGGACCGAGCCGCTGCCGGCGGTCGTACCGCCGCCGGTGCCCGAGGAGGCGCCCGAGCCGGTGCCCGTGCCGCCGGCCGCCGTCCCGGTGCCGGCCCGCCGGCGCACGCCCCGGTGGGTGCTGACGGTGTCGGCCGTGGTGGCGGTGGCCGGGATCCTCGCGGTGGCCGGGCTGGCGGGCGGGCTGTTCTCCCGGGTGGTGCCGCAGCGGAACACGGCGGCGCCGAGGGACGTCCGGGAGGGCGTTCCCGACCCGGCGCGGAGCACGGGGTCGCCGTCGGCGGCGGCGCCGGTGACGTCGGCGGCCGGGCGGGCGCCGTCGGTGCCGTCCGCGTCCGCCGCCGCGAGCGTGTCGCCGACGGCCTCGCCGTCGCGGACGGTGAGCGCGAGCCCGTCCGGCACGGCCTCCCGTTCGGTCGCGCCGACCCGGTCGGCGTCGACGACCGGCACGGTCGCCTCCCCCCGGCCGACCCAGGCGCCGGTCCTGCGGCTCGGCGACAGCGGCGCCGAGGTCACCGAGCTCCAGCAGCGGCTGGCACAGCTGAGGCTCTTTCCGGGGACGGCGGACGGGGACTACGACCGCACGACGGAGGGCGCGGTACGGACGTACCAGGTGGCGCGGGGCGTCCTGACCGACGAGTCGGGCGTGTACGGGACGGCCACGCGGGCGGCACTGGAATCGGAGACGACGAAGCCGTAGGGACCCGTCCGGGTCGTGCGCGGGTGCGGGCCCGGTGGGGGCTCGTCGCGCAGTTCCCCGCGCCCCTCGGGGGTTGCCCTCGAACCCGGCTTCAGGACCCACGCCGGAAAGGGGGGCCGGGAACTGCGCGCTCGACCCCCGCCGAACCCGCACCCGCCCGACGACCGATGCACCTTCCCCCTCAGGGGCGCGGGGAACGGCGCGACGGGCAACCGGCGTCAGGACCGCCCCGTCAGCCCACCCGCACCCGCAGGGAACCGTCGGCCGCGGCCTCCACCCGCACCCGCGTCAGATCCGCCACCACCGCGTCCGGTCCGTGCACGCCGGCCCGCGCCCCCACGCCGACCACCCGCATCCCGGCCGCGCGCCCCGCCGCGATCCCCGCGCCGGAGTCCTCGAAGACCACGCAGTCCTCGGGGGCGACGCCGAGTTCGGCCGCGCCCTTCAGGAAGCCCTCGGGGTCCGGCTTGCTCGCGCCCACCGACTCCGCCGTGATCCGCACCGCGGGCAGCGGCAGCCCGGCCGCCGCCATCCGCGCGGTGGACAGTGCCACGTCCGCCGAGGTCACCAGGGCGTGCGGCAGGCCCTCCAGGGAGGCGAGGAAGGCCGCGGCGCCCGGGACCTCCACCACGCCGTCCATGTCGGCGGTCTCCTCGGCCAGCATCCGCGCGTTGTCGGCGAGGTTCTGCCGGACGGGCCGGTCGGGCAGCAGCACCGCCATGGACGCGTGGCCCTGGCGTCCGTGGACGACCTTCATGACCTCGTCGCCGTCCAGCCCGTGCCGCTCGGACCAGCGCCGCCAGATGCGTTCGACGACGGCGTCCGAGTTGACGAGGGTGCCGTCCATGTCGAGCAGAAGGGCGCGGGCGGTGAGGACGGTGGCCGTCATGCGGGGCAGCTCCTAGGCAGACCGGGGGAGGCAGAACAGAGCGGCCCCGCCCGCCGGTCAGGGAAAACGAGCGGGAGCCACTTTGTTTCTCCACGGTACAAAACGGAGCGGTGTTCCCGCCACCGGTGTCGCCGACCGTTCACCGGCTCTTCAGCTCGCCGGGGTGCCCGGCGGGGGCCGCCCGGGTCAGCCGGCGATCGCCTCCCACAGGCTCCACACGCCGAGCGCCAGCATCAGCACGGCCGCGATCTGCGTGATCAGCCGCAGCGGCACCTTCTTCATCAGCGCCTTGCCGCCGACGATGCCGAGCCCGGCCACGGCCCACAGGCCGAGCACCGCGCCGAGGCCGACGGAGAGCGGGTCGTCGTAGCGGGCGGCGAGGTTCGCCGTCATGATCTGCGTGAGGTCACCGAACTCGGCGACCAGGATGAGCATGAACCCGGTGCCCGAGACCTTCCAGAACGACTGGTCGGCGGGCTTGCGGACCTCCTCTTCGCCCTCGTCCTTCTTCAGCAGCAGCACGGCCGCGCCGCCGAGGAAGAGCACGCCGGTCAGGGCGTGCACGATCTGCTGCGGCAGCAGGGTCAGCACGCTGCCGGCCGCGACGGCGAGCACGACGTGCAGGAGGAAGGCGGCCGCGACGCCCGCGAAGACGTAGGACGCCCGGTAGCGCGTGCCCAGGACGAGGCCGGCGAGCGCGGTCTTGTCGGGCAGTTCGGCGAGGAAGATGACGCCGAAGACGAGCGCCGTCACGGTGATGCTGATCAAGGGTCCTCAATCGGTCGGGGCCACCCCACCGAGAGTGCTGCATTTCGCGCGGAACACACGACACCTCGGCACGGCAGCACACATGGATCACCCGCGCCGCCGCACGGCTCGGGTGTGCACTGCTTGCCGAAGGTCTCGCTGGCGGGTCTCGTGACCGAGGCCGCCTCCGGGCGCCGGCTCAGACGGGCTGAGCAGTATGTCGACGGTCCGGCGAAGAGCTACTCCCCTTCAACACCCGCCACGGTACGTGAGGACCGCGCCGATCCCCAAGGCCGGGGTCCCCGGATGTGAGTCACGTCGCACACCTTGTCGTGTCATGCCCACGTCACTAACTTCTAACCGAGCGCTCACCCCACGGCAACACCGGACCGCGAGCATTCCCACGCCCGCGCTCCAACACCCCACCCCCACAAGGGAGTTCGCATGCCGAAATTCTACGCGCGTCGACGGCTCAGCATACTCGCCGCGTTCACCGGCCTGATAGCCTCCGCGGCCCTCCTCGACTCCCCGAGCGCCTCGGCCGCCCTCCCCACCCCGGTCAGCGCGTCCACCGCCCGCACCTACCTCGCCTCGCTCACCGTGGCCACCGAGAACCGCACCGGCTACGCGCGCGACCTGTTCCCCACCTGGGACACCATCAGCGGCACCTGCAACACCCGCGAGTGGATCCTCAAGCGCGACGGATCCAACGTCGTCACCAACTCCGCCTGCACCGCGACCAGCGGCACCTGGTACTCCCCCTACGACGGCGCCACCTGGAGCGCCGCCTCCGACGTCGACATCGACCACCTCGTCCCGCTCGCCGAGGCCTGGGACTCCGGCGCGAGCAAGTGGACCACCGCGCAGCGCGAGGCCTTCGCCAACGACGTCACCCGCCCGCAGCTGCTCGCCGTCACCGACAACGTCAACCAGTCCAAGGGCGACCAGGACCCGGCCACCTGGATGCCGTCGCTGACGTCCTACCGCTGCACCTACGTCCGCGCCTGGGTCCAGGTGAAGTACTACTACAAGCTCTCCGTCGACTCCGCCGAGAAGAGCGCGCTCACCGGCTACCTCTCCGGCTGCTGACGCACCCGGCGACCGCGGCGGTCCCCCTTCCCCCGGCCCTCCGGCCCCGCTCCACCCCCCTTCCCGCGCTCTTTCCCGCGTCGATGCCTCGCCGCCGGCCTCCGTCGTTCCGTACCGTACGGGGCGACGGGGCGGACCAGACCGGGAAAGAGGGCGGGCGAACGTGGCCGGACTGCGCCTGGGACCACTGCTGAGGTACACCGACGGCTCGTCGGCGACCGTCTGGGTCGAGACGAGCCGTCCGTGCACCGCCGAGGTGCGCTGCCCGGACGGGGCGGGCGGCAGCACCCGCACCTTCCAGGTGGCCGGCCACCACTACGCCCTCGTCCCGGTCACCGGCCTGGCCCCGGGCACCTCGACGCCCTACGAGGTGGTCCTGGACGGCACCCGGGTGTGGCCGCCGCCCGGCTCCCCGTTCCCCGCCCCGGTGATCCACGCCCCCGCGGAGGGCGACGAACTCCGCGTGACCTTCGGCTCCTGCCGCTGGGCCGCTCCCCCGGCCGACGGCCACGACCCGGTCGGCGCCGACGCCCTGGACAGCCTGGCCGCACGCGTCGCCGCCGGCGGCGAACGACCGGACGTGCTCCTGCTGCTGGGCGACCAGGTGTACGCCGACGAGACCTCGGCCGCGACCCGCCGCTGGCTGGAAGCCCGCCGCGACCTGTCGGAGCCGCCCGGCGCCGAGGTCGCCGACTACGAGGAGTACACCCGCCTCTACTACGAGTCCTGGCTCGATCCCGAGGTGCGCTGGCTGCTGTCCACCGTGCCCAGCTGCATGATCTTCGACGACCACGACGTCGTGGACGACTGGAACACCTCCGCCGCCTGGCTCTCCGACATCCGCGCCACACCCTGGTGGCGGGAGCGGCTGCTGAGCGGGCTGATGTCGTACTGGGTCCACCAGCACCTCGGCAACCTCTCCCCCGCCGAACTGGCCGCCGACCCGCTCTACGCCGCCGTACGCGCCTCGCCCGACGGAACCGACGAGCTGCGCGCCTTCGCGGCGAAGGCCGACGCCGACCCGGCCTCGGTGCGCTGGAGCTACCGGCGCGACTTCGGGCGGGTACGGCTGCTGATGGTGGACAGCCGGGCGGCACGGGTGCTGGACGAACACGACCGCGCCATGCTCGACCCCGGCGAGGCCGAGTGGCTGCGCGAACAGGCCCTCGACGACCGGGAGTCCTGCGACCACCTCCTGCTCGGCACCTCACTGCCCTGGCTGCTGCCGCACCTCGTACACGACCTGGAGGCCTGGGACGCGGCGCTGTGCCGGGGCGAACGGGGCACTCGCTGGGCCCGGTTCGGGGAGCGGCTGCGGCGCGCGGCGGACCTGGAGCACTGGGCGGCCTTCCCGGCCTCCTTCGCCGGCCTGGCCGACCTCATCGCCCGCACCGGCTCGGGCCCCCAGGCCCCCGCGTCGATCTGCGTGCTCTCCGGGGACGTCCACCACGCCTACGTCGCCGAGCCCGCCTGGCCGTCCGGCACCGGACCCGCCTCCCGTGTGCTCCAGCTCACCTGCTCGCCCGTGCACAACTCGGTGCCGCCGACGATGCGGGCCGGCTTCCGGTTCGGCTGGAGCGCGCCCGCCCGGTTCCTCGGCCGCCGGTTCACCCGGCACGGGCGCTGCGCCGAACCGCCGGTGACCTGGCGGAAGAAGGGCGGCCCGTGGTTCGGCAACCAGCTCATGACCCTGACCCTGCACGGCCGTTCGGCCCGCCTCAGGCTGGAACGGGCCCGGCGCGGCGGCACCCTGGAGACCCTGGAGGAGTCCACCCTCACCGCCCCATGAGGGACATCCGAGTCGAGTGGGGTGCGCGTTGGCTTCTGTGCGCGCCGACGGCATGATGAGGCGGACCGTCCGCTTCCTCATCCCGTGCGGGCGGTGTTCCTGCCCAGCGCCCCCACACGCCCGGGAGTCACGTCGTTGTCTGTCTCGCCCCAGGAATCCGCCCCGGTCGCCGTCGCCCTGGTCGGCGCAGGACCGCGCGGCACCAGCGTCCTGGAACGCCTGTGCGCCTCCGCGCCCGAACTGCTGCCCCCCGGAGCGCGCCTGACGGTGCACGTGATCGACCCGGCGCCACCGGGCCCCGGCCTGGTCTGGCGCACCACGCAGCCGGCGGACCTGCTGATGAACACCGTGGCCGGCCAGGTCACCCTGTTCACCGACGACAGCGTGGAGTGCTCGGGCCCGGTCCGGCCCGGCCCCAGCCTGCACGAGTGGGCGGCCGGCGAACTGGACGCCGACGACTACCCGACGCGCGCCCACTACGGCCGCTACCTGGAATGGGTGTTCGCCGCGACGGTCGCCGGGGCACCGCGGACGGTCCGCGTCCGGACCCACCGCGCCCGAGCCGTACGCCTCGCCGACGACCCCGACGGCCGCCAGACGCTCACCCTCGACGACGGGCACGCCCTGACCGGCCTGGCGGCGGTGGTGCTGGCCCAGGGCCACCTGCCCGCGGCACCGACCCCCGAGGAGCGCGGCCACCTGGCCCACGCCGCCCGGCACGGCCTGCGCCACCTGCCCCCCGCCAACCCGGCCGACGTCGACCTCACTCCGATCGCCCCCGGCGAACCGGTACTGCTGCGCGGCCTCGGCCTCAACTTCTTCGACCACCTGGCCCTGCTCACCTCCGGCCGCGGCGGCCGGTTCGCCCGCACCCCCGGCGGCGTCCTGCGCTACACGCCCTCGGGCCGCGAACCCCGCCTGTACGCCGGTTCCCGGCGGGGCGTCCCGCACCAGGCGCGCGGCGACAACGCCAAGGGCCCGTACGGCCGGCACGTCCCGCTGCTGCTCACCCCCGAGACGATCGCGAGCCTGCGCAAACGCGCGGACTCCGGCGAGGCGCCCGACTTCCTCGCCGAGGTCTGGCCGCTGGTGGCGAAGGAGGTCGAGGCGGTCTACTACACCGCCCTGACCGGCGACCCGGACCTCGCCGAACGGCTCCTGACCGCCGACGGACGGCACGAGGAGAGCGCCGTCCTCGACCGGGCCGGCGTCCCGGCGGCGGACCGCTGGTGCGGGCGGCGCCTCCAGCACCCCTACGGAGAGCGGGAGTTCACGGATCCGGCGGACTGGCACGACTGGCTCCTCGGGCACCTGCGCGCCGACGCGGCCCAGGCCGCCCTCGGCAACGTCCGCGGCCCGCTCAAGGCCGCCCTGGACGTCCTGCGCGACCTGCGCAACGAGATACGGCTGGTCGTCGACCACGGCGGCCTGACCGGCGCCTCCCGCCGGGCCCACCTGGACGGCTGGTACACCCCGCTCAACGCCCACCTGTCCATCGGACCGCCCCGCGGACGCGTCGAGGAGCTGACCGCGCTCCTGGCGGCCGGCGTGGTCACCGTGCTCGGCCCCGGCCTCGAAGTGGACCGGACCGACGGCGCCTGGGTGGCGCGCTCACCGCGGGTGCCCGGCTCCGAGGTCCGGGTCACCACCCTCATAGAGGCCCGCCTCCCCGAGCCGGACCTGCGCCGCACCCGCGACGAACTGATGGCCGGGCTGCTGCGCGAGGGCGCGTGCCGCCCGCACCGGGTGGACGGCCACGAGACCGGCGGCCTGGACGTGACGCCGCGCCCGTACCGGCTGATCGACCGCCACGGCCTGGCGCACCCGAGGAGGTTCGGCTTCGGCGTGCCCACCGAGGGCGTGCACTGGGTGACGGCGGCGGGCGCCCGGCCCGGCGTGGACTCGGTGACGTTGTCCGACGCCGACGCCATCGCGCGGGAGGTCCTGCGCACCGCCGCCGCGGCGAGCGGGGACGGGCCGCGGCCGGAGCGCTCGGGCGCCGGACGGGACACGCCGGTGGCCGCTTAATCCTTTGCGGATTCCGCAAACCCCCCGTGAAACTCCTGTCACACCCTCCGCGTACGCTGTATGGCTGACGTCGGGGGGCACAGCAGGACAATCACGGGGGAACCGTCGTGTGGGACAGCATGGGGTCGCTGGAGGCCGGGCCATGGATATACGCCATGGTGGCCCTCTCCGTGCTGCTTGATGTGTTCCTGCCGGTCCTGCCCAGCGGCGTGCTGGTCATCACCGCCGCGACCGCGGCGGCAGCGGGCACCGGGGCGGCCCCCGGCCACGTCCCGCACGTCGTGCCCGACATCCTCGCGCTGACCTTCTGCGCCGCCGCCGCGTCCGTCCTCGGCGACTTCGCCGCCTACCGGCTGGCCCGGCGCGGCGGCGCCCGCCTGGACCGGGCCATCGCCCGCTCCCGGCGGCTGAGCAGCGCGCAGGAACGTCTCGGCGAGGCCCTGTCCCGCGGCGGCGGCGCCCTCGTGGTGCTGGCCCGCTTCGCCCCGGCCGGCCGCTCGATCGTCTCCCTCGGCGCCGGCGCCGCCCACCGCCGCGTCCGCGAGTTCCTCCCCTGGTCCGCGCTGGCGGGCCTCAGCTGGGCGGTCTACAGCGTCGCCCTCGGCTACCTGGGCGCCCAGTGGCTGGGCGCGACCTGGCTGGCGACGGCGGTGTCGGTGGTGGCGCTGTTCGGGGCGGGAGCCGGGGCGGGCTTCCTCGTGCGAAGACGCCCGGCCTGACACCGGGCCCGGCCCGGACACCCCAGGCCACCCCCAGCCGGCTGGCGCCGGGCGCCGCACGAACCCCGGGCCGAGCCCACCGGACCCCACCGGACCCCACCGGACCTCACCGCACGGCCACCCGGCCCGGCACCCGCCCGGATGTCCGACCAGCCCCGACGGGTCCCCGCGCAGACACCCGCCCCGGCTCGCCCGGCCCCACCATTCGAACACCCGGCCCGGCCCGGCCCACCGGGGGCCGTCGCCTCAGCCGGTGGCCTCGTGCGGGGTCCGTCCGCGTACCTCCAGGCCGCCGAGCAGCGCGGCGGTGGCCTCCGCGACCGCGTCGACCGCCCGCTCGAACACCTCCCGGTTGTGCGCGGCCGGCGTCCGGAACCCGGACACCTTCCGCACGTACTGCAACGCGGCGGCTCGGATCTCTTCCTCGGTGGCCTCCGCGGCCAGCTGAGGCGGACGCAGGGTCTTGATGCTCCGGCACATGCGCCCAGTCTCCCGCAGCGCCCCGCACTCCTGCGAGGATCGTCCCGAGGCGGCCACCACTCCCGGGGCCGACCGACGAGAGGACAGTCCCATGACGAACCCCCCGCACACCCCGGACGCCCCGGGCACCGCGTCCGCGCCCCGGCTCACCGTCGCCGTGCTCGGCCCCGGCGGTGTGGGCGGCCTGCTCGCGGCCCTGCTCTCCCGGGCCGGCCACCGCGTGCTGTGCCTCGCGGGCGAGCGGACGGCCGACACCCTGCGCACCACGGGCATCCAGGTCCGCAGCGCCCTCTACGGCGACTTCACCGCCCGCGTGGCCGCCGACACCGCCCTGCGCGAACCGGTCGACGCCTGCCTGATCACCGTCAAGGCGACCGCCCTCGACGACGCCCTCACCCGGATCCCGCCCGCGGCCCTCGACGACGCCCTCCTCGTACCGTTCCTGAACGGCGTGGAGCACCCGGCGCCGCTGCGCGCCCGCTACGCCCCCGACCGGGTGGCCCCCTCCGTCATCCGTGTCGAGTCCACCCGCACCGCCCCCGGACTGATCGAACACACCAGCCCGTTCGCGGAGATCGACCTCACCGGCGCCAAGGTGCCCCGGAACCGCCTGGAAGCCCTGGCCGAAGCCCTCACCGCGGCGGGCCCGGTCACCCGCGTCCTGGACGACGAGAGCGCGGCCCTGTGGGCGAAGATGTCGTTCCTCGCGCCGTTCGCCCTGCTCACCACCCGCTACGGCCTCCCGCTCGGCGAGGCCCGCACCCGGCACCGCGACGAACTCGCCTCGCTCGTCGCCGAGACGGCCGCGGTCAGCCGCGCCTGCGGCTCCCCGGTGGACCCGGCCCGGGCCCTGGCCCGGTACGACGCGTTCCCGCCCGCCGCCAAGTCCTCGATGCAACGGGACGCGGAGGCCGGCCGGGCCCTCGAACTCGACGCGATCGGCGGCGCGTTGCTGCGGGCGGCGGACCGCCACGGGGTGCCCGTGCCGGTGACGGCCCGGATCGTGCGCGAACTGCGCGAGGCGGGCCACTGACCGCGCCGCCCGGTACGGCGGCGAGGCCGGGCGCTCAGCCGCCGTGCCGTCCGGCGCCGCGGGCGGCGGCGACGAACGCGGCCATCTTCTCGCGGCTCTTGACGCCCGGGGCGGTCTCCACGCCGCTGGAGACGTCCACGCCGTAGGGACCGACGGCCTCGACGACACGGGCCACGTTGTGCTCGTCGAGGCCGCCGGCGACGACGACCCTGCCGGGCACGTCCGCGACCCAGTCGGGGATGCCGGCGAAGACACCGCTGCCCGCGCTGGCGTCGTAGAAGAAGTACTCCAGGTCCTCGGGGCGCTCGGGCGGGGAGGCGGAGGCGAGGGCGAGGTTCGGCACGTCGGCGCTCTCGTAGATCTGGACGGTGTCGACGTGCCCGGCGACCTCGGCCGTCTCGGCGTACGTCAGGGCCACGGCGAAGACCGGGATCCGGCCGCGGGCGTACCCGGCGAGCGCCACGGCCCGCTCGGGCGGGCAGTACCGCCCGCTCTTCGGGGTCACGACGATCCCGACCGCGTCGTACCCCAGCTCGACGGCCCAGTCGATCTGCCGCTCCTGGGTCAGTCCGCACACCTTCACGAACACCGGCCGCCGTCCGCTCATCCTGTCCCCTTGTCCCGTTCCGCCCACACCGCGGGAACCCGCTCGTGCCGGCCCCCAGCCTCTCACTCGAACACATGAACCCCGTGAACCAACTCGCCACCTAAAATCGAACAGGCGTACCATTGTCGGCGTGGCAGCGACCTATGACTTCCCGAGTGACCTCCTCGCCGGTCAGGAGGAGCTGCATCAGGTCCGGGCCGAACTGTCGGCCCTCCTGAAGCGGCTTCCCTGGTCGGTCGTGCCGCTGGAGGGATTCAGCGACGGCGGCGGCTGGCGCAAGGTGGAGCGCCCCGCCTCGCCGGGCTGGACCGAGGACGAACAGGCCGAGGTGGAGAAACTGCGCCGCCGCGAACACGAACTCGCGGTCTTCGTCAGCGGCCACCGCTTCTGGGCCGAGGTCACGACACCGGACCGCGTACACGCCCGCAGCCGCCTCAAGCACACACGCGAGGAGACGTGAGAAACACAGAGGACCCCGGCCGATCCGGCCGGGGTCCTCTGACGTGTGTGGGCGCGGACGGTTTCGAACCGCCGACATCCTGCTTGTAAGAGCGGCTCTCGACGCCTCGGTCATGACCGAGCCACCTGGGCGAATGTAACGAGAGTGCAGTTCACGCACCGTTCTGGACCGACCCAAGCACCCGAGCCTGGCAGCCTCGCTACCGCCCTGCGCACTCTGGCTACAGATCCGATCGGCTCGTCGCAGCGTGCGCAGATCATGAGGCCCGCACCTCCGCCCGATACAGCCGGTCCGCCTACCCGCACTCCCCATGCACCGGGGTGTCCCCCACCCACGTCGGCCGGCACTTACGACAGGCCTGGCAGTGCTGGCCGAGCGCGATCAGCGCGGCCCGCACCGGAGTGGGTACCGGGGTCTCCGCGCCGGTCACCATGCCGCCTTCAAGGCGCGAAGGGCGGTTGCGGTGCCGCATAAGGCCGCGTCGTCCACGCCCTGCTCGCAGGACCCAGCATGGGCCCGCAGCGCGGCGGCCGCGGCCTGACGGAAGCAGGCACGGCAGGCGCGCGGGAAGGTGGAGAAGCGGCCGCCCGGCCGCCGGTGCCGGCGCTCGCCGAGGTTGACCGCGGTCTCCGCCGTGAGGTGAGTCGGGGCTTTCTGCGGACACCAGACGCAGTCGGCGCCACGCGCCTGGGCCTCAGTGAGCCCGTCCAAGGCCGGGAGTTCCAGGAGCGCAAGCGTGTCGAGGGTGCTGCTCGCAGGTTCGCTCGGCATGGGTCTCGCCTCCACGGTCACGGTGATCCGTCCGACACACGTGACCGTAGGCAGGTCTCACCAGCCTCACCCGAACTGTCAGCTCGGGTGACCCATTGGCTCGTTCAAACGAGGCCGATGCGCTCTGCGAGCTGTTCGGCCTGGCGGGCGTGCATGGCCCGAGCACGCCGGATGACGGTGAGGCTTAGCTGGCGAGCGAGCGATGTCCGCGCCAGGTCCTCGGGGGCGATAGCCTCCAGACCCAACAGGGCGAGGAGGACGGCAGCGTCGTCACGGCGCTGACTGTGGCAGGCGGCGACCTCCAGCCCGAACGTGAACTCCCTCTCCAGCGAAGGCAGTGGACTGGTGTCGATGGCGTCCGCGGTGTGCAGCGCCTCGCCAGTCTCTCCGGCCTCCATGTCGATGCTCAGAGCGTGCAGCGCAACGTTGGCGGGCCCAAACACCGTCCGCGCAACGTTCGTGCCATCGGGCACCTGACGGGCAGACGGCGCCGCTTTCTCCCGTAGCCGCTCCCGCGCGTGCCACCATCGGCGGCGTCCGAACCGGTGCGGGCCGCCCGGGCGGCGTGCTCGGCGTCCGCGACCAGAACAGGCAGGACCTCCGCAGCCTGGGTAAACCGGTCTCCGGCGGTCTGCCAGATCTGCCACGCCGCCTCCACCCGGTCCCTCAGCACGGCCGAGGCGACCGGCTCGGTGCTGCGCGCGGGCCCGTACCCGAGGAGCGCCCGGCCCACCGCGGCCTCAGCAGTGTCCGACGCTTCCTCCTCGATCGGCGCGCGCTCGGACAGCAGGGCCGCGGCCGGAACGCCCAGCTCCTGCGCGAGCGCGTACAGGATCGGCAGGGAGGGGACCTTGATGCCACGTTCGATCTGGGACAGATAGTCGGGGGCAATACCGACGAGGCCGGTCACGGCGTCCTGCCGGCGGCCGCCGCGGTAGTGCCTGATTCGGTCCCCGATAGGAAGGTCTGCTGCAACCATGCGTTACTCCTTGTTCCCGACTCTGAGCGTAGGGTTTCAAGCGGTCGGGGACGCGGGGTTCGTCGAGTGAGGAGCCGTTGGTGCTGGAGTTGGTGCTTTGGGACATCGACCACACCCTGATGGCTACGCGTGGGGTGGGACGCGAGCTGTGGAGCGAGGCATTCGAGCAGGTGACAGGCGTACCGCTACGTGAGCAGGCGCCAGTAACAGGAGCGACCGAGCGGATCATCCTGCGCGAGACCGCGCGCCTGCACGACATTCCCTACAACGAGGGCCTGTTTGACCGGTTCGCTGACGCACTTGGCACGGTCCACGTCCGGCGCGCTGTGGAACTGCGCGAGCGCGGGCACGCGCTGCCGGGGGCCGCGGCGATCCTCGCGGCCCTTGATGGGCGCGGCGTACGCCAGACGGTGGTGACCGGCAACGTGCGCCAAGCCGCCGAGGTGAAGCTCGCGACCTTCGGCCTCGACTCCTACATTCGCCTGGACGAGGGCGCTTACGGGGAAGATGCCGAGGACCGGGCGGAGTTGTTGTGTGTCGCCCTGGAGCGTGCTGTCGTCACGGCGCCAGAGGCGGTGTTCCTCGGGGACACCCCAGCAGATGTCGCGGGTGGGCATGCTGCTGGCGTCCGAGTGATCGCGGTCGCCACGGGCAAGACCTCAGCAGACGAGTTGAAGGACGAGGGCGCCGAGAGCGTCCTCGATGGGCTCGGCGACACGGCACAGGTCCTCGCCGCCATCCAGGCATGACGAAAGGGCCCCCTCCCGCCCGTAGGCGGAAGGAGGCCACGATCATCGGGAGTCGCGAGCGGCGATCAGCTCGGGCGCCATGGGCACGAGCGGCATTCCTGGGGCGCGCAACCGGTCGTCCTGCTGGCTGATGTGGTCGAGCGCCAGGCCGAGCAGTCTGTCCGTCCGATCCGCCCGCGACCGCGAAGCCTGCTCAGCCTCGTCCAGCGTCCGGATCCGCTGGTCCAGGCCGTCGACGACGTGCCGGACAAACCCCCGAGCGCACAGGCCAGCGACCAGAGCAGCGGCGGCCCCATCGCGGCGGACACCCCGACGAGATCCCGCCCGGGCCGGGCCACCGAGAAGACGATGGCGAGCAGCCCAGCGGCGGTCCACATGGCACCCCCGGGCACCAGCCACCGTGGTTGACGGAGTCGGGGTTCCCCACCAAGAAGCTCGCCGAGGACTGGGGAGCCGAACAGGAGGCGGCGATCCGGGTGGGGGCCTGGATTGACCCGGTGAAGCTGGGCACTCCGTTCGGCAAGTGGGTGGAGATCTGGAAGAAGGGGAACCGCAGGCGGCCGCGGACCCAGTCGAGCCGGGCGTACCTCCTCCCTCCTCCGCTCGGGTGGCTGTCGGCGTGATGGTGCCGCTCGTGTGCCGGTGGGAGGTCAGGCACCGGCTGCCGGGAACAGGCGCTGGACGGCGGCGACGACGGCGGTTCGGCGTGCCGCGAGGAACGCCGCATGGTTGGCCTCGTCTGCGGGCAGCAGGTCCGGCTGGCCGGCCCAGGCCATGGCGATCTGGTTGACGAGGACGAGGACGTCCACGGGGTCCCAGGCGGGGTCGAGCTGCCCGGCTTCCTGGGCGTGGCGCAGTTTCTCGATCTTGCCTGCTACGGACTGGCGGACGGCGTCGTCGGGGGTGGTGTGGCCGGTGCCGAGTTCCAGTTGTCCCCAGCGCATGAGGCGGTAGTGCTCGGGGTGCTGGAGGAAGTAGTCGTGGATGCGGCCGGCGTAGGCGGGCAGGTCGGCGGGGTCCAGGCGGCCGGCTTCCGCGACGGCGGCGAGTTCCTGGGCGGAGATGTGCCGGTAGAGGTCTTCCTTGCTGTCGAAGTAGGCGTAGACGCGTTCCTTGCTGGTCTTGGCGGCCTTGGCGATGCGGTCGACGCGTGCTCCGGCGATCCCGTGCATGGCGAACTCGGCCTTGGCGGCGGCGATGACACGGTCGCGTGCCGAGTCTGCGCGGGGTGCTGGGGTCATGCTTCCACGGTACCCGACCGAACCGTTTGGTTTGAGTGCGCGGCATGGCAGGCGTAGAGTTCAAACCGAACTGTTTGGTTTGAACTGAGGAGAGCACGATGCAGCAGCGGACACTGGGCAGCCAGGGCCTCACCGTCTCGGCGATCGGCTACGGCTCCATGGGCCTGACCATGGCCTACGGCCCCGGCGACGAGGCGGCTGGCATCGCCGCCCTGCGCCGCGCCCACGAGCTGGGCGTCACCTTCTTCGACACCGCCGAGCTCTACGGCATGGGCACCGGCGCCAATGAGATCCTGGTCGGCAAGGCCCTCGCGGACGTCCGCGACGAGGTGGTGATCGCCACCAAGTTCGGCTTCACCTTCGGCGCCAACGGCCTGGGCCTGGACAGCACCCCCGCCAACATCCGCAAGGTCGCCGACAACAGCCTGCGCTACCTGGGCGTCGACCAGATCGACGTCTTCTACCAGCACCGGGTCGACCCGAACGTGCCCATCGAGGACGTCGCCGGCACCGTCAGGGAACTCATCGACGCCGGCAAGGTCAAGTACTTCGGCCTGAGCGAGGCCGGACCGCAGACCATCCGCCGCGCCCACGCCGTCCAGCCGGTCTCCGTCCTCCAGACCGAGTACTCCCTCTTCGAGCGCGACGTCGAACAGCTCTTCCCCGTCCTGGACGAACTCGGCATCGGCTTCGTCGCCTACTCCCCCCTGGGCCGCGGCTTCATCACCGGCACCGCCAAGCCCGCCGGCCAGTACGACGCCACCGACATGCGCAACAACGACCCCCGCTGGCAGCCCGGCAACTACGAGAAGAACCTCGACGCCGTCAACCGCCTCACCACCCTCGCCGCCGGCAAGGGCATCACCGTCTCCCAGCTCGCCCTGGCCTGGCTGCTCGCCCAGGGCGAGCACATCGTCCCCATCCCCGGCACCCGCAGCGCCGACCGAATGCAGGAGAACGCCCACGCCGCCGACGTCACCCTCACCGAGACCGACCTCGCCGCCATCCACGAGATCCTGCCCACCGGCGGCTTCGGCGCCCGCTACGCCGAAGGCCACCTCCCCACCTGGAACTGAACCCGTACCAGCGCTCGGCACCACGCCTGCCAACGCTCACGTGATCCTCGGGGCGCCGACCTGACTCAACGGTCGGCCCTCGGGCTGCATGAGATGCACTGACCGGAGTCGTGGCTCGTTCGACGTTGGTTGTCGGCCCCTCCGCGGACGTAAATCTGGACGCGCCGCCTGAACAGGGGTCTGGCTCCGCACGGACGGGAGACCTGCTCGCCATCAAATCGGCATGCCGAACGTGGCTGCTCGGTGCGATCATGCTGTCTGCCAATAGAGCGGGGAGGGCGTATGGCCGGCCTGACAGTGACGGTGTGTCTGCCGTCCGGGGTCGCGGACGACATTGAGGGGGCGCTCGCCGTCGCTCTCGCGCCGTTCGACCTGAACGGTGACAACCCCCCGGGCCGCGGCATGTGGGATTCACGCCGCATCCTCGGTGGCAGCAACGGTGGGGGGTTCGCGGTCGCCCGCGGATGCGAGGACGATCCCAGGCTCGTCCACGACGAGGCCCGATACGACGGCACCCCTGCTCCCAGCGCTCCAGGAGTCTGTGCCGGTGGACCGCGCGCCCTGCTCGACTTCTCACGGCCGCAAGCCGCTTCCGAACGAGCGACAGCCGCGTCCTGGGACCTGTGGCAACGTCTGTCCGGCGAACACCCGCCAGCCCTGCCGCTCAAGGTCTTCGTGGAGCGTTGGCGAAATGATCCACACGCGTTCCCGGGCGGCCCCTGGGACGACGGGATGGTGGCCGCCTACCGAGCCCAGCCGCTGATCAAGGCATACCTCGATCACCCCTGGAGTCTCGGATTGGGCTTTCCGGGCTCCCCGTTCCATACGGAGCATCCCGTCATCGGATTTTCCGGCAGCCGTGCTGACTACATCCGTGAGTTCTCCTGGAAGCTTCCGCCGGACACTGACGTACTCACCGTGGACGGCTGGTGGCGAGAGAGCGTCGGAAGTGCCGTTCACGCGTTCTGCGACCCGGAATCGTGTCCTCACGTTCCCCCAGGGACGGTTGTATGGCCGGGCAGCGAGGTCTACCTGTCGCAGCTGCCCGGCGCCACGATTGTGGTACGTGTGCACTGCCACTGCTGATGCCTCCACAAAAGACCACGTGGACGACGGCGAGGAGGAGGCGTGGGCGCAGCCTGAAGAGGCGCAGATGCTCTACCAGCGGCTCGGTGGCGTCCAGGGGCTCATGGTCCTCACGGACTGCTACCCGGGGCCGCGGCGGGGCGAACTGGCGGGCGGGCACCGGGACACCTTCCTCTTGAAGCGGATCGACAAGGTGGACGGGAGGGCTGGGAGCCGATCCCGCCGGGGTTCACGATGCGCGCGGCCCGGCATACCGCGGACACGTGGACGAAGGAGGACCGCGTGGACCGTGCGCTGCGGTTCGCGTCGATGGGGTGGGTGCCGAAGGACATCGAGGGCACCTACGAGCACATCACGCCGGAGATGCGGCGGCATCGCCTGGACGCGCTGACGGCTCGGTGGCGCCGTGGACGGCGGGTGACGCTGCGGAGCGTGGCGTGACGGCTCTCGGGAGTTGATCTCCCGAACATCCCCTAAATGATCTACAGAGGCCCGCCGCGGATCATATGGCGGGCCTCTGACGTGTGTGGGCGCGGACGGTTTCGAACCGCCGACATCCTGCTTGTAAGGCAGGCGCTCTACCACTGAGCTACGCACCCGAGACGATTCGACAGCCTACATCGTCCCGGGCTCCGTCCCGCAATTCCGTTTCCCGGACCGGGCGGTCGCGGCGATTCCTACGGACTGAGCGGCATTCCGGCCCCGTACCGGGCCCGGTGCTCAGCACCGCACCCCCGAGTGGTCCTGGGCCCGCTGGTCCCCCGCGTTCGCTGCGCGGCCGGGCGGCACGGATCGTGGCCGTGGTCCGGGCGGACGGGAGCGGGGTCCCTCACGCTCCCGTCGGGCGGGGCTCCGCCCCGGTCAGCATCGCGGCGTCCTGCCCGGACACCCGCAGTCGCGTCCGTGGGCTCACGCCGGTGGGCGCGGGGGCCACGAACGGTGCCCTGAGTTCACGCACGGCTCCCGCCCCCTACGACCGCCCGGACCGGAGATTCTTCCGCCGCGTTCGACGACTCGCGCCCCGGAAGGCAACGCGTTCGACAGCCGGACGGTTGCCGCCGCCCGTCGCGGACCGATCGCTCCGACAGCGAACTGACCGGCCCGTGTGTTCGTCTTTCCCGGGTGGGAGAATGTCAGGACCGCCAGCACACTGGGCGCACCGCGGCACGGGAGAGGGACAAGTGACGGCGACATCGGCGACTTCGGCGGCATCCGAGCAGTCGTACTCGCCCCCCGAGCGGGACCGGCGCACTCCGTTGCGGGACGTGCTGGCGCTCGTGAGCCTGCCGCTGCTCGCCGTGCTCGTGGTGCCGGGGGCGTTCGCCGGGGGCGGGACGCGGCGGTGGTTCGGGGGGCGGGCGGACGCGCAGCGGGCCGAGGCGCAGGCGGCCAAGGACGCCGCGGCCAACGCGTTCTACGAACTGGACACCGCGCAGCGGGATCTGCGGATCTCCATAGAGACGATCTCCGCCGTCGACGACACTCCCGCCGCCCGTCGGGCGGTCTCCGACTTCGAGGCGCTGGGCCGGCGGATCGACGAGGTCAGCAACCGGTACATCCAGGCCATCGACGCCTACGACCTGGACCGGGACGACCTGGAGGCCGCGGTCGCGACGCGGGCCCGCGGGGAGATCTCCGGGGCCAAGGACGAGCTGGTGCGGGTGAAGGGCGAGCTGGACCGGTTCGCGGACTCGCTGGGGCCGCTGCTCGGCAAGGCGGAGACGCGGCTGGCGCGGCTGGCACCGGCCGTGGAGCGGGCCCGGCAGGCGCTGCTGGCGGCCAGCAACGCGCTGGACGCGGTGCGGGCGACCCCGATCGGGGCCGATGAGCTGGCGGCCCGCCTGGCGGCGCTGGCGCCGGAGCTGACGAAACTCAACCAGGGCGCGGGGCAGCACGGTGTGCAGGCCACCCTGGAGCGGGCCGGGCGGGTGCAGCGGGAGGCCGAGGCGGTCCGGGTCGAGGCGGAGCGGCTGCCGGAGAAGGCCGCCGAGATCGATCACCGGCTGGTGAGTCTGCGGACGCGTGCGCAGGCTCTGACGACGCGGGCCGGTCAGGTGGATCCGGTGCTGAGCGAGCTGCGGCGGCGGTTCTCGGCGGCCTGCTGGCAGGATCTGCAGCAGGTGCCGCGGCAGGCCGAGGAGAACGTGCGGCAGGCCGAGCTGAAGCTGAAGGAGGCGCAGGGCGCGCGGGACGCGCAGCGGTGGGCGGACGCCACGTCGCTGCTGTCGACGGTGCGGGCGCTGCTGAACGGCACGGACGAGGCGGTGTCGGCGGCCGGTGACCGGCTGGCCCGGCTGAACGCCGTGCAGAAGGATCCGCAGGCGGAGATCGAGCGGACCCGGTTCGCGATCCGGGACGCGCAGCGGCTGGCGATGTCCGGGCGCACCAGTCCCGATCCGCGGCACGCGCGGCCGCTGGACGACGCGGTGGCGCGGCTGGAGCGGGCGGTGGGGTCGCTGGAGGGCCGCCATCCGGACTACTGGCATTTCCTGACGGAGACCGAGGCGGTGCGGCGGAACGTGGCGCGGGTGGTCGGGCAGATCCGGGAGGAGCGGGGCACCGGTCACGCGTGAGCGCCCGCCCCGGGGTGCCGTCGGGTCCGTGAGCCGTTGCCGACCTGTCCGTGCGGGCGGATATTGGGTAGGACGCGCACTCTAGATCAGATTCAGGAGGCGGAGATGGCCTCACACATGGCGCACCGGCAGACGCGGCCTCAGATCCTCTTCGACGAGGCCCTGCCGGTCGATCACCGGCTGAACCGGGTCTACCGGGTCGGGGCGGGCCTGATGGGTCTGTTCCTGCTGGCCTTCGGGATCCTCGGGCTGACCGACAACATCGGGTTCTTCGACACCGGCGAGAACATGGCGATCGGCCTGAACACCAACGGCGCGCTGAGCGTGCTGTCGATCTGTGTCGGGCTGCTGCTGTTCGCGGGGATGGTGATCGGCGGGAACTTCGCGTCGACGCTGAACATGGTGCTGGGGGTGCTGTTCATCCTGAACGGCTTCCTGTTCCTGGCCCTGCTGGACACGGACTCGAACTTCCTGGCCTTCAGGATCCAGAACGTGCTGTTCAGTTTCGTCGTGGGGCTCGTGCTGATGGTGTTCGGGATGTACGGCCGGGTCAGCACGAACCTGCCGCACGACAATCCCTACTGGCGGGCCCGCCACCCCGAGGCGGAGCAGCGGGCCCTCACCGCGGGTGATCAGGTGCGGTAGGCGTAGAAGTACGCGTTCGGGTACGAGGCGATGAGGCTCGCCACGGACCTGCGCAGGGTGTTGTTCGAGTGGTACGTGACGTACGGGACGCCGTTGCTCTTGTACGTCACGATCATCGTGTGGTCCTTCTCCCCGTCACGGTTGAAGTCCATCTGGATGACGTCGCCGACCTCCGCCTGGTAGACGTTGGCGAGCGGCTTGGTCCGCTTGGAGTTCTGGGCGAACCAGGACCACTCGTTGACGCCGACGAAGGAGTCGGACTGGATGTCGGCGGTGCCGAACCACTTCGTGTAGTCGTACACGTAGCCGGGGACGTGCTTCCAGCCGCCGGCCTTCAGGGACTGGCTGACGAAGTTGGTGCAGTCGCCGCCGGCGCCCTGGCCGTTGAAGTCCGGGTAGTCCTTGTTGTAGACGTTCCAGTACTTCTCGGCGTAGGTCGCCATGGCCTTGTAGTCGTACGTGCCGCCGGTGAGCGTCTTGGGCACGGCCACCGGGTTGCGGGTGGTGGCGGCGCGCGGGGCGTCCGGCGTGGTGTTGCCGTCGTCGCCGGTGGCGGGTGCCTTGACGGACGGCTTGGACAGGGTGTTGACGGCGAGGCCGCCCTCGTCCGTGTCCTTGATGGTGGTGAGCTGCCAGGTGCCCTGCCGGTCCGCCTTGAAGGTCAGCTCGTGGTGGGACTGGAAGCCGGTGGTCTTCGGCGCGTTGCCGGTGGCCTTGGCGTACGTCAGCGTCGTGGTCTCGGTGACGTCGGCCTTGGCGGTGCGGCCGGTGACCCGGGTGGCGTCGAGCGTGACCCGGGTGTTGCCGGCGCTGTACGTCTCGCCGAGCTGGGCGAGCTTGTTCTGGCGGCCGCGCAGCTGGGTCAGCGCGGAGTGCTCGTCGCGCGACCGGGTGCTGGACAGGCGGACGTCGCCGGAGAAGCGGGAGGTGCTCTGCTTCGTGGTGGCCCCGTGCACGAGGGCCTGGGTGCGGTCGGTGAAGACCGCGTCGGCCAGCTTCTGGAAGGTCGCCTTGGTCGCGGTGTCCACGGTCGGGTCGTCGACTACGGCCGCGCCCGCACTCCAGTTGGGCACGAGGGCGACGCCGGCGACGACCGAGGCAGCCGCCGCCGTGACTATGGCCGCACGGCTGCGCTTACGGCTCAGTTTTCTTGATTTCAATGGTGTTTCCCCTCTACGCCGGTACACCTACCGGGCGACGGCATCTTCGCACGGCGTGTGTGGCTGGGGTGAAGGGGGTTACGGAACCGGAATCAACCGTCGGCGAGCCTCACTTGACGACGGTGGACCAGTCGGCGGGGGCCTGTGCCGGGTCGAGGGAGCGGAGCCGGGCGAGGGTCTCCGGGTCCTGGGCGTCCATCCAGTCGGCGAGTTCCTTGAAGGAGACGCACTTGACGCCCTTCTGGGTGCAGATCTTCGGGATGATCCGGTCGATGGCCTTCATGTAGATGCCGCCGTTCCAGTCCTCGAAGTGGTTGCCGATGAACAGCGGGGCCCGGCTGCCGTAGTAGACGCGGTTGAAGCCGTTCATGTAGGAGTCGACGGTCTGCTGTTCCCAGGTGGCGTACTGGGAGGAGTCGCCGTCGACCTCGCCGTTGGACTGGTTGTAGAGGAAGTTGAAGTCCATCGACAGGGCCTGGATGTTGGTGCCGTAGGGCAGCAGTTCCAGGGGGAAGTTCCACAGGCCGTCCTTCTTGGAGGGCCATATCTGGTAGTCGCCGGGGGAGCTGGCGTCGTACTTCCAGTGGTAGCCGTACTTCTGCAGGGCCTTGAGGAGGTTGGGCTGGCCTTCGAGGCAGGGGGCGCGGCCGCCGACGACTTCCTGTTTGAAGTCGAAGGGCAGGGGCGGTATGTCCTTGAAGCCGGTGTTGGTCTTCCAGTTCTCGACGAAGGCGTAGAACTGGTCGATCTCGCTCTTCCACTGCGCGACGCTCCAGTCGCCGCCGCCCTTCTTCTCGCAGAAGTGGCCGTTGAAGTGGGTGCCGATCTCGTTGCCCTGGTCGTAGGCCTGGCGCAGCTGTTCCAGGGTGGTGCGGATGTGGGGGTCGGTGGCGTAGTCGATGGCGGCGTCGCCCGGGGAGTGCATGGGGCCGGTGTAGAGCGACTTCTTGCTCTTGGGCAGCAGGTAGATGCCGGTGAGGAAGAAGGTCATGTGGGCGTTGTACTCCTTGGCCATCTCCCGGTAGTGCGAGAAGAGATGGTCGTCACCCTCCAGGGCGCCGTCCCAGGAGAAGACCACGAACTGGGGAGGCTTCTGGCCCGGCTTGAGTTTCTCGGGCTTCAACTGGTCTTTCTGCGGCCCGGTGTACGAGGTCGATCCGTCTCCGAGGACCTTGGTCCTGCCGTCCCATTTCGGGCTCGCGGACGGGGCGGGCGAGGCCTTGCCGGTGCCGGCGGCGGTGGGTGCCGTGTCGTCCTGCCTGGAGAGCACGAGGTAGCCCGCGACGAGGGAGGCGACGACGAGGAAGGCGGCCAGGGTCAGGAATTCCGGGCGGGCCAGACGGCGGTCACGGGTGGGCGCCTTGCGGCGGTGGCCGCCGGCTGTCGACTTCGTGCGGGGCTTCATACAGGGCTCATTCTGCGGGTGGGGTGGGGAGCTGTCGGCTTCGGTGGTCAGTCGAGGCCCATGGCCTGGGCCCAGACCGCGTACGGGACGCTGTCGTCGTCACTGCCCGCGAGTCCCTCCAGCGGAAGCGGTTCGAGGGACTTGTTGAGGTCGATGCGGTAGACGACGACGGACGTGGTCACGGACGAGGCCGTGCCGGTGTACCAGGAGGCGGTGTCCTTTCCTGAGGCGGTGGTGGCGCCCGCCTTGCCGGCGGCCTCGGAGCTGCCGGGATGGGCGAGACGGAACGATTCGCTGAGTGCCTGTTCGACGTTCCGGGCGACGTCGGCACGGATCGCGCGGGACGGCCTCGGGGTGTCGAGGGCGACCCGGCGGCCGTTGCGGGTGATCTTGGCGACCGAGTACGGCTCCGTGTGGCTGCCGCCGGACGCGAAGGTCGCGTAGCCGCTCGCCATGCGGATCGCGCTGGGCGTGGAGCTGCCCATGGACAGTGCGGGCACCTGTGCGCCGATGCTGTCGGAGAGCAGGCCGGAGGCCACCGCGGTGGCCCGCACCCGGTCGAGGCCGGTGTCCATGCCCAGTTGCATGAACGGGGTGTTCACGGACCGGGCGAGGGCCTGGCCCAGGCCGATCTGCCCGTAGGACGTCCCGTTGTCGTTGGTGGCGAAGACCTTCTTGCCGCTGCGGTCCCAGTACGGCCCGTCGGGCGTGGTCACCGGCACCTTGTCGTCGCCGTCGTAGAGCGTCTCGGGGGTGATCGGCGTGGTGGCCGAGCCGCGTTCCTTGTGCACGCCGTTCTGGAGGCCGGCGGCGTAGACGAAGGGGAGGAAGGCGGTGCCGGCGGGGACGGTGGTCGCGTTGGAGTCGTTGTAGCCCTGCTTGCGGTGGTCGGGGCCGCCGTACACCGCGAGGATCCGTCCGTCGGTGGTGACCGAGGCGGCGCCGTAGTGGGCGGCCTCGGCGAGCTTCGGGTCGTTCTTCCGGGCCTGGGCGCGGGCCTTGGTGACCGCCTTGGTGAGGGTGTCCTCCTTCTTGCGGTCGAAGGTCGTGTAGATCTGGTATCCGCCGAGGTCGAACTGCTTGTCCGAGATGTGGGCGGTCTTCTTGGCGTACTGCTGGGCCAGTTCGACCAGGTAGTCGCTCTGACTGCCGGTGTCGTAGGCCTTGTTGGTCTCGATGGGTTCGGGGAAGGTCTTGTACTTCGCGCGTTCGGCCGGCGACAGCTTCCCGATCTTGACCATCCGGTCCAGGATCCAGGACCAGCGCTCCACCGCCCGCTGGTGGTTGGCCTTGCTGAGGGTGGGGTCGTAGAGACCGGCGCCCTTGAGCAGGGAGGCGAGCATGGCGGCCTGACTGGCGTTCAGCTGGCTGACGTCCTTGCCGTAGTAGGCCTGGGCGGCGCGCTGGATGCCGTACGTCCCGCGGCCGAACCAGCTGGTGTTGAGGTAGCCCTCCAGGATCTGGTCCTTGCTCATCCTGTTGTCGAGCTTGAGGGAGATCATCGCCTCGGTGAATTTCCGGCTCACCGTCTGGTTCTGGGTCAGATAGACGTTTTTCACGTATTGCTGGGTGATGGTCGATCCACCCTCGGTGTCCCCTTGGCCGACCGTGCGGTACAGGGCGCGGGTGATGCCTTTGACGGAAATGCCGGGGTCGGAGTAGAAACTCTCGTTCTCCGCCGCGAGGACGGCCCAGCGCACGTCCACGGGTATGTCCTTGAGCGGCATGTCCTGCCGCTGCACCCAGCCGGTCCTGGCCATCGGCGTGCCGTCGGACCAGAAGTACACGTTGTCCTGCTGGGTGGCGTACGAGTTGAGGTTGGACGGTATGTCCGTGGCCGCGTAGGCGACGACGAGGAACAGCCCGGTCAGGCCGATGCCGCCGAGGACGCCGCCGAGCCACTGCCGCCAGGACGGCATCCAGCGCCGCCAGCCGGTGCGGCCGGGGCGCGGATACCGGGGCCGCAGCTTTCGCGCGTACGGGGCCAGCGGGGCGAGTCGGGGCCCGACGAAGGCCCGGACCGCCGCCACCGCCGCCAGCGCCCGCTCACGGGGCGTGGGGCGGGCGCTGCGCCGCCGCTCGGCACGGCCGCCCGCGGCGCTCGCCTCCGACTCCGGCTCGTCCTGCCGCTGTTCGGGCACGCGGATCTGCATCGTGACGTCCGCCCGCAGGTCGGACACCTTCAGATGCAGGGTCTCCTCGTGCCGCGGCGGATCCGGCTTCTCGCTCCGCGCGCCCCCGTCCCGCGCCTCGGCCCCGGAGTCGGCGGCCCGCTTGGCGTGCAGCTCGTCCCACAGGGCCTGCGCCTTGCGTCGCGCGGCGTCCTGGGCACGCTGAGCGTCGTCGCCCTTCTGCCGCGGAGCATGCTCCGCCCGCAGGGCGTCGACCTTCAGATGCAGGGTCGCGTCCGGCTCGAACGGCTTTCGTCCCCGGGATCCGGCCTGGTCACGGCCGTCTTCCGGGTCGCCCGTCCGCCCCGTTGCGTCCGTCACGACTGCGTCTCCCCTCGCACTCGGTCTTGCGCGCGCGGTTAGACACGACGGGTGGCAGGGCCGCGGTGGGTGCGGCGCTGCGAGCCCCCCTCATCCCCCGGTCTTTCGGCTCCTCGCGGCCAGCTCAAATTATCAGCGATCTTTTCAATATCTCCGCACAAGTATCGGACAGAAAGGAACACTCATGAAATTCTGAGGCGCAGTGATGCCCATCACTCCCTCAGTACTCCGGTTAGCCTGTTCCCATGCCCCGCTACGAGTACCGCTGCCGCTCCTGCGGCGACACCTTCGAACTGTCCCGCCCCATGGCCGAGTCGGCCGCACCGGCAGCATGCCCGCAAGGGCATGAGGACACCGTAAAGCTTCTGTCCACCGTGGCCGTCGGCGGGACCGCCGCGAGCCCCGCCGCCCCCGCCTCGGGAGGCGGTTGCTGCGGCGGCGGCTGCTGCGGCTAGCCCTCGGCGCGGACCGTCCTCAGGAACTCCCGCAGGATCCGTTCCCCGGCCAGTACACCGCGTTCCGGCAGCGCGACGACGGCCGGCCCGGCCCAGCCGGCGTCGGCCAGCTCGCCGTGCCCCGGGCGCCAGCCGCGGTCCGCGGCCAGCAGCAGGTCGGCGTCGAGCAGCGAGTCACCGGCGGCGAGCGTGAGTCCCGCCCCGGTCCGCTGCGCCACCTCCCGCATCGCCGCGCTCTTGGTCAGCGGCTTCGGCACGGCGTAGATCTTCCGTCCCTGCAGCGACACCGTCCAGCCGCGGTGCTCCGCCCACACGGCGAGGTTCTTCACCCACTCCTCGGGCAGCAGCTCCCGCTCCACCACCAGGTAGGCGAACAGGTCCTCCGCGACCCGGAGCTTGCGCAGCCACACCGGGTCGGCGTGCTCGGCGAGGTGGGCGCGCACCTCGTCCAGCGGCGCGCACTCGTCGGCCAGCCGCGCCTGCACCCGCCCGTGCCAGTCCCCGTCGGACACCCCGTCCACCAGCAGGTGCCCGCCGTTGGCGCAGATGGCGTAACGCGGCGCGGGCCCCGGCAGGTTGATCCGCTCGTACTGCTTGCGGGTCCGGGTGGTCGTCGGCACGAAGACCGCCGCGTCGCCGAGTTCGCCCAGCAGCCGCGCGGACGTCTCGGTCAGGTACGACAGCGGCCGGCTCTCGTGCACCTCCACGCACAGCAGCCGGGGCGCCCGCGCGTCCGGCATGGTCAGGGCGAGCGCTCCCGCCGAGTAGATGAGCGTACGGTCGAGGTCGCTCGCCACCAGCACCGTCATCAGAGGTTCACCGCCCGGCCGTCGGCGCCGGTCGCCCCGCGCGTGTACCGGGGGTGGATCAGCCCGACGCAGGTGTACGGCAGTTCGCCGACCTCCTCGACCGGCACGCCGCGCTGTTCGGCCAGCAGCCGCACGTGGTCCAGGTCGGCGCCCGCCCCGGCCCGCGCGAGGATCTTCCACGGCACCCGGCGCAGCAGCACCCGCGTGGTCTCGCCGACACCCGGCTTGACGAGGTTCACGTCGTGGATGCCGTACTCCTCGCTGATCCGCTCGACGGCCGCCCAGCCCTCCCAGGTCGGCGTCCGGTCGGCGACGGCCAGCTCCTTGACGGCCGTGTCCACGGCGTCCACGACCTCGCCGAAGCGGGCGGCGACCGCGTCCAGGAAGGCGACCGACACGTCGGCCGCGGCCAGCTCGCGGTAGAACTTCGCGCCGTGGAAGTCGTCGGGACCCACCAGGTCGGCCCGGAGCACGGTCCGTGAGATCAGTCCGGAGACGGTCGAGTTGAGGCAGGCGGAGGGGATCAGGAAGTCCTCCCGGGTGCCGTACGTGCGCACGCACGATCCGGGGTCGGCGAGCACCGCGATCTCCGGGTCGAACCCGGAGACCCCTTCCCGCTGCTCGAACTCCGCGACCGCGTCGGCCAGTTCCCGGGTGATGGCGCCCTTGCCGGTCCAGCCGTCCACGAACACGACGTCCCGCGGGTCGTGGTGGGCCGCCAGCCAGCGCAGCGCGTTGGCGTCGATGCCGCGGCCGCGGACGATCGACACGGCGTAGTGGGGCAGTTCGGCGCCGTACCGGAACCGCGCCCAGCGGCGCATCAGCACGCCCACCGGGGTCCCGGCGCGGGCCAGCGAGACCAGGACCGGCCGGGCGGACCGCTCGGCGAGCACGGTCTCCGTCACGACCCCGACCGCCTGCGCGATCCGCGCGGCCGAGGTCTCCAGGGCCGCGTGGAAGAGCGCCTGGTACCGCTCGCTGGGCTGGTACTCCACCGGCAGCGACTCCGCGTAGTGCGCGCCGCCGCTCTGGATCGCCTCCTCGCGCTCCTCGGTCGGCGCCTCCAGCGTGGCCTCCGAGAGGTCCTGGAGCAGCCAGCCGACGTCCTCCGGCGGGTACGAGGAGAAGGCGGGGCCGCGGAGGGGCTCGGGCAGCATGGCGGGGCTCTCTTCGGTGGGCGCGGGGACGTACGACGGTACAACCGCGAGCAGGACATGCGGGACATACGCGCCGAGCCGGGCCAACAGGCCGTCCGGTGCGTGCAGTTCGGGAGTGTCGCCGGCCGAGTCGACGAAGACGACCACGGCGTCGAAGCCGGCGCCGGCCACGTTGTACGCGTAGCGCTCGCCGGGGCCGTCGGCGGGGTCGTCGTGCGCCGGGAAGACGAGGCGGCTGCGGATGGCGTACCCGGGGTCGTCGACGGCCAGCACGGGTGAGCGGGTGGTGGTGGAGTACCGGACCTCGGCGGCGACGAGGGGCTCCAGCTCGCGCGCGACCCGCAGGGGGGCGTACATCAGTTCCTCGAAGCCGAGCGCGAGGACGCGGCGGGCGCCCAGGGGCAGCGCCTCGGCGAGGCGGGCGGCCATGGCCGGCAGGGCCGCTTCGAGGCGTATGCGGTGCGCGGGGGTGAAGCCGTGGCGTCCGCCGTCGGGGAGGCCGTGCGGCCAGTGCAGGTCGACGGTGGTGACGTGCGGGGCGGCGCGGTGGCCGGTGGCCCGCGCCGCCGGGCGAAGCGACTGGCCGTCGGCGTCGACGGCGGCGCCGGTCGGGGGCGCGGGGAACCGCGCGACCGGCCCCGCCGCACCCGCATCCGGCACACCGGCCGCCGCGCCGCTCTCCTCGTACCGCGCGACCAGTTCCTGCCCCTTCTCCAGCACCCCCGCCGGCAGGCGGACGGTGCCGGAGGCGCCGGCCACCAGGTCGACCTCGGCGCCGATCTCACCGGCGAGGTCGTCGAGCCGTCCGGCGTCGGCCGGTGAGCGCATATCGACCAGAGCCACCACGACGTAACGTTTCCGCGGATAGCGGGCGTGCAGGTCCCTGATCGTGTTCAGGATCGTGTTGCCGGTGGAGAACTCGTCGTCGACCAGGACCAGCGGGCCGTCGCCGGAGAGCAGGGCGGGGTCCTCCGGGAGCAGCAGGTGGGAGGTGGCGTGGGAGTGGGACTCCTCGAAGCCGCCCGCCGGTGTCATCCCCGGTACCGGGCGCCGCGTGGAGTGCAGGTACGGGGCGAGGCCGATGCCGTCGGCCACCGAGTGCCCGAGGCCGGTGGCCGTCTCCGCGTAGCCGACGACGACCGCGCGGCCGGCCTCCGCCTCGCCGAGGAGGTCGCGGACCCGCCGGCCCAGGCCGAACCCGTGTCCGTACACCACCGCCGGCGACTGCGGCACGTGCTTGCCGAGCACGTTGGAGACCAGCAGGTGGGCTCGTTTCGGGTTGCGGCGCAGGGCGAGCCCGAGGAGGGCCCGCAGACCGTCGTCGCCCTCCAGTTCGACGCCGAGCCGCTCGGCGACCCAGCTGCCCGACCAGTCCCCGTTGTTCACTGCGATGTTCATGCGCTTCCCGTGTCGTCCCCTAGGGCCCGTCAGCCGGGGATTCCGGCGGCGAGCAGCTCCACGAAGCCGACGTCCTCGTTGGCCACGCCGAACACCTCGGCCCGCAGCATGGTCCGCTCGGCCCAGGCGCGGTGCGGCTTCACCTCGTTCATCTTGTTCGTGTACGCCGAGCGAAGTACACCCCCACCGCCCCGTTCCGGCCGCAGGATGTCCTGGGCGTCGCAGAACTCCTCGTGACTGACGACCGACAGCGCGTGCACGGGGATGACGTGCGAGGGGTGGATGCAGGTCTTGCCGAGCAGCCCGTTGGCCTGGTCCAGGGAGATCTCCCGCAGCAGGCCGTCCATGGCGTGCTCGATGAGCCGGTCCCGCAGCTCCACGGCCTGCTCGGCCAGGAACGGGCTGGTCCGCAGCATCGGCTTGAACATGCGCTCGGGCACCCGGAAGTACTCCCAGACCGGTCCGGTCACCGTGAAGCCGGTGCCGTCGGCCCGTCCCAGCATGTTCACCACGTCGGCGATGACCGAGGCGATGATCTGCACGTCGTAGGCGGTCATGTCGGGCGCCCGGCGCAGCCCGTAGGAGGAGCAGAAGTCGGTCACGCCCAGGCGCAGGGCCAGCACCTTGTCGCGGTACTTGTCGACGGCGCGGGCGATGCCCTCCAGGGCGTCCACGCGCGTCTCGCGGTACATCAGCTCGGGCGTCTCCAGGACGGGCATCCCGAACAGGCGGTGGCCGCTGAGCGCCTCCGCGCCGTCCAGGGCCTGGAGGAAGGGGATGCCGCGCTCCTCGGTGAACTTCGGGAACACGAAGCCCGACAGCAGCGGGACGCTGTCGCCGAGCCGCCGTACGAGATCGGGGATCTGCTCGGGTTCGCGGACCCGGATGAAGAGCAGCGGCAGCTCCACGCCCTGCCGGACCCGGGCGGCCAGGTCGGCGAACTGGCGGACGAGGTTCTCCTCGCCGGCCGCCACGTCCTCGTCGCCGATGGAGTCCTCCAGGCACAGCACCATCGAGACCACGCCGAGTCCGGCCTGCTTGACGACGTCGTCGGCGAGCCGCTCCCGGGTGGCCGGGCTGTACAGCGTGGCGCCCAGGGCCGCGGAGAGCAGCCTGGCCGGGGAGCCGGCGGTGAACTCGCACGGCTCCTGGTGGAAGAGGCGTCGGCGCACCTCAGGTGCGATGTGGCCGAAATGACGCATGAAACTCCCCCGTGGCGTGGGCCTGGCCTGTGGATTGGGTAAAGGGTGGCCGGTAATAGTACGTACAAAGCCATGTCGAGGGTTCCCGCCGGGCATGAATTCCAGGTAACCCGCCTGTGTCGGGTGCGAGGCCCCCCGCGTTGTCGTGACCAGGACCGAGAAGGCAGGATGACCGCATGACGCACGCGATGCTGAAGGGGTCGAACGTCCCGCTGGAGGCCACCACGGTCCGGGCGGTGCTGCGCTGGACGCCCGGGCAGGGGGTTCCGGACGTGGACGCCTCGGCGCTGCTCCTCGGCCCCGACGGACGGGTGCGGTCCGACGAGGACTTCGTCTTCTACAACCAGCCCCGGCACCCGTCCGGGAAGGTGTGGCGGCTCGGCAAGAAACGGGTGCCCGAAGGTCTCACCGACACGATCCAGACAGATCTCCCCGGTGTCGAGCCCAATGTCGGCCGAATCCTCCTGGTCGCCTCGGCGGACGGCATCCCCTTCGAACACGTACCCGCCCTGCGCATCCTGCTGTACGACGCCTCGGCTCCCGACGCCGAGGCGCTGGCCCACTTCGACATCAGGCCGGAGACGGGCGCCGAGACGGCGCTGATCTGCGGCGAGCTGTACCGCAGGGGCGACGGCTGGAAGTTCCGCGCGCTCGGCGAGGGCTACAGCAACGGTCTCAAGGGCCTGGCGACCGACTTCGGCATCTCGGTGGACGAGTCGGAGACGCTGGACGAGCCCCAGGCCGCCCGGCCGCTGCCGCCCGAGCAGCCGGCCTCCGTTCCGACGCAGCCCGCCTACGGCTATCCGCAGCCCGCCGCACCGGCACCGCAGCCGTCCTACGGCTACCCCCAGCGGCCCCCGACGGGCTACGGCTACCCCCAGCCGGTCCCGGTGGCGACGGTGCCGAACACGGACTTCCGGCTGCCTCCGCAGGGCCCGCAGTTCATCGGGCGGTGACCGGCCCCGGCCCGCGCGCGCGGGCCTACTTCTCGACCTTCGACTTGTACCCGCGGCCCCACTGCAGTCCCCACCCGTAGAGCCGGTCCAGCTCGCCCTGGAAGCCGTAGACGAACTTGACCTCGCGCCGCACGACGAGTTCGCCCTTGACATTCTCGATCATCACCACGGCGCAGGACCGGGCCTGCGGGTGCCGTTCGTCCAGGCCGATCTCGATCCGCGGGCCGTTGCTCGGGTAGAGCGTGACGATCGCGTGGGTGCGGTCGAACGCGGGCGTCTGGTCGTAGATGTACACGAAGACCAGCAGCCGCTTGATGTCGTCGCGGTGGTCGAGGTTGACGTACATCGTCTCGCCGGACGCGGACCCGAACCGGTCGTCGCCGCTGAGCTTGATGTACGGCGGCGCGTTGACGTCCCCGAGCAGGCCGCCGAGCGGCTGTACGACCCCTTTGGTGCCGTCGCTCAGCTCGTAGAGCGCGCCGAGGTCGAGGTCGACGTTGACCATGCTCTGGCCGTGGCCGAGCACCTCCGGCGGCCTGAGCGCCTTGAAGGGGTGGCGGAACAGGCTGGTCCTCTGCTCGCCGTCGAAGTCGGACGTCCGCATCCGCCAGGCGAGGTTGACGCGCAGGTTGCCGGTGGCCGCCCCCTGCTTGGTGAGGGACACCTGCTGGTGCCGCTTGGTCAGCTCGATCGAGTTGGACGCGGCGCTGCCCGAGTCGAACTCGGCCGCCCGGCCGCCCAGCAGCCCGTCGAAGAAACCCATTCCCGCCCCCAGAGACTTCCGCCGACGCCACGGGGCGGCCGACCGTGCCGGCCGCCCCGAACAGAGCGTTCCTCGTGACGAAGGGTGTCACACCCTTCGTTTCCGGCCCGGTGGGCCGGTTCAGACGGCGGACGAGACCTCGGTCTTGTCGTCCGTCCCCGTATGTCCCTCGGCGGCCGCCAGCCGCTGGTTGCGCCGCACCGAGGACCAGAACGACCAGGCGATCAGGACGACGCCGACGAGACCGGTGATGACCTCGTTGATCTGGTACTGGATGGTGACCATGAGGATGACCGCCAGCGCGCCGATCGCGTAGTGGGCGCCGTGCTCCAGGTAGACGTAGTCGTCGAGGGTGCCCTGGCGGACCAGGTAGACCGTGAGCGACCTGACGTACATCGCGCCGATGCCGAGGCCGAGGGCCATGAGCACGATGTCGTTGGTGATGGCGAAGGCGCCGATCACGCCGTCGAAGGAGAAGGACGCGTCCAGGACCTCCAGGTAGAGGAACATGAAGAACGCGGCCTGGCCGGCCAGCAGCACGGCCGACTTCTTCCTGCCGCTGCGCTCGGCCTCCTCCTCCGCCTCGTGCTCGCGCTCCTCCTCGGCCTCGAGCCGGTCCTCGAAGAAGCCGGAGAGACCGCCGACGATCATGTAGGTGATCAGGCCGGCGATGCCGGCGATCAGGACCGTCTGCGCCTTGTCCGCGTGGCCGCCGCCGTGCTGGTGGGCGTGGGTGGCGAAGGTGAAGGAGGTGATCAGCAGGACGATCAGGGCGATGCAGACCGACAGCATGTCGACCTTGCCGAGCTTGGCCAGCGGGCGCTCGATCCAGCGCAGCCACTGGATGTCCCGGTCCTCGAAGATGAAGTCGAGGAAGATCATCAGCAGGAACATGCCACCGAAGGCGGCGATCGCCGGGTGGGCGTCGGTGACCAGTTCCTGGTAGCGGTCCTTGTTGTTGAGGGCGAGGTCGACGGCCTCGACGGGGCCCATCTTCGCGGTGACCGCGACGATCACGACCGGGAAGACGAGCCGCATGCCGAAGACCGCGATGAGCACGCCGACCGTGAGGAAGATCTTCTGCCAGAAGGCGTTCATCTTCTTCAGGATCCCGGCGTTGACCACCGCGTTGTCGAACGACAGGGAGATCTCCAGGACGGCGAGGATGGCCACCAGGCCGAAGGCCTCCCATCCCCCGTAGAGGACCGCGGCGACCAGGCCGAGCGCGGTGATCGCGAACGACCAGCCGAAGGTTTTCAGAAGCACTGGCTACCCAATCGTCGTCTGTGGGGGTACCGCCCAGACGGAGTCTGGGGGAGGGTGTGCCCCGCGCCGTACCCGGCTTTACTCACTGTTGACCACGGAGTCTAGAGGGCATGGGTGTCCTACGGCTCGCGTGGGCCCTGAATCCGGCTGTGACGGGGCCTACGAGACGTTCACGCCGAAGTCGAGCGCGATGCCCCGCAGCCCGGACGCGTAGCCCTGGCCGACTGCCCGGAACTTCCATTCGCCCTGGTACCGGTAGAGCTCGCCGAAGATCATGGCGGTCTCGGTGGAGGCGTCCTCGCTGAGGTCGTAGCGGGCCAGTTCCTGGCCGTCGGCCTGGTTGACGACTCTGATGAACGCGTTGGAGACCTGGCCGAAGGTCTGGCCGCGCTCGTCGGCCATGTGGATGGAGACCGGGAAGATGATCTTGTCGCACTCGGCCGGCACCTTCGGCAGGTCGACCAGAATCGATTCGTCGTCCCCCTCGCCCTCGCCGGTGAGGTTGTCGCCGGTGTGCTCGACGGAGCCGTCGGGGCTCTTGAGCTGGTTGTAGAAGACGAACCACTCGTCGCCCATCACCCGGCCGTCCCTGCACAGCAGCGCGCTGGCGTCCAGGTCGAAGGGGGCGCCGGTGGTGGAGCGGGCGTCCCAGCCGAGTCCGATCATGACGTTGGTGAGGTTCGGTGCGGCCTTGGAGAGGGAGACATTGCCTCCCTTGGCGAGCGTGACGCCCATGGTGTTGGTCCTCCCCTTGTGGTGCTTCTCCGGTTGTCCTGCGCGTCCGGCGCCGACCGTAAACGGTGCGGCGCCGGACAGAGCGGACGTGCGAGTGCCTGGGCCCCGCGGCTCGGCTCAGACGTTGACGCCGAAGTCCTGGGCGATGCCGCGCAGGCCGGAGGCGTAGCCCTGGCCGATGGCACGGAACTTCCACTCCGCGCCGTTGCGGTACAGCTCGCCGAAGACCATCGCGGTCTCCGTCGAGGCGTCCTCGGACAGGTCGTAACGGGCGATCTCGGCGCCGCCGGCCTGGTTCACCACGCGGATGAACGCGTTGCGGACCTGGCCGAAGGACTGCTGGCGGTTGTCGGCGTCGTAGATCGACACCGGGAAGACGATCTTGTCGACGTCGGCGGGGACCGTGGCCAGGTTGACCTTGATCACCTCGTCGTCGCCCTCGCCCTCACCGGTGAGGTTGTCGCCGGTGTGCTCGACCGAGCCGTCGGGGCTCTTGAGGTTGTTGAAGAAGACGAAGTTCTGGTCGCTGCCGACCTTGCCCTCGGCGTTCAGCAGCAGAGCGCTGGCGTCGAGGTCGAAGTCCGTGCCGGTGGTGGTCCGGACGTCCCATCCCAGACCGACGAGGACCGCGGTCAGGCCCGGCGCCTCCTTCGTCAGCGATACGTTGCCGCCCTTGCTGAGGCTGACTCCCACGAGTCCTCCCTTGTGGTGTCCAGGGGCGGGGAGCCCCCGTCGTGCTTCGGATACCGGATCAACGTTTTGATCCTAGTGACGGGTTCCCGCCCCTCGCAGGCCCTGCACCCCGAAGAATTCCCGGGTGTCGGCCACCGCGCCCCTGGGGGAAGCCCCGCCGGGACACCTCGCAGGACGCCGCGGGGGCACCGCGCGCCGTGGCAGGGCGCGCCGCCTACAGGGCGTCGAGCGCGCGCACGTAGTCGTTCAGGTCGCGGGCGTCGGGCAGTGCGTTGACCACCGTCCAGCGCACGACGCCGTCCTTGTCGATGACGAAGGTGCCGCGGACGGCGCAGCCCTTGGCCTCGTCGAAGATCTCGTAGGCGCGCGAGGTCTCGCCGTGCGGCCAGAAGTCGCTGAGCAGCGGGTATTCCAGGCCCTCCTGCTCGGCGAAGACCCGCAGGGTGTGGATGGAGTCGTTGGAGACGGCGAGCAGCTGGGTGTCGCGGTCCTCGAACTGCGGGAGGTTGTCGCGCAGCTCGCACAGCTCGCCGGTGCACACGCCGGTGAAGGCGAACGGGTAGAAGAGCAGCACGACGTTCTTCTCGCCGCGGAAGTCGGACAGCCGCACGGACCGGCCGTGGTTGTCCTTGAGTTCGAAGTCGGGCGCCTTGTCGCCGACCTGGATCGCCATCGCTGCATCCCTTCGTCAGGGGCCGTTGGGGTGAGAACACCCTATGCGGGAGGTCCCGCGCAGCGGTGGAGGCAGGCGTGCGGGCGGACGGACCGGTGTCGCGGTCCGTCCGCCGGCGAGGGCTCAGCGCTTCTTGGCGGCGCCCTTCGGAGTCAGCAGACGGCTGCCGTTCCAGTCCTTGCCCACGCTGACGCTCTTGGTCTGCGAGAGGCCGGCGGTCGTGGCCGCCTCGCCGATGTCGCTCGGCTCGACGTAGCCGTCACGGCCCGTCTTGGGAGTCAGCAGCAGGATCCAGCCGCCTTCCTCCATGTACGTGACGGCATCCACCAGCGCGTCCGTCAGGTCGCCGTCATCCTCACGGAACCACAGCACCACGGCGTCGGCCACGTCGTCGTAGTCCTCGTCCACCAACTCGGTGCCGATGGTGTCTTCGATGGACTCACGGAGTTCCTGGTCGACGTCGTCGTCGTAGCCGATCTCCTGGACCACCTGGTCTGGCTGGAACCCCAGCCTGACGGCAGGGGTGGTCCGCTCCTCCGCGTGGTCCGCGGTCGCGCTCACGGGTTGCCTCCTGATCATGTCTTGTTGATTAACTCAGCCACGCGCGTGCGCGAAGCATTGGCCGTAGTCCACACGGGCGGGACGGATCGCGCAAGTACCCGGCCGTTCAGACCGCCGAAACGGTGACGATCCCGGCCGTGTCGCCGCAACTCCCGGCACCGTATCGCAGTCAGGTGTGGCACACACCACTCCCTTTTGCCCGCTATGCGCCTTTCGGAATCATCCTCACATACGACGGTCGAACGAGTTTGCCAAGCGCGTCACACCTCGGGCGTATCGTTGCGTTTTGGCCAGGACCGAGTTACCTCACGGTAGAGATGACGTGCGCTGCCCCGAGGTGGACGATGGACAGCGGTGCAGCGAAACGCAGGGATATGCAGGTAATCGCAGGGAATCAGTGCCCCTCCGACAGGTAAGGAACAGCGTGGCTTCCGGATCCGATCGCAACCCGATCATCATTGGCGGCCTTCCGAGTCAGGTTCCTGACTTCGATCCCGAGGAAACCCAGGAGTGGCTCGACTCGCTCGACGCCGCCGTCGACGAGCGCGGCCGCGAACGGGCCCGTTATCTGATGCTCCGCCTGATCGAGCGCGCCCGCGAGCGGCGGGTGGCGGTGCCCGAGATGCGCAGCACGGACTACGTCAACACGATCCCCACCCGGGCGGAGCCGTTCTTCCCGGGCAACGAGGAGATCGAGCGCAAGGTCCTCAACGCGACCCGCTGGAACGCGGCCGTGATGGTCTCCCGCGCCCAGCGCCCGGGCATCGGTGTCGGCGGCCACATCGCCACCTTCGCCTCCTCCGCGTCCCTCTACGACGTCGGCTTCAACCACTTCTTCCGCGGCAAGGACGACGGCCGCGGCGGCGACCAGGTGTTCTTCCAGGGGCACGCCTCCCCCGGCATCTACGCCCGCGCCTTCCTGCTCGACCGGCTCGGCGAGGCGCAGCTGGACGGGTTCCGCCAGGAGAAGTCGAAGTACCCGGACGGCCTCTCCAGCTACCCGCACCCGCGCTCGATGCCGGACTTCTGGGAGTTCCCGACGGTGTCGATGGGTCTCGGCCCGATCGGCGCGATCTACCAGGCGCGGATGAACCGCTACATGCACGCGCGCGGGATCGCCGACACCTCCGGCTCGCACGTCTGGGCGTTCCTCGGCGACGGCGAGATGGACGAGCCGGAGTCGCTCGGCCAGCTGTCCATCGCCGCGCGCGAGGGCCTGGACAACCTGACCTTCGTCGTGAACTGCAACCTCCAGCGGCTGGACGGCCCGGTTCGCGGCAACGGCAAGATCATCCAGGAGCTGGAGTCGGTCTTCCGCGGCGCCGGCTGGAACGTGATCAAGCTGGTCTGGGACCGCACCTGGGACCCGCTGCTCGCCCAGGACCGCGACGGCCTCCTGGTCAACAGGATGAACACGACCCCGGACGGTCAGTTCCAGACCTACGCCACCGAGTCCGGCGCGTACATCCGCGACCACTTCTTCGGCGACGACCAGCGGCTGCGCGCGATGGTCGAGCACATGACCGACGACCAGATCCTGCACCTGGGCCGCGGCGGCCACGACCACCGCAAGATCTACGCGGCGTTCAAGGCGGCCACCGAGCACCGGGGCCAGCCGACGGTCATCCTGGCCAAGACGATCAAGGGCTGGACACTCGGCCCGAACTTCGAGGGCCGCAACGCCACGCACCAGATGAAGAAGCTCACGGTCGCCGACCTCAAGGGCTTCCGCGACCGGCTGCACCTGCCGATCTCCGACCGGGAGCTGGAGTCCGGCCTGCCGCCGTACTACCACCCGGGCCGGGACTCGGAGGAGATCCAGTACATGCACGACCGGCGCAAGGGGCTCGGCGGGTACGTGCCGACCCGCGTCGTGCGCTCGCAGCCGCTCCCCCTGCCGGACGACAAGACGTACGCGACCGTGAAGAAGGGCACCGGCCAGCAGTCCATCGCCACCACCATGGCGTTCGTACGGCTGCTCAAGGACCTCATGCGGGACAAGGAGATCGGCAAGCGTTTCGTCCTCATCGCGCCGGACGAGTACCGCACCTTCGGCATGGACTCGTTCTTCCCGAGCGCGAAGATCTACAACCCGCTCGGCCAGCAGTACGAGTCCGTCGACCGTGACCTGCTGCTCGCCTACAAGGAGTCGCCGACCGGCCAGATGCTGCACGACGGCATCTCCGAGGCCGGCTGCACCGCCTCCCTGATCGCGGCGGGCTCGGCCTACGCGACCCACGGCGAGCCGCTCATCCCGGTCTACGTCTTCTACTCGATGTTCGGTTTCCAGCGCACCGGCGACCAGTTCTGGCAGATGGCCGACCAGCTGGCGCGCGGTTTCGTCCTGGGCGCGACCGCCGGACGGACGACCCTGACCGGCGAGGGGCTGCAGCACGCCGACGGGCACTCCCAGCTGCTCGCCTCGACCAACCCGGCCTGCGTGGCCTACGACCCGGCGTACGGGTACGAGATCGCGCACATCGTCCAGGACGGCCTGCGCCGTATGTACGGCGGGGACGCCGAGCACCCGCACGGCGAGGACGTCTTCTACTACCTGACCGTCTACAACGAGCCGATCCAGCACCCGGCCGAACCGGCCGGCGTGGACGTCGAGGGCATCCTCAAGGGCATCCACCGGATCAGCGCGGGCACCGAGGGCACCGTCCCCGCGCAGATCATGGCGTCCGGTGTCGCGGTCCCGTGGGCGATCGAGGCGCAGCGGATCCTGGCCGCGGACTGGAACGTGAAGGCCGACGTCTGGTCCGCGACCTCCTGGAACGAACTGCGCCGCGAGGCCGTGGCCTGCGAGGAGCACAACCTCCTGCACCCCGAGGAGGAGCAGCGCACCCCGTACGTGACGCGCAAGCTGAGCGCTGCCGAAGGTCCGTTCGTGGCCGTGTCCGACTGGATGCGATCGGTTCCGGACCAGATCGCGCGCTGGGTGCCGGGCACGTACCAGTCGCTGGGCGCGGACGGCTTCGGCTTCGCCGACACGCGCGGCGCGGCACGGCGGTTCTTCCACATCGACGCGCAGTCGATCGTGGTCGCGGTGCTGACCGAGCTGGCCCGCGAGGGCAGGCTGGACCGCTCGGTGCTCAAGCAGGCCATCGACCGGTACCAGCTGCTGGACGTGACGGCGGCTCACCCGGGCGCGGCGGGCGGCGACGCGTAGCCGCTGCGCTCGGCTCCGGCCGGGAGGGGCGGTGGGGAGCCGCGGCTTCGTCGTGGCCGGTCGCGCAGTTCCCCGCGCCCCGTCGGGGGCGCCATGACGCTTACGATGCCCGCATGGAGCGACAGTCCGCGCAGGGGCGTTGGGAGGAGCTGACCCAGCGGCCCCTGCTGGCGCTCGCGGTGGCCTTCGCCGTCGCCTACGCGCTGCCGATCGTGGACGGTTCCGCGGGGCACGCCCTGACCGCCGCGTGCACGGGCGCGGAGTGGGTGGTGTGGGGCTCGTTCGCCGTGGACTACCTGGTGCGGCTCGCCCTGGCGCCCCGGCGCGGGGAGTTCGTGCGCACCCACTGGACGGACCTGTGCGCGGTGGTCCTGCCGCTGCTCCAGCCGCTGCGGCTGCTGCGGCTCGTGGCGACGCTGACGCTGGTGGGCCGGCGGGCCCGGATGGCCTCGCAGATCCGGCTGACGACGTACGTGGTGGGCGCGGTCGTCGGGCTGCTGATGTTCGGGTCGCTGGCCGTGCTCTCGGTGGAGCGGGACTCCCCCAACGGGAACATCCGCACGCTGGGTGACGCCCTGTGGTGGTCGTTCACGACGATGACGACCGTGGGGTACGGCGACCACGCCCCGACGACCGGGCTCGGCCGGATGATCGCGGTCGGCCTGATGCTGTCCGGGATCGCCCTGCTCGGTGTGGTGACCGCGAACATCGCCACCTGGTTCATCGCCCGGTTCGAGAAGGACGACGTGGAGGAGCGCCGGCAGACGGAGGCGATCGCCTCGCTGACCGAGGAGGTGCGGGCGCTGCGGGCCGAGGTGGCGGCCTTGCGCCCGGCGGCGCCGGCGGGGTGCCCGGCGTGCCCCGTCCCAGGGGCGGACGAGCGCGCGGCGGGCCCCCGCCGGTCGACGGGCTAGACCGACACGCCCGCCAGCCAGAACAGCGCGAGCAGTGTGTCGATCGCCCCGAGCACCACCGCCACCAGGGCCGGTATCGAACTCCTCGGGTTCCACGCCCGGCCCATGGAGAGCCAGCCGCACACCAGGGCCGCCGGCCCCAGCAGGATCCCGAGGGCGAAGAAACCGACCACCGCGAATATCGTGCCGATGATGCCGAGCGTGCCACGGTCCAGCCCGTCCCGCGTGCCTGCGCGGCCGCGTGAACGGGGGTACCCACGTGTTCGCTGCCCGAAGCTCGTCATCATCAACTCCCTGGTCGCCATGGACTGTTCGGGTGTGATGACCGGGTACCCCTGTTCCGCCGCGACAGACCTGCCCGCGCGCTGCCCCCCTCCGGCAGCGCGCCGCGGCCCGGCTGCCCTCCATGCCCTGCGGAGGACTTGACCCACTGTGACCTGCGGCGCGTGGCCGGGGCGAGGAATCCTCGGCGGAGTCACCCGGATAGGGGAACTCCGCCGAAGGGAAACGGGCAAACCGGATGACGCGGTGCGCTGACGCGGCGCGCTGAGCCCGCGTCAGATGTGCCCGACGCCCGCTCCGGCGTCCGCGTTCTCGCCGCGCTTGGTGAGCAGCGCGACCAGGATCGCGACCGCCGCCACGCCCGCGGCGACCAGCGAGGCGAGGCTCATGCCGGAGATGAACGTGTCGTGGGCGACGCCGGAGATCTTCGCGGCGATCTCGGCGGGCGTGCCCGGGGCGACCGGCGCGACACCGACCTGGACCGCCTCGGAGGCCTGCGCCAGCTGCGCGTCGGTCAGCTTCGGCAGTCCCGCGGCGGCCCAGTTGCCCGGCAGGTCGCCGTCGACCTTGGAGGCCATCACGGCGCCCAGGACGGCCGTACCGAGGCTGCCGCCGATCTGCATCGCGGCCTGCTGGAGACCGCCGGCCACGCCGGACAGCTCCATCGCCGCGTTGCCGACGATGACCTCGGTGGCGCCGACCATCACCGGCGCGAGGCCGAGGCCGAGCAGCGCGAACCAGACGGACATCACGGCGCTGCCGGTGTCCGCCTTCAGGGTGGACATGCCGTACATGGCGATCGCGGTGGCCGCCATGCCGCCGGCGAGCGGGATGCGCGGGCCGAGCTTGGTGATCGCGGCGCCCGCCAGCGGAGAGCCGACGATCATCATGCCGGTGAGCGGGAGCAGGTGGAGACCGGCGTCGACCGGATCCATCCCGTGCACGTTCTGCAGATAGAACGTCACGAAGAACAGGCCGCCCATGAAGGCGATGGCCATCAGGACCATCAGGACCACGCCCGCGGAGAGCGGGACCGAGCGGAACAGGGTGAGCGGGATCAGTGGCTCCTTGACCTTCGTCTCCCAGAAGGAGAAGAGCGCGAAGCCGAGCACCGACACGGCGATGAACGTCCACGTCCTGCCGTCGCCCCAGCCCCAGCTCGGGGCCTTGATGAGCGCCCAGACCAGGCAGAACATCGCGCCGGAGAGCAGGCCGATGCCGAGCAGGTCGAAGGAGCGGGGGGCGTTCTCGGCACGGTGGTCGAGCAGCATGACCACGCCGAGGACGAGGGCGAGCAGGCCGACCGGCACGTTGACGAAGAACACCGACTGCCAGCTGACGTGCTGCACGAGCACGCCGCCGAGGATCGGGCCGCCCGCGGTGGAGGCGCCGATGACCATGCCCCAGATGCCGATCGCCATGTTCAGCTTCTCGGCCGGGAAGGTGGCGCGCAGCAGGCCGAGCGCGGCGGGCATCAGCAGCGCGCCGAACAGGCCCTGGAAGACGCGGAAGGTGACGACCAGGCCGATGCTGTCGGACAGGCCGATGGCGCCCGAGGCGGCGGCGAAGCCGACGACGCCGATCAGGAAGGTCTGCCGGTGGCCGAAGCGGTCACCGAGCTTGCCCGCGGTGATCAGGCAGACCGCGAGGGCGAGGAAGTAGCCGTTGGTGATCCACTGCACCTGGGCGAAGGTGGCACCGAGGTCCTTCTGGATCGCCGGGTTGGCGATGGCCACGATGGTGCCGTCGAGGGCGACCATCATGACCCCGACGGCGACGGTGATCAGGGTGAACCAGGGGTGTCCGCGCAGGCCGGAGGCCGGCGGCCGGTCCGGCAGGGCTGCAGATGGTGCGTCCCCCGACCCCGCCGTGTCGATCGTGGTCTGACTAGTCATACATCGGAGGCTAGTGACAGCCACTGACAGTTGACAAACGAAATCACTAGTCAGTAACTGTCAGGCATGGAGACGCTGCGCGAACGCAAGAAACAGCGCACCCGGGACGCGCTGCTGCGCAACGGGCTGGAGCTGTTCGTGACCCGGGGCTACGAACACGCCACCGTCGACGAGATCGCCGAGTCCGTCGAGGTCTCGCAGCGCACCTTCTTCCGCTACTTCGCCAGCAAGGAGGACCTGGCCTTCTTCGTCCCGCGCCTGACCGAGGCCCACTACGTCGAGGCGGTGCGCCGGCGCCCGGCCGAGGAGGCCCCGCTGGAGGCGCTGCGCCGGTCCGTCATGGACGGCTGGGAGAGCATCGAGGAGGCCATCGAGCGGTACGTCCCGGTGGAGCTGTTCCTGCGCACGTACAAGATGATCGAGGCGACCCCGCCCCTGTTCGCCGCCCATCTGCGGCGCCAGTCCGAGACGGAGGAGAAGATCGCGCGGATCGTCGCCGAGCGGGAGGGCGTCGACGCGGACACCGATCCCCGGCCCCGGCTGGTGGTCGCCGTGTTCGGCGCGGTCATCCGGGTGACCGAGCGGCACTGGTCGGTCGGCGGCGACTTCAGCGTCGCGGCGATCCGCGAGCTGACCGCCTCCCACCTCGACCAGGTGGGCCCGGCGCTCGCCGGGAACTGGCGCGGCAACCCCGCGGGCCGGGACAGGCCGCGGGAGTCGTGATCGGCCACACGTTTGCCGAAACGTGATACCTGTCACTCGGTTACCGCGAGACCCCTTCGTTCTCCTAGTGTGTCCTCCCAGTGACTTCCTTCGACACCTCCCCGCCACTGAACGTCTGGCGCGCGCTGCTCGCCCTGGCCGTGGTGTTCGTGATGCTCGCGACCACCGGCTGGACGGCCCTGCACGCGCATCGCGAGACCACCGCCCTGCAGACCTCCCTCGGCAAGTGGGAGCACGGCAGGCTGCACGGTCGGCACCTGCCGGACCCGGAGGCGTCCCCCGCGCGGCTCACCCGGTTCTTCGCCTCGCTGACCGCGCAGGAGCGCGACCGGCTGGCGCACCGCTACCCGCTCGCCGTCGGCAACATGAACGGCGCCCCGGCCGCCTTGCGCTACCGGGCCAACCGCATCGCCCTCGGACAGCAGCGCGCCGTCGAGAAGAAACGCATGCACGACCCGCGGCTCAGCGCGGCCGGACAGCAGGACGCGGGCCGCCGGATGCACCGCTACGAGGCGCTGACGGCGAAGGGCCGGCACATCCTCGCCTTCGACCCGGACGGCAGCGGCCGCGTCGCCGAGGTGTTCGGCGACCTCGCCAGGGCCGAACGGATCTCCGTCGTCGTCCCCGGCGTCGACACCGACCTGCTCACCTTCCAGCGCACCGGCCGCCCGTACACCGCCCCGGTCGGCATGGCCAAGGCGCTGTACTCCGCGGAGCACGCGGCGAGCCCCTCGACCCGCACGGCGGTCATCGCCTGGGCCGACTACACCGCGCCCGACGGGCTCGGGGTGGGCGCGGCGACCGGCACCGCCGCCGCGCTGGGCGCCGTACGCCTCAACGCGCTGCTGCGGGCGCTGCCCGGCGACGCGCCGGTGTCGGTGTTCTGCCACAGCTACGGCTCGGTGGTCTGCGGAGTGGCCGCGGAGGACATGCCGGACCGGGTGTCCGACATAGCGGTCGCCGCCAGCCCCGGCATGCGCGCCGAGAACGCCGCCCACCTCGGCACCGAGGCCCGGGTGTGGGCGATGCGGGACGCCACCGACTGGATCCAGGACGTCCCCTACCTGGAGTTCGGCGGACTCGGCCACGGCGCCGACCCCGTCTCCGCCGCCTTCGGGGCGCGGGTGCTGTCGGCGCACGACGCACGGGGACACGCCGGTTACTTCGAACCGGGCACGGACAGCCTGCGCAATCTCGCCGACATCGGGGTTGGCGCGTATGGCGCGGTGACGTGCGCCCACGACGATGACGGGTGCCGGACGGGTTTGTCCGGCACGTTGACGGCCGGACGCGCGTAGAGACAGCAGGAAGTGCGGTATGCGCGGGGATGGGACTGGGAAGCACGTGCCGCATACGATGAGCCGCATGGGTGACGTACTGGCCGGATTTCATGCCGCCTGGGAGTTCGAGTCCGACTCCGTGCTCATCCGCTACGAACGGGGGATACGGACACCCAGGCTCTTCCACACGCTGGGAGAACGCCGGGTGCCGTTCGCCGCGCTCACGGGAGTGACGCTCACTCCCGGCAGACGCGGCACCGTGGTCCTGCGCGCCGAGCCGCGTCCGGGCGCCGATCCCCTGATCGAGGCGGCCGCCGGACAGCTCAAGGACGGCAGCGACCCCTACCGGCTCGTGCTGCCCGCCGAACGGGAGACCCTGGCGGAGTACTACGCCGACGAACTGCGCCCGCTGCTCGCCGGGTCCGCGTCCGAACCCGCCGAGCGGTTCCTGGTGGCCGCGCCCGAGGCGCCCCGGCAGTTCAAGGCGTACGACGGCAAGGCGTCCTTCGACGGCAAGGCGGTGCACTTCCGCTGGTCGTGGACGGGCGCCTCGACGGCCAAGTGGAAGGCCGGCGACCAGCGTTTCGCGGTGGCCGACCTCGGCGGCGTGGAGTGGCGGTCCCCTGAGGTCCTGGAGGGACATCTGCGGCTGCTGAGCCGCGGCGACCTCACGGGAGCGGCGGCCGCGGTGCCGGCCGACCAGGACCCGGCGACCGTGGTGTTCGGGCTCGGGTACGGGCCGGTGCACGAGTCGCTGCCGTTCGCGGCGGCGGTCCTGGAGGCGGTACGGGCGAAGGGCGGGAGCGCGCTGCCGGCGTCGGCCGGCCGCCGGGACCCCGCCGACATCGCGGAACGCATCCGCCACCTGGGCGAACTGCACGAGGCGGGGCTGGTCACCGACGAGGAGTTCAGCGCGAAGAAGGCCGAGCTGCTCGCGGAGCTGTGAGGGACGCGCGCCCCGCGCCGTGGCGCGGGGCGTCTCAGCCGGCGCCCTTCTCGTAGAAGCTGATCTTCCGGTCCAGCACGGACAGCGTGTCGTGGAGTTCGGCGATGCGGGATACGACGTCCCGGCGCGTCTGCTCCAGCAGCTCCCGGCGCTCCGCGTAGGTGCCGTCGCCCTCCCGCACCAGCTCGGCGTAGCGGACCATGTCCGCCACCGGCATCCCGGTCAGCCGGAGCTTGGTCACGAAGTCCAGCCAGTCCAGGTCGCTGTTGCTGTAGCGGCGCTGGCCGGTGTGGGAGCGGTCGATGCTGGACATCAGCCCGATCCGCTCGTACCAGCGCAGGGTGTGGGCGGTCAGACCCGTGACGGCGACGACCTCGCTGATCGTGTAGTGGTCCTGGCCCTCGGGTCGCGGATGCCTCAGGGGCGGGGCGGAACAGATGTCGGCGGGCGCGTTTTCGGACTGCCGAGCGGGGGTCGCGGTCGAGGTCTGCATCACCGTCATGACCCAACGCTAAGACCTTCGAGTGCGCTCGAAGCAAGCGGGTCCCGGCCACAAGCGGGAAATACGCGCGACGCGGGGGACGGCCGGTGGCTACTGTGCACGGCCATGAGTCTCGTACGCCGTGCCGGGCCGCAGGACGCGCCGGAAGTGCTGCGGTTGCGCCAGGTCATGATCGACGCGCTGCCCGGCGGTGACCGCACCACCCACTGGCACGCGCCGGCGCTGCCGGGGCTGCGGGAGCGGCTGGCCGAGCCGGACGGGGACTTCGCCGCGTTCGTCGTCGACCACCCCGGCCGGCCCGGCGCGCTGGCCGCGCTGGTCGTCGGGACGGTGGACTACCGGATCGGCAAGGCGTCCAGTCCGCACGGGCGCTCGGGCTACGTCTTCAGCGTGGCCACCGACCCGGACGCGCGGCGCCGCGGCTACGCGCGCGCGTGCATGGCGGAGCTGCTGGCCTGGTTCCGCGAGCGGGGCGCCGGACAGGTCATGCTGACCGCGTCCGCCGAGGCCGAGCCGCTCTACGCGGCGCTCGGCTTCGTCCACAAGCCCGACCCCACGATGACCCTGACGCTCTGATCCGCCTAGGCTCGTCGGCATGTCGCTGCAGAGCCTCGCGCTGATCGAGAACTGGCCGGTCCCCACCGCCGCCGCGGGTGCCGTACGGGCCGACGGGACGGTCCTCGCCACCCACGGTCCGGACGGACGCCGTTTCCCGCTGGCCTCCGTGACCAAGCCGCTCGCCGCGTACGCGGTGCTCGTCGCGTACGAGGAGGGCGCGGTCGAGCTCGACGAGCCGGCCGGGCCGCGGGGGTCGACGGTCCGGCACCTGCTCGCGCACACCTCGGGGCTGGCGTTCGACGAGCACCGGGTGACGGCGCCGCCCGGTGAGCGGCGGCTGTACTCCAACGCCGGGTTCGAGGTGCTCGGCGAGCACGTCGCCAGGGCGACGGGGATCCCGTTCGGCGAGTACCTGCGGCAGGCGGTCCTGGAGCCGCTGGACATGACGGCGACGTCCCTCGACGGCTCTCCGGCCAAGGACGGTGTCTCCTCGGTCGGCGACCTGCTGCGCTTCGCGGCCGAGCTGCAGGCGCCGCGGCTGCTGGACCCGCGGACGGTGGCCGAGGCGACGCTGACCGTCCAGTTCCCGGGGACCAAGGGCGTACTGCCGGGCTACGGCCACCAGAACCCGAACGACTGGGGCCTCGGCTTCGAGATCCGGGACTCCAAGTCCCCGCACTGGACGGGCTCCTCGTCCTCGCCGCGGACGTTCGGGCACTTCGGGCAGTCGGGCACGTTCCTGTGGGTCGACCCGGAGGCGCGGCTCGCGTGCGCCGCCCTCACGGACCGGGCGTTCGGCCCCTGGACGGCCGAGGTCTGGCCGGCGTTCACGGACGCGCTGCTGACGGAACTGCGCGACTGACGCCCCCAAGGGGCGCTAGGGGTACCCCCGGCCGAAGGCTGGGGGGGGAACTGCGCGACCGGCCCCCACCGGCCCGCGCGACGACGTCCTACCCGGCCATCTCCCACACCAGCAGTTCCGCGTCCGTCACCGCCGACGCGTCCAGATCCTTCGCGTCGGCGACCCGCACCGAATCCCCGGCCCCCAACTCCGCCTCGCCGACCCGCACATCCCCCCGCACGACATGGACGTACACGTACGCCCCGTCCGGCACCGCCGTCCGCTCCCCCGCCGCCAGCCGGCGGACGTGCAGCATCGCCGCCGCCTCGGCAACCGCGTACGGCGTCGAGTCGGCGATGCCGCGGACGATCTCGTACGACGGCTCGCCGCCGGGACGCACCGGGGCCAGCCACATCTGCACGAAGGTCAGCGGCACCGCCCCGTCGTTGCGCTCCACGTGCCGCACGCCGCCCGCCGAGCTGAGCCGCTGCACGTCCCCGCGGCGCACCACGCTCTGGTGGCCCGCCGAGTCCCGGTGGGTCAGTTCGCCGTCCACCACCCAGGTCACGATCTCGGTGTGGCTGTGCGGATGCTCGTCGAAGCCGGCGCCCGGCGCCAGGCGCTCCTCGTTGCAGGCGATGATCGCGCCGAAGCGGAGGTTGCCGGGGTCGTAGTGCGGCCCGAAGGAGAAGGCGTGGCGGGACTCGATCCCGGTCGCCGGGTCTCCTCCGGGGTAGCGCTCCGCGGCGCGCCGTACGTCCATCACGCGACCACCGTAGACCGCGGTCGGCACCCGGCGGCGCAGGCTCCCGTCCGGATAAGGCAGTCTTGTCCCCGTGCCCGAACCCGTAATCCGCAAGTCCGACCCCTCGGCTCACGCAGTCCATCAGCACTCCGCGACCCTCAAGCGGCTGGAGAAATCGTCCGGCAGCCTCGCCGCCCAGGCCATCGCGCGGATGGACGAGACCCTGTCGTGGTACCGGGCCATGCCTCCGGAGAACCGTTCCTGGATCGGGCTCGTCGCCCAGGCGGGCATCGCGGCCTTCACCGAGTGGTTCCGGCACCCCGACGCGCCCCAGGCCATCTCCACCGACGTCTTCGGGACCGCTCCGCGCGAGCTGACCCGGGCGATCACGCTGCGGCAGACCGTCGAGATGGTGCGGACCACCATCGAGGTCATGGAGAGCGCCATCGACGAGGTGGCCGCCCCCGGCGACGAGAGCGTGCTGCGCGAGGCGCTGCTGGTGTACGCCCGGGAGATCGCCTTCGCCACCGCCCAGGTGTACGCGCAGGCCGCCGAGGCACGCGGTGCCTGGGACGCCCGGCTGGAGTCGCTGGTGGTCAACGCGGTGCTCAGCGGGGAGGCCGACGAGGGGGCGGTGAGCAGGGCCGCCGCGCTGGGCTGGAACTCTCCCGAGCACGTGTGCGTCATCCTCGGCACCGCGCCCGACGGGGACAGCGAGCTGACCGTCGAGGCGATCCGGCGGGCCGCCCGCCACGCCAAGCTGCAGGTCCTCACCGGTGTGCTCGGCGACCGGCTGGTGGTCATCGCGGGCGGCAACGACAACCCGCTGGCCGTGGCCAAGTCGCTGATCGGGCCGTATGCCGCCGGACCGGTGGTCGCCGGGCCCGTCGTACCCGATCTGCTGGCCGCCACCCGGTCCGCGCAGGCCGCCGCCGCCGGCCTCAAGGCCTGTTCCGCCTGGCAGGACGCACCGCGGCCGGTACTGGCGGACGATCTGCTTCCGGAACGCGCCATGGCGGGCGATCCGGGCGCGCGCGAGCAGCTGGTGGAGGAGATCTACAGACCGCTGGAGGAAGCGGGCTCGGCGCTGCTGGAAACGCTGAGCGTCTATCTGGAACAGGCGAGCAGCCTGGAGGGCGCGGCCCGGATGCTCTTCGTTCACCCGAACACCGTGCGCTACCGGCTCCGACGTGTGACTGACGTCACCGGATGGTCGCCGTCCGATGTACGATCCGCCTTCACGCTGCGGATCGCACTGATCCTGGGGCGTCTGGTCGATGGAGATCCCCAGCCATAGGATTTTGTCGGGGGCCCACAAAACCCCCTCGTGTTCTTCGTCCCTGTCCCCACGGGCGGCCGTGGGGCTCCCCAAGAGAGAGTGTGAGAGTGCTCGTACTCGTCGCTCCCGGCCAGGGCGCCCAGACGCCCGGCTTCCTGACCCCCTGGCTCGAACTCCCCGGTGCCCAGGACCGTTTGCGTGAATGGTCCGACGTCATCGGGCTCGATCTGGTGCACTACGGCACGAACGCCGACGCGGACGAGATCCGGGACACCGCGATCGCGCAGCCGCTGCTCGTCGCCGCCGGTCTGCTGTCCGGCACGGCACTCGGTGCCATCGCGGACATCGCGCCGGGCGCGGTCGCGGGGCACAGCGTCGGTGAGATCACCGCCGCCGCCTTCGCGGGCGTCCTGACCGAGGTCGAGGCGCTGAGCCTGGTCCGCAAGCGCGGTCTGGCGATGGCCGAGGCCGCCGCGATCACCGAGACCGGCATGTCGGCGCTGCTCGGCGGCGACCCGGAGGTCTCGGTCGCGCACCTGGAGAAGCTGGGCCTGACCCCGGCGAACATCAACGGCGCGGGGCAGATCGTGGCCGCGGGCACCCTGGAGCAGCTCGCCGCGCTCGCGGAGGACAAGCCCGAGGGCGTCCGCAAGGTCGTCGCCCTCAAGGTCGCCGGCGCCTTCCACACGCACCACATGGCGCCCGCCGTCGACACGCTGGCCGAGGCCGCGGCGAAGCTCGCGCCCGCCGACCCGAAGCTCACCTACGTCTCCAACCGGGACGGGCGCCCCGTCGCCTCCGGCGGCGAGATCGTGGAGCGGCTGGTCGGACAGGTCGCCAACCCGGTCCGCTGGGACCTGTGCATGGAGACCTTCCAGCAGCTCGGCGTCACCGCGCTCCTGGAGGTGTGCCCCGGCGGCACCCTGACCGGCCTGGCCAAGCGCGCGCTGCCCGGCGTGAAGACGCTGGCGCTGAAGACCCCCGACGACCTCGACGCGGCCCGCGAGCTCATCGCCGAGCACAGCTGAATCAGGAGCCCATTGCGATGTCGAAGATCAAGCCCAGCAAGGGTGCCCCGTACGCGCGCATCCTCGGCGTCGGCGGCTACCGCCCGACCCGCGTGGTGCCCAACGAGGTGATCCTGGAGACGATCGACTCGTCCGACGAGTGGATCCGGTCGCGTTCCGGCATCGAGACCCGGCACTGGGCGAGCCCCGAGGAGACGGTCGCCGCGATGTCCATCGAGGCGTCCGGCAAGGCGATCGCGGACGCGGGCATCTCCGCCGAGCAGATCGGCGCCGTGGTCGTCTCGACGGTCTCGCACTTCAGCCAGACTCCGGCCGTGGCGACCGAGATCGCCGACCGGCTCGGCACGAACAAGGCCGCCGCCTTCGACATCTCCGCCGGCTGCGCGGGCTTCGGCTACGGCCTCACCCTCGCCAAGGGCATGGTGGTGGAGGGTTCCGCCGAGTACGTGCTCGTCATCGGCGTGGAGCGGCTCAGCGACCTGACGGACCTGGAGGACCGGGCCACGGCCTTCCTGTTCGGCGACGGCGCGGGCGCGGTCGTGGTCGGCCCCTCGCAGGAGCCGGCGATCGGCCCGACCGTGTGGGGCTCCGAGGGCGACAAGTCGGAGACCATCAAGCAGACCGTCCCGTGGGACCGTTTCCGGATCGGTGACGTGTCGGAGCTCCCGCTGGACAGCCAGGGCAACGTCAAGTTCCCGGCGATCACGCAGGAGGGCCAGGCGGTGTTCCGCTGGGCCGTGTTCGAGATGGCGAAGGTCGCCCAGCAGGCGCTGGACGCGGCCGGAATCAGCGCGGACGACCTGGACGTCTTCATCCCGCACCAGGCCAATGTGCGGATCATCGACTCGATGGTGAAGACTCTCAAGCTGCCGGAGCACGTCACGGTCGCCCGTGACATCCGCACCACCGGCAACACCTCGGCCGCCTCGATCCCGCTCGCGATGGAGCGGCTCCTGGCGACCGGCGAGGCGAAGAGCGGCGACACCGCGCTCGTCATCGGGTTCGGGGCGGGTCTCGTCTACGCCGCCACTGTCGTTACCCTCCCCTAGGCACTCCGTGCCGGATCATGCATCCGGTACCGGGGACGCCGTCAGCAAGACCGCAGCAACCGTCTGGAACATCTAAGAAGGAGCGCCTGACATGGCCGCCACTGAGAAGGAGATCGTCGACGGTCTCGCCGAGATCGTGAACGAGATCGCCGGGATCCCCGTGGAGGACGTCCAGCTGGACAAGTCCTTCACCGACGACCTGGACGTCGACTCGCTGTCCATGGTCGAGGTCGTCGTCGCCGCCGAAGAGCGCTTCGACGTCAAGATCCCGGACGAGGACGTCAAGAACCTGAAGACCGTCGGGGACGCCACGAACTACATCCTCACGCACCAGGCCTGAGACGTTCACTAGCCTCCGGCTGTAATGCCCCGCCACCCGGCGGTGGCGCCGTCGAATCCCGTATCCGTTGGAGAAAGAATTCCCGTGAGCCCGACCAATCGCACCGTGGTCGTCACCGGTATCGGCGCAACCACACCGCTGGGTGGCGACGCAGCTTCGTTCTGGGAGGCCCTGACCGCCGGCACGTCCGGTGTCCGCCTCCTGGAGCAGGACTGGGCGGCCGAGCTGCCCGTCCGTATCGCGGCGCAGATCGCCGTGGAACCGGGCGAGATCATCCCGCGCCCGCAGGCCCGCAAGCTGGACCGGTCGGCGCAGTTCGCGCTGATCGCCGCTCAGGAGGCCTGGAAGGACGCCGGCTTCACCGCCAGGGCCGGCGAGGACGCGTCCGCCGACCCCGACCGGGTGGGTGCCGTCATCGCCTCCGGCATCGGCGGTGTGACGACCCTGCTCGACCAGTACGACGTGCTCAAGGAGAAGGGCGTACGCCGCGTCTCCCCGCACACCGTGCCGATGCTCATGCCCAACTCGCCGGCCGCCAACGTCGGTATCGAGCTGGGCGCGCGGGCCGGTGTGCACACCCCCGTGTCGGCCTGCGCCTCCGGCGCCGAGGCCATCGGTTACGCCATCGAGATGATCCGCACCGGGCGTGCGGACATCGTCGTGGCCGGCGGCACGGAGGCGGCGATCCACCCGCTGCCGATCGTCGCGTTCGGCAACATGATGGCGATGTCCAAGAACAACGACGACCCCAAGGGCGCGTCGCGTCCCTACGACTCCGGCCGTGACGGCTTCGTCCTCGGTGAGGGCGCGGGCGTGATCGTCCTGGAGTCCGAGGAGCACGCGAAGGCGCGCGGGGCCCGGATCTACGTGGAGGCGGTCGGGCAGGGCATCTCCGCCGACGCGCACCACATCACGCAGCCGGAGCCCTCGGGCAACGGCATCGCGCACGCCCTGCAGAACCTGCTCGACAACACCGACCTCAAGCCGGCCGAGATCGTGCACGTCAACGCGCACGCGACGTCGACGCCGCAGGGTGACGTGGCCGAGATCAAGGCGCTGCGCAAGGTGTTCGGCGACGACGTCGACCACATGGCCATCTCGGCGACCAAGTCGATGACGGGTCACCTGCTGGGCGGGGCCGGCGGCATCGAGACCGTCGCGTCGATCCTGGCGCTGGTCAACCGGACGGCGCCGCCCACCATCAACCTGGACGACCTCGACCCCGAGGTCAACGCGGACGTGGTGGCGGGCAAGGCGCGTCAGCTCCCCGAGGGCCGGATCGCCGTGCTGAACGACTCGTTCGGGTTCGGCGGGCACAACGTGGCGCTGGCGTTCCGCACGATCTGACGGACGCCGTCGCGAACGCCGTGGCCCGGACTCCCTGGCGGAGTCCGGGCCACTTCGTTTCGCCGCCGGCTGACGGCCGGTGGGGGCTCGTCGCGCAGTTCCCCGCGCCCCTGAAAGAAGGCCGCGCTGCACGAGTCCCGTCGGGGGGCGCGGGGAACTGCGCGATCAGCCACGACGGCGCCGCGGACGGCCTCCGGCGTCAGACCACCTGGTGGAGCCAGCGGACCGGCGCGCCCTCTCCCGCGTAGCGGAACGGCTCCAGTTCGTCGTCCCAGGGCTTGCCGAGGAGCTTGGCGATCTCGGCCTCCAGGTCGGTCTCGCCGCGCTGTGAGCGGGTCATCGCGGCCCTCAGACGGTCCTCGGGGATCAGGATGTCGCCGTGGATCCCGGTGACCGCGTGGAAGATACCGAGGTCGGGCGTGCAGCTGTAGCGCTCGCCCTCGGCCTTCGCGCAGGGCTCGGCCGTGACCTCGAAGCGCAGCAGGTGCCAGCCGCGCAGCGCGGAGGCCAGTTTGGAGGCCGTGCCGACCTCGCCCTGCCAGGAGAACTCGGAGCGCCAGGTGCCGGGCGCGGCCGGCTGCCGGATCCAGTCGAGGTTGACGCGCGTGCCGAGCACCCCGGCGACGGCCCACTCGACGTGCGGGCACAGCGCGCGCGGCGCGGAGTGCATGTACAGAACTCCACGTGTCGTCACCGGAACCTCCGGGCAGAGCGGGGCGTCTTGCTTGCTGGCTGGCGGCCGTGACACGACGGCCGCGTTGATGGCGAGGCTACCGTGCGGCGACGCAAGGAGTGTGACGTACCGTCGGTCCAGGTGCCGGGAAAGCCCTGCCATTCACCCAGGGGGACGCTTGTACGGGGGTGGACCGTTGCAGGACGGGGGGTGGGAACTCCGGTGCGTTGTTATGGAGGGGGACAAACCGGCCGACGGAGAGGACCAGCGGGGTATGCGGAAGCAGCGACGCCGGCGTGCGCGTGCCCGGACCGGTGCGGTCGCCGTGACCGCCGCGCTGGCGCTGGCCGGGTGCGGCGTGATCGGCGGCTCGTCCTCGCAGGGCGACGGCCGCAAGCCGGCCCCGCGGGCCGTGCCGGTGTGGGACCGCAGCCCGGCCTCGATCGCGGCGGTCGGTGACTCCATCACCCGCGGGTTCGACGCCTGCACGGTGCTCTCGGACTGTCCCGAGGTGTCCTGGGCGACCGGTACCAGCGACCGGGTGGACAGCCTGGCGACACGGCTGCTGGGGCGGACGAGGGCGGCGGACCACAGCTGGAACTACGCGGTGACCGGCGCCCGGATGGCGGACCTGTCCGGACAGATGGCCGACGCGGTCCGGCACCGTCCGCAGCTGGTGACGGTGATGGCGGGGGCGAACGACGCCTGCCGCAGGTCGGTCCGGGCGATGACCCCGGTGGCGGACTTCCGCGCCCAGTTCGAGGACGCCCTGCACACCCTGCGCACCGCGCTGCCGAGGACGCAGGTGTACGTGTCGAGCGTGCCGAACCTGAAACGGCTGTGGTCGCAGGGGCGGACCAGCCCGCTGGGCAAGCAGATCTGGAAGCTGGGCATCTGCCCGTCGATGCTCGGCGACGCGGACGACCTGACGAGTGCGGCGACCCTGCGCCGGGACCGGGTGCAGCAGCGGGTCGAGGACTACAACAAGGTGCTGGCGGAGGTCTGCGCCACGGACCGCCGGTGCCGCTTCGACGGCGGGGCGGTGTACGCGTACCGCTTCGGGACGGATCAGCTCAGCCACTGGGACTGGTTCCATCCGAGCACGAACGGCCAGTCGAAGCTGGCCGCGATCGCCTACCGGACCGTCACCGCGGAGAACCCGGTGGACTAGACCCTTGGCTTAGGGTTTCCCTCATGAGCGAACTTTTCGGCACACTTTCCGACGGCACCGAGGTGCACCGCTGGACGCTGGAGCGCGCCGGGACCCGGGTGCGGATCCTGTCGTACGGCGGAATCGTGCAGTCGGTCGAGGTCCCGGACCGGGACGGGCGCACGGCGGACGTGGTGCTGGGGTTCAGCGGCCTGGACGGCTATCTGGAGCATCCAGGACCGTACTTCGGCGCCCTGGTCGGCCGTTACGCCAACCGGATCGGACAGGCCCGGTTCCCGCTGGACGGCGTGTCCTACGCCCTGGAGCCGAACAACGGGCCCCACTCCCTGCACGGCGGCGAGCGCGGCTTCGACAAGCGGGTGTGGGAGGTGGCGCCCGTCGAGCACGGGGTGCGGCTGACCCGGGTGAGCGCGCACGGCGAGGAGGGCTTCCCGGGACGGCTGGAGCTGACGGCCACGTACACGCTGGACGCGTCGGGCGCGCTGCGCGTGGCCTACGAGGCGGTCACCGACGCCCCGACCGTCGTGAACCTCACCAACCACAGCTACTTCAACCTGGCGGGCTCCGGGAACGCGGGCGGCCACGAACTGCGGATCGCCGCCTCCCGGTACACGCCGGTCGACGACGGTCTGATCCCGACCGGCGTCCTGGCGGACGTCTCCGGCTCCCGTTTCGACTTCCGTACGACCCGCAAGGTCGGCTCGGGCTACGACCACAACCTGGTCCTCGACAAGGGCGTCACCGACGCGCCCGAGGAGATCGCCGAGCTGCACGACCCGGGCTCCGGCCGCACCCTGACCGTGGCCACCACCGAGCCGGGCATCCAGCTCTACACGGCCGAGCACCTGAGCGGCCCGTTCGCACCCGGCGACGGCATCGCCCTGGAGACCCAGCACTTCCCGGACTCCCCCAACCGCCCGGAGTTCCCGAGCACCCGCCTCGACCCGGGCGCGGTGTACCGCTCGCAGACGGTGTACGGCTTCGGGGTCCGGGACTGATCCCGGACGGCCGCAAGCCCCGGTCCAGGGGTCAGGTCCCGGACCGGGGCTGCTCAAGGGGGACGCGTCCCGGCTCCGACCCTAACCGCGGCCGGGAGTCGCGAGCCGGCGATCGCCCACCCCACAGCTATCCCGTACGAACCCTTCACAAACACCTGCGGGCCGCCCGGCTCCCGGACCGGCCCGCATCCGGCCGGTCGCGCCCCGCGCCGTAGACCGCTCCCCGTCCCGCGAGCGATACTGCGGCCCGCACGGCACCACGCACCCCACTGCGACGGAAGGCCACCCCTGTGCACTCGCTGCGCGTTCGAACAAGTGTTCTTGGCTTCGCCCTGCTGGCCGGGTCGCTCGCCCCCGGCGCCGCGCACGCGGCCCCCGCGCCCTCCCCCTCCGTCTCCCCCACCGTCGAGGAGCAGCGGCTGGACCGGGCGGTGCCGCAGGAGATCCTGCGGCGGTCCGGGTTCGACGGCGTGGCACCGGACTTCGCCCGCGCGCTCGGCGGCGCCCGCTCCTACGCGCAGGCCCGGCGGATCGCCGTACGGGAGGGGTCCGCGCTGTGGCGGCGGGCCGTGGACCGGGCGCAGGGACACGGGACCCCGCGCGGCGACCTCAGCCGGGACGACGACCGGCCGCTGTACTGGGCGCGGCTCGGGATGACCCGGAACGTGCGCACCTGGGAGCCGGCGTTCGGGCTGAGCGGGCGGCAGCGGGCGGCGCTGCTGGACGCGCTGGAGCGGACCTCGCGCGGGCAGAGCGACATCCGGTACCCGGGCCGGGGGATGCGGCGGATCCTGGTCACCGGGTTCGACCCGTTCACCCTCGACCGGGACATCAGGATCTCCAACCCGTCCGGTGCGAGCGCGCTGGCCCTGGACGGCACGGTCGTACGGACCGCGCGGGGCCCGGCTCGGGTGGAGACGGCGGTCTTCCCCGTGCGGTGGGACGACTTCGCGCGGGGCACGGTGGAGCGGACGCTGCGGCCGTACCTGCCGCGGGTGGACCTGTTCACGACGGTGAGCCAGGGCCGGGTCGGGCGGTTCGACGTGGAGCGCACCAACGGCGCCTGGCGGGGCGGGTTCCCCGACAACGACGACGTGAGCCGGACGGAGACCGTCCCGGTCGCCGACCCGGCCACGCAGCCGCAGTGGACGGCCACCACCCTGCCGTACGCGGCGATCACCGCGGCGCCGACCGGGCGGTTCCCGGTCTACGACCACACCGAGGTGACGGAGATCCCGGCAGGCGGCACGGAGCCGGTCGTACGGGCGGACGGGCCCAGTACCGGGTCCACGGCGCGGGCCGGTGGCGGCGGCGACTACCTGTCCAACGAGATCGCCTACCGGGCGACGCTGCTGCGCGACCGGCTGGGCCTGCACGGGAGTCTGCCGGGCGGCCATGTGCACACGCCGGTGCTGCGGTTCGGGGCCGGGAACACCACGGAGGTCACCGATCCGGAGTTCGTGCGCAACCGGGTGGACATCATCGACCAGGTGCGGGCGATCGTGACCGTGGCGGCGGACGCCGGCCTCAGGAGGTGATCCGCCGGTCCCGCCGCGGGTCCTGGTCCTGGTCCTCCGTGGCCGTCTCCTCGCCCAGCAGGTCGCGGGCGAGGAGGGTGGCGCCGGCGACCGCGCCCGGCATCAGGAAGACCGCGACGAAGGGGACCAGGAAGGCGAGGCCCAGCGGGGTGCCGAAGCCCCACACCAGCGTCTTGCGGGACCGCAGCAGGGCGAGCCGGGCGCGCAGGTCGACGCCCCGGCGCTGGAGGGCGACGGCGGCGAGTTCCTCGGTGAGGAAGAAGCCGGTCACGAAGAAGCCGACGACCGGTACGACGGTCTGCCCGACGAGGGGCAGGAAGCCGAGGGCGAAGAGCAGCAGGCCCCACAGCCCGGCCCGGACCAGGACGCGCAGGCTGTCGCGGGCCGAGATCCACAGCTCGCGCCAGAAGGACAGTCCGGACCGGGGCGCGGTGCCGTCGGGCGAGACGTCCTCGTCGACCTTCTCCGAGAGGTTCTCGTAGAAGGGCTGGCCTATCAGCAGAGTGACGGCGGTGAAGGTGAGGACGGCCAGCAGCAGGCCGAGGGCGAAGAGCACGGCGGTGAGGAATCCGCGGAAGAGACCGGCCCAGGGGCTGGACCAGTCGTCGGCGAAGGGGGTGGCCCAGGCCACGAGGTCCTCGCCCCACAGCGCGAGGGCGACCAGCGCCGCCGCGTAGAGGACGAGGGTGATCAGGCCGGGCAGCAGACCGAAGCCGTACTGCTTGCCGTGCCGGCCCACCCACCGCTGGCCCTTGAGCAGATATCCGAAGCCCACCCCGAGATCACGCATGTCGAAAAGATTACCGGTGCGGCCGCGGCGGGCGGTGGGCGCGTGGAGCCGCCGGGACGGTGGTGACGCCGAGACCTCTTCGGCCACGGTTGAGTCGAACGGGTGCATCCCGCCGTACCGATGCGCAGGAGCCAGAGGGCGGGGCGTTGTTCACCAGGGGAGCTGCTTGCGGCGGCTCGGTTGAGGAGAGCGGATGACGCAGGAGATCACGGTCCGGGGCACGGTCGCGGCGGGTTTCGAGGCGGTGCGCGAGGAGTTCGCCGCCTTCGCCGCCGGCGAGCCGGCCGACTACGAGGGACAGTTGTGCGCGTACGTCCACGGCCGGCGGGTCGTCGACCTGTGGGCCGGCGAAGAGACGGACGGGGACAGCCTCTACGGCGTCTTCTCGTCCACCAAGGGCGCGGCGCACCTGGTCGTGGCGATGCTCGTGCAGGACGGCACGCTGGAGCTGGACCGCAAGGTCACCTACTACTGGCCGGAGTTCGCCGCCGAGGGCAAGGGCATGCTGACCCTGCGGGACCTGGTCGCGCACCGGGCGGGCCTGGTCGGCACCGACACCGGGTTCAGCCCCCAGGAACTGGCCGACGACCGGGCGATGGCCGAACGCCTCGCCGACCAGCGGCCGTTCTGGCGTCCCGGCACCGCCTTCGGCTACCACGCCCTCGTCATCGGGGCCCTCACCGGCGAGGTCGTACGGCGGGCGACCGGCAGGACCCTCCAGGACGTGTACGAGGAGCGGGTCCGGGCGCCGTACGCCCTCGGCTTCTTCCTGGGTCTGCCGGCCGCGCACGAGCCGCGGTTCCGCACCGCCCTGCCGATGCGGCCGACGGCCGCGCAGCAGACGCTGCTCGACGCCGTCCCGTCCGGCCCGCACACGCTCGCGGGGATCGCGTTCAACGAACACGCCGCCGTGCCCGTGGACCTGGCGGCGCTGCCCAACGACCCGCGGGTCCGGGCCAGGGGCCCGGCGTCGTTCGGCGGGGTCGCGTCGGCGCGCGGCCTGGCCGGGATGTACGCGGCGCTGCTCAGCGAGGTCGACGGCAAGGCCGCGCTGCTGAAGGAGGACACGGTCGGGGAGTTCGGCCAGATCCACTCGGCCGGGTACGACCTGGTGGCGCGCGCCCACAAGTCGTACGGCCTGGGGTTCCAGGCGACGGCGGACACCTGGCATCCGTTCCTCGGCGCGGGCACGATCGGCCACAGCGGTGCGGCGGGCTCCCAGGCGTTCGCCGACCCGAGGAGCGGGGTCGCCTACGGCTACACGCGCCGCCGGCTCGCGTTCCCGGGCGGCGCGGCCCCCGAGAACGACCGGCTGGCGGAGGCCGTGCACAGGGCGGCGCTCGCCACCCGCTGAGCGCGGCCCGCCCGCGGCGCGGGGAACCGCGCGACCGGCAGGCCAGACGCGCCCGCACCCGGCAGACGGGAGACGGGAGACCGCACCCCACGTCCAGGGGTGCGGTCTCCGCACCACACCAACGACGACCGTCAGACCAGCGTCACGCCGTCACGGCCGTTCTCGGCGGTGGCGACGGCCGTGTAGAGGACGTCGGACTGCTGAAGGGGCATGCGGTTTCTTCTCTCCTCGGACCGCCGTGACTCGCGCCCACGATCGACGACGGTTTCGGAAAGAAGTTACCGCATAACGAAAAGTGCGGGCAGTCCTACAGTTTGACGATCATCTTTCCGGTGTTGTCGCCGCGCAGGACCCCGAGGAACGCCTCGACGTTGTTCTCGATGCCCTCCACGACCGTCTCGCGGTACTTCAGCCGGCCGGAGGCCACCCACGGGCCGACCTCGGCGACGAACTGCGGCTGCAGGTCGTAGTGGTCGCCGACCAGGAAGCCCTCGATCCGGCCGCGGGTCTGGATGAGGCGGGCGAGGTTCTTCGGGCCGGGGGCGGGCTCGGTGTTGTTGTAGACGGAGATCATGCCGCAGACCGCGATCCGGCCGTCCCGGTTGAGCTGCCCGATGGCCGCCTCCAGGTGGTCGCCGCCCACGTTGTCGAAGTAGACGTCGACGCCGTCGGGGGCCGCCGTGCGCAGCTGCTCGGCGACGGAGCCGTTCTTGTAGTTGAAGGCCGCGTCAAAGCCGTACTCCTCGACCAGCAGCTCGACCTTCTCGTCGGAGCCGGCCGAGCCGATCACCCGCGAGGCGCCCTTGAGCTTGGCGATCTGGCCGACCTGGCTGCCGACCGCGCCGGCCGCGCCGGAGACGAAGACCGCGTCGCCCTCCTTGAAGGAGGCGGTGCGCAGCAGGCCCGCGTAGGCGGTGAGGCCGGTCATGCCGAGGACGCCGAGGTACGCCGACAGGGGCGCCGCCGCGGCGTCGACCTTCACCGCGCTCCTCGCGTCCACGACCGCGTACTCGCGCCAGCCGAGGAAGTGCAGGACGTGGTCGCCCACGGCGATGCCCTCGGCGTTGGAGGCGACGACCTCGCCGACCGCGCCGCCCTGCATGACCTCGCCCAGCTCGAAGGGCGCGGCGTAGGACTTCGCGGCACTCATCCGGCCGCGCATGTACGGGTCGACGGAGAGGTATGCGTTCCGCACGAGCACCTGCCCCTCGCCCGGGGCCGGGACCTCCGCCTCCACCAGGGCGAAGTCCTCGGGCTTCGGCCAGCCGACGGGACGGCTCTTCAGGTGCCACTCGCGGTTGATCATGACGTGCGCCTTTCCTGATTACTTCAGTACCTGAAACAACCATGCTCATTAATATTTCAGGATGTCAAGTAACGGGGTACTCTTGGGCGCATGTCGTCCTCACAGTCCAGCGCAGCGAAGCCCCGGCGCCCCGACGCCCTGACCCTGGAGGTCGTCGAGCTGATCGGCGACGTCGTGGCCCGCTTCTACGCGGACTACGAGGAGGCGGCGGCCGAGCACGCGCTCACCGGGGCGCAGGCGCGGCTGCTCAGCCTGCTCTCGCTGGAGCCGCTGCCGATGCGGAAGCTGGCCCGGAAGCTGAAGTGCGAGCCGTCGAACGTGACCGGGATCGTGGACCGGCTGGAGGCGCGGGGGCTGGCGGAGCGGCGGCCCGATCCCGCCGACCGCCGGGTGAAGCTGGCCGCCGCGACGGACGAGGGCCGCCGGGTCGCCGGCGACCTGCGCGACGGGCTGCGCTTCGCGCGCGAGCCGCTGGCGGGCCTGACGGACGCCGAGCGGCTGTCGCTGCGGGACCTGCTGCGGCGGATGCTGGACGCGTAGCGCCGGTCCGGCGGATCCGGCGGCGGGAGGCCTGCGGCGCCCGGTCGGCGCCGGAGAGCGGGCGCGTGCGGCCCGCACGGCGGACGAGGGCGGCGGCGCGGCTGCCGGCCCGGGGGCGGTGGCGGCCCGGGGGCGGTGGCGGCCCGACGGCCGCGGGCGGGCGCGCGGTGCGGAACCGGTATCGGCGGCGGGATACGGCAGGGGGCCCTGGCGGTGCCGCCGCGCGGGCGGACCGCGGGCGGACCGCGGGCGGACCGCGGGCGGACCGCGGGCGGACCGCGGGCGGGGCGCGGGCGGGGCGCCCGCGGCCGCCGACGGGCCGCGGGGAACCCTTCCCGGCCGCCGCGGTCAGGCGAACTGGCCGGGCCGGTAGTCGCCGGCCGGCTGCTGGAAGACGACGTTCAGCCGGTTGTAGGCGTTGATCAGGGCGATCGTCGCCACCAGCGCGACGAGTCCCTCCTCGTCGTAGTGCTTGGCGGCGTTCTCCCACACCGCGTCGGGCACCCCGCCCGCCGCGTCGGCGATCCGGGTGCCCTGCTCGGCCAGTTCCAGCGCCGCGCGCTCGGCCTCGGTGAACACGGTCGCCTCGCGCCAGGCGGCGACCATGTGCAGGCGCTGCTGGGTCTCGCCCGCGGCGGCCGCGTCCTTGGTGTGCATGTCGAGGCAGAAGCCGCAGCCGTTGATCTGGCTGGCGCGGATCTTGACCAGCTCCAGGGTGGCGGCGGGGACCGACGTGCCCTCGGTGGCCCTGCCCACGCCGTTGAAGGCCTTGATGAGCTTGCCGGCGGTGGGGCTGGCGAAGAGGTTCAGACGGGCTTCCATGGTGTGTTCCTCCGTTGGGATCCGGCGGGATGCACACCTATGACGGAGCGGGTCGCGCGGATGTGACACGGCGACCGGGGATTTGCCGGCTTTGCTCGGGCAGACCCGCGACCGGGTCGGCCGTCAGGAACACCACCACAGGAACCGCGTGCACGAGTGGCTCTGGGACGGGCTTGGGCTCGGCTTCGCGGTCGTCGGGTCCGCGGTCGGTGTCGAGGCCGCCGAGGACGACGGCGCCGCCGTCGGTGTCCGCGGGCCCGCGCCCGGACCGGTCGTCGCCGACTGCTCCGACGCGTCCTTCGGGCTCGGCGACGGGGAGGCGGACGCCTTGTCCTTCGACGAGGAGGGAGATGGCGAGGCGGAGTGGTCCGCGGAGGCCGGGCTCGCCGCGCCGGTGGCGCCGGAGGTGTCGCCCAGCGGCTCGGCCGTCGCGCCCGGCGACGACGTCGCAGTGCCGCCGTCGGTGGTGTCGCCGCCCGCCGAGGACGAACCCGGACTGGTGAACGGCAGGGCGTCGGTGCCGAGTTCGGCGAGGCTCAGGCCGCCCACCGCCAGGACGCACGCCACGCTCACGAGCAGGATCCTGCGGCGCCGCCTGCGATGGGCCGCCGCCTTGCGGTCGCGACGGCTTCCGTCGGCCCCGGAGGGCTCGTCGGCGTCCCCGGTGCCGTCGCCGTCCCCGAGGTCCCCGGCGCCCTCGGCGAGGTTCCCCGCGGCCCGTCCGCGGCCTCGGCCGCCGCGCCCGCGGGCCGCCCGACGCCGGTCCGCCCGGCCGCCCGACGGGAGTTCGCCCTCCTCGTCGCCGTGACCGTCGTGGCCGTCGCGAGCCCCGTAGCCGTCGCGAGCCCCGTAGCCGTCGTGGGCGTCGTAGCCGTCGTGGGCGTCCGCCGCGCCGGGGCCGTCGGCGGGCAACTCCGCCCGCAGGCCGGGGATTTCAGCGGCGGCGGCCGGGGCGGGGGCGGTCGTCTCCGGCGCGGAGGGCCGGAGCGTCTCGGCGGGAGTGCCGCACCCCGGGCAGGTGAGGGCGCCGTTGAGGTGCCGTCGGCACGGGTGGCAGTAGTCCATGACGCGGGAAGACTAAGTTCCCCACCGGCCGCTTAACCACCCAGCCCTGTGAAGGTTCTGTGGACGACCGGAAATCCGCTCGAAACCCGTGCCGAAACCGTTACCTGTTCGCCCCATTGACACCCCCGCCGCCCCATCCTTACTGTCACGCCAGCATTTCGAACGTGTGACGAAATCTCGAACAGCTGAGGGGCAACTGCCGTGCGCATCACCGGAATCAGCACACACGTGGTCGGGACGCCGTGGCGCAACCTGACGTACGTCCAGGTGCACACCGACGAAGGGATCACGGGAGTCGGCGAGACCCGGATGCTCGGTCACACCGACGCGCTGATCGGCTACCTGCGGGAGGCCGAGGCCAACCACATCCTCGGCTCGGACCCGTTCGCGGCGGAGGACCTGGTGCGCCGGATGAAGTACGGCGACTACGGCCGGGCCGGTGAGATCGTCATGTCCGGCATCGCCGTCGTCGAGATGGCCTGCTGGGACATCAAGGGCAAGGCGCTGGGCGTGCCGGTGTGGCAGCTGCTCGGCGGGAAGGTGACCGACCGGGTCAAGGCGTACGCCAACGGCTGGTACACGACCGAGCGAACGCCGGAGGCGTACCACAAGGCAGCCCAGGGGGTGATCGAGCGCGGCTACCGGGCCCTGAAGATCGACCCGTTCGGCACCGGGCACTTCGAGCTGGACCACGAGCAGACGCTGTACTCCGTGTCGCTGATCGAGGCCGTCCGCGACGCCATCGGGCCGGACGCCGAGCTGATGCTGGAGATGCACGGCCGCTTCTCCCCCGCGACGGCCGTGCGGCTCGCGCGCGAGCTGGCGCCCTACCGGCCGGCCTGGCTGGAGGAGCCCTGCCCGCCGGAGAACCTGAAGGCGCTGGAGAAGATCGCCGCCAAGACGGACATCCCCCTCGCCACCGGTGAACGCATCCACGACCGCATCGAGTTCCGCGAGCTCTTCGAGAGCCAGGCGGTGGACATAGTCCAGCCGGACGTCGGCCACCTCGGCGGCATCTGGGAGACCCGCAAGCTCGCCGCCACCGCCGAGACGCACTACGTGCTGGTCGCGCCGCACAACGTCGGCGGCTCCGTGCTGACCGCGGCCTCCCTCCAGGTCGGGTTCAGCACTCCCAACTTCAAGATCCTGGAGCACTTCAACGACTTCGCCGACGCCGAGATCAAGAAGGTGGTCAAGGGGGCGCCGGAGGTCGTCGACGGGTACTTCCACCTCTCCGACGCGCCCGGCCTGGGCGTCGAGTTCGACGCCGACGCCGCCGCCGAGTTCCCGCAGCAGCAGGCCCGCTTCGACCTCTGGGCCGACGGCTGGGAGCAGCGCAGGCCCGAGGGGACCCGGTGAGCGCGCAGGTCGTCGTCGAGGCGCCGGGCCGCCACCGCATCGAGGAGCACGCGCCCCGCGAGCCCGGCCCCGGCGAGGCGCTGGTCGCGGTGCACGCGGTCGGGATCTGCGGGAGCGACCGCGAGCTGTACCAGGGCAACCGGCCCGAGGGGTACGTCCGTTACCCGCTCACGCCGGGACACGAGTGGTCGGGGACGGTACGGGCCGTCGGCGCCGGGGTCCCCGCGGCCCTGGTCGGCCGGAAGGTGGTCGGCGAGGGGTTCCGCAACTGCCAGGTGTGCGACCGCTGCCACGCCGGCGAGACCACGCTGTGCACCGACGGCTACGAGGAGACCGGGTTCACGCAGCCGGGCGCCATGGCCGCGACGCTCACCCTCCCGGCCCGGCTGCTGCACGTGCTCCCCGACCACGCCGACCTGACCGCCGCCGCGCTGCTGGAACCGGCCGCCTGTGTCGCGGCCGCCGTGCTGAAGGGCGGGGCCCGGCCGGGCGAGCGGGTCGCGGTGGTCGGCACGGGAACGCTGGGCATGTTCGCCGTGCAGTTCCTGCGCGCCGTCTCGCCGGCCGACCTGCTGGTCGTCGGGACCCGGGACGACCGCGAGGAGCTGTCCCGGCGGTTCGGAGCGACCGGCTTCCGCACCAGGGACCAGGAACTGCCCGGCGACGTCGACGTCGTGATCGAGACCGCCGGGTCCGCGTCCGCCGCGCGCACCGCCGCCTCCCTGCTCAGGCGCGGCGGACGCCTGGTCCTGACCGGGATCCCGGCCCCGGGTGCCGACGGTCTGGACCCGACCGACCTCGTCGTACGGCAACTGGAGGTGCACACCGTCTTCGGGGCGCCGCCGGACGCCTGGGCGCACGCGGTCCGGGTCTTCGCCGCCGGCCTCCTCGACCCGTCGCCACTGGTCACGCACGAGCTGCCGCTGACCGAGTTCCCGCGCGCCATCGAACTGGTGGGAGCGGGCGACCCGAAGGTGGGCAAGGTGCTGCTGCGCCCCTAGCCGCACGCCGGCCCCGGTGCGGCCGGTCTCGCCGCGGCCGGCGCACCTCCCGGCCTTTCTCTGCCCAGAGCCGCGAACCTTGTCCGATATACCGAACACGAAGGACAGCCAGTGACGACCGACGCTTCCGTTACGGCGGCCCGCCGACCCGGTGAGCAGGCACTCACCGCCCTCGGTCTGGGCGCGCCCGCCCTCGATCCCGCCGACGCCTCCGCCCACGCCTTCCCGGGCGGCGGCAGGTGGCGCACCGAGATCCCCTCCTGCGAGGGCCCCGAGGCGCTGGCCGTCGTGCTCAAGGAGTCCTCGCGGCTGGACGTGCCGATCCACCGGATCAGCCAGGGCAGCGGCGTGTGGATGCTCACCGACGCCGAGATCACCGAGATGGTCGACGCGACGAACGAACGCGACATCGAGCTGTGCCTGTTCACCGGACCGCGCGGCACCTGGGACATCGGCGGCTCGGTGCGCTCCGACTCGCGGGGGGCCGGACTGCGCGCGCGGGGTCACGACGCGGTCGCCGGCTGCGTCGAGGACGCCGTGCGGGCCACGGAACTGGGCGTCACCTGTCTGCTGGTCGCCGACGAGGGCGTGCTGTGGACCCTACACCGGGCCCGGCAGGCCGGGATCATCCCGGCCGGCACCACGCTCAAGGTGTCCGCGCTCGTCGGGCCGGTCAACCCGGCGTCGTACGCGGTGTTCGAGCACCTCGGGGCCGACTCCGTCAACGTGCCGAGCGACCTGACGCTCGATCACCTCACCGAGATCCGCCGGGTGTCCGGCGCCCCCATGGACATGTACATCGAGGCCCCCGACGACCTCGGCGGCTACATCCGGATGTACGAGGTCGCCGAGCTGATCCGGCGCGGCGCACCGATCTACCTGAAGTTCGGCCTGTCCAAGGCCCCCGGCATCTACCCGTGGGGCACCCACCTGCGGGACGTGACCCTGGACACCGCGCGGGAGCGGGTGCGGCGGGGACGGCTCGCGCTGGACCTGCTGGCACGGCACGGGGCGGACGGGGACATGGCGCCGCTGGGGTCGCGGTCGCCGGGGGTCCTCAACAGGTTCCCCGTCGAGGGCGCCACCGGATGACCGACGGGGACTGCGGGCCGTCGGTGGCCGGTCGCGCAGTTCCTCCCCAGCCTTCGGCCGGGGCTGCCCCCAGCGCCCCTCGGGACGCTTCGAAGACCTCGCACGCACCTCTCAACGACGAGAAGACAGGGACCGATCACCATGCGCACTCGTAGAAGCGCCCTCACCCTCATGGCCGGGGCCGCCTCCCTCGCCCTCACCCTGACCGCCTGCGGGCAGAGCGGCGAGGGCGGCAGCAAGGAGGACGGCGGCAGCGCCAAGGGCGGCACGATCGGCATCGCGATGCCGACGAAGTCGTCCGAACGCTGGATCAACGACGGCAACAACCTCGTCAAGGACATCAAGGCCAAGGGCTACAAGACGAAGCTGGTCTTCGGCGAGGACGACCCGGAGACGCAGGTCTCCCAGATCGAGAACCTGATCACGCAGGGGGTCAAGGGCCTGGTCATCGCGGCCATCGACAACAAGTCCCTGAACAACGTGCTCCAGGAGGCCGCGGACGCCCACATCCCGGTCATCGCCTACGACCGCCTCATCCTCGGCACGAAGAACGTCGACTACTACGCCTCCTTCGACAACGAGAAGGTCGGCGTCGAGCAGGGCACGTACATCGTGCACAAGCTGGGTCTGGACAGCGGCAAGAAGGGACCGTTCAACATCGAGCTGTTCGCCGGCTCGAACGACGACAACAACACCAAGTACTTCTTCGGCGGCGCGATGAGCGTGCTCCAGCCGTACATCGACAAGAAGCAGCTGGTGGTCAAGTCCGGCCAGACCGCGCTGAACAAGGTCACCACGCTGCGCTGGGACGGCGCGACCGCGCAGGCGCGCATGGAGGACATCCTCACCTCCTCCTACAAGTCCGCCAAGGTCGACGCGGTGCTCTCGCCGTACGACGGCATCTCGATCGGTGTCATCGCCGCGCTGAAGTCGGACGGCTACGGCTCCAAGAGCCAGCCGCTGCCCGTCATCACCGGCCAGGACGCCGAGCTGGCCTCGGTGAAGTCGATCATCGCGGGCGACCAGACGCAGACCGTCTACAAGGACCTCCGGGAACTCGCCAAGGTCGCCGCGACCATGGTCGACGACGCCCTCAACAAGAAGACGCCGCAGACCAACGACACCAAGACGTACGACAACGGGACCAAGGTCGTCCCCGCGTACCTGCTGCAGCCGGTGAGCGTCGACAAGTCGAACTACGAGGACGTCCTGGTCAAGGGCGGCTACTACACCGACGCCGAACTCAAGTGACCCAGTCCCCCTACTCGTTGTCCTACTGAATGGGAAGGCACGACCATGGCGGGACCCGTCCTGGAAATGCGCTCGATCGTCAAGACCTTTCCCGGCGTCAAAGCCCTGTCGGACGTCACCCTGACCGTCCGTCAGGGCGAGGTCCACGCCATCTGCGGGGAGAACGGCGCCGGCAAGTCGACCCTGATGAAGGTCCTCTCCGGCGTCCATCCGCACGGCAGTTACGCGGGCGACATCCTCTTCGAGGGCGAGCCGTGCGCGTTCGGCGACATCCGGGCGAGCGAGCAGCTCGGCATCGTGATCATCCACCAGGAGCTGGCGCTGTCGCCGTATCTCTCGCTGGCGGAGAACATCTTCCTCGGCAACGAACACGCCAAGGGCGGGTTCATCGACTGGCGGGAGACGCTGCGGCACGCCAGCCGGCTGCTGCGCCGGGTCGGTCTCGACGACCACCCGGAGACCCGCGTCGCCGACATCGGCGTGGGCAAGCAGCAGCTGGTGGAGATCGCGAAGGCGCTGTCGAAGAAGGTGAAGCTGCTCATCCTCGACGAGCCGACCGCCGCGCTGAACGACGAGGACAGCGGCAAACTCCTCGACCTGATCCTGGAGCTGAAGAACCAGGGCATCACCTCGATCATCATCTCCCACAAGCTCAACGAGATCCGCCGGGTCGCCGACTCGGTGACGATCCTGCGGGACGGCCACTCCATCGAGACCCTCGACGTGAAGGCCGCCGAGACGACGGAGGAGCGGATCATCGCGGGCATGGTGGGCCGCGACCTGGACCACCGCTTCCCCGAACGGACCGCGTACGAGGGCGAGAAGGACGCCGCACCGGCCCTGGAGATCCGCAACTGGACCGTGCGGCACCCGATCGACCGCGAACGCAAGGTCGTCGACGACGTGTCGATCCACGTCCGGCGCGGCGAGATCGTCGGCATCGCGGGCCTGATGGGCGCGGGCCGCACCGAACTCGCGATGAGCGTCTTCGGGCGGGCCTACGGCCGCTACGACGGCGGCACGGTCCTCAAGGACGGCACGGAGATCCGTACCAGGTCGGTGGCCGAGGCGGTCCGGCAGGGCATCGCGTACGTCACCGAGGACCGCAAGCACTACGGGCTCAACCTCATCGACACCATCAACCGCAACATCTCGCTGACCGCGCTGGGCAAGGTCGCCCGGCGCGGGATCGTGGACGAGCACGAGGAACGCCAGGTCGCCGAGGGCTACCGCGCGTCCATGAACATCAAGACGCCCACGGTCTTCGAACCGGTGGGCAAGCTGTCGGGCGGCAACCAGCAGAAGGTCGTCCTCAGCAAGTGGATCTTCGCGGGTCCCGACGTGCTGCTCCTGGACGAGCCGACCCGCGGCATCGACGTGGGCGCCAAGTACGAGATCTACACGGTCGTCGACCGGCTCGCCGCCCAGGGCAAGGCGGTCGTCTTCATCTCCTCCGAGCTGCCCGAACTGCTCGGCATGTGCGACCGCATCTACACCATGGCCGCCGGCCGGCTGACCGGTGAGGTGCCGCGGGCCGAGGCCACCCAGGAAGTGCTGATGCGCCATATGACGAAAGACAAGGCGAAGGACGAAGAGGTGTCGCGATGAGCACGGATGTCACCGCCAAGAGCCCGGCGCCCGCGCCGCCGGGCAGGGGCGGACCGGCCGACGGCACCGGTCTGATCCGGCTGGTGCTGGACGGACTGCGCCGCAACATGCGCCAGTACGGCATGCTGATCGCGCTCGGTCTGATCGTCGTCCTGTTCGCGGTGTGGACCGACGGCGACCTGCTGCTGCCGCGCAACGTCTCCAACCTGGTCCTGCAGAACAGCTACATCCTGATCCTGGCCATCGGCATGATGATGGTGATCATCGCCGGGCACATCGACCTGTCGGTCGGCTCGCTGACGGCGTTCGTGGGTGCCTTCGCCGCCGTGCTGACGGTCGACCACGGGATGGCGTGGCCCCTCGCGCTGGTGCTGTGCCTGGCGATGGGTGCCGTCGCGGGCGCCGCCCAGGGCGTGCTGATCGCCTACTTCGGCATACCGTCGTTCATCGTCACCCTCGCCGGCATGCTGCTGTTCCGCGGTCTCACCGAGATCCTGCTCCAGGGCCAGACCATCGGCCCGTTCCCGGGCGGCCTGCAGAAACTGGGCAACGGCTTCCTCCCCGAGGTCGGCCCGCACACCAACTACCACAACATCACGCTCCTGCTGGGTGCCCTGCTGATCGCCGCCGTGGTCCGGCAGGAGTTCCGCGACCGCCGCCGCCAACAGGAGTTCGCCCTGGACGTGCCGCCCACCCGGCTGTTCCTGCTGAAGCTGACCGCGCTGATCGCCGCGATCCTCGTGCTGACCATGCTGCTCGCCAGCTACAAGGGCGCCCCGATCGTCCTGATCGTGCTCGGCGTCCTGGTCGTCGGCTACGGCTACGTGATGCGCAACGCGGTCTTCGGCCGGCACATCTACGCGATCGGCGGCAACCTGCCGGCGGCCAAGCTGTCCGGCGTCAAGGACAAGAAGGTCTCCTTCTACGTCTTCCTGAACATGGGCGTGCTCGCGGCCCTGGCCGGTCTGGTGGTCGCCGCCCGGCTGAACGCGGCCTCGCCGAAGGCGGGCGACGGCTTCGAACTGGAGGCGATCGCCTCCTCGTTCATCGGCGGCGCCTCCATGAGCGGCGGTGTCGGCACCATCCTCGGCGCCATCATCGGCGGTCTCGTCCTCGGCGTGCTGAACAACGGCATGAACCTCCTCAGCGTCGGCACCGACTGGCAGCAGGTCATCAAGGGCCTGGCCCTCCTCGCGGCGGTCGGCTTCGACGTCTGGAACAAGCGCAAGTCCGGTTCGTAGTCAGCAAGGGCCCCGCCGCACGGCGGGGCCCCTCCTCTCCCAGGAGCCGCACATGGAACTGAACAGACGCACGGTCATCGCGGGAGCCGCGGCGGCGGGCCTCGCCGCCACCACCCTCGGCGCCGGCACCGCCGAGGCCGCCACGGGGAGCCGCAAGCCGGTGAAGGAGCCGTTCGGCACCCTCGCGGACGGGACGAAGGTCCACCGCTGGTCCCTGGCGAACGGCGGCACCCGCCTCAAGGTCCTCTCCTACGGCGGCATCGTCCAGTCCCTGGAGATCCCGGACCGGCACGGCAGGTACGCCAACGTGTCGCTCGGCTACGACAACCTGGCCGCGTACGTCGCCGGAACCACCTTCTTCGGCGCGACCATCGGCCGGTACGGCAACCGGATCGCGGGCGGCCGGTTCACCCTGGACGGCAAGAGCCACCAGCTCTCCGTCAACGACGGCGTCAACAGCCTGCACGGCGGCGCGAAGGGCTTCAACACGAAGGTCTGGGACGTCGAGGGCTTCACCTCGGGCTCCGACGTCGGCCTGCACCTTCACTACACGAGCGTCGACGGCGAGATGGGCTACCCGGGCACCCTCCGGACGAAGGTCACCTTCACCCTGGACCGGCACGGCCGCTGGATCATCGACTACCGGGCCACCACCGACCGGCCCACCGTGGTCAACCTCACCAACCACACCTACTGGAACCTCGCCGGCGAGGGCACGGGCACGATCGAGGACCACGAGCTGACGATCGCCGCCGGCCGCTACACGCCCACCGACGCGGGCCTGATCCCCACGGGCGAACTGGCCACGGTCGCCGGCACCCCCTTCGACTTCCGCAAGGGCAAGCCGGTCGGCCGGGACATCCGGGCGGGCCACCCCCAGCAGGTGCAGGCCAAGGGCTTCGACCACAACTGGGTCCTGGACAAGGGCGTCACGGCCGGGCCCGAGCACATCGCGACGCTGCGCGACCCGCGTTCCGGCCGCACCCTGGAGATCGCCACCGACCAGCCGGGCGTGCAGTTCTACTCGGGCAACTTCCTCGACGGCACCCTCACCGGCACCTCCGGCCGCACCTACCGGCAGGGCGACGGACTGTGCCTGGAGACCCAGCACTTCCCGGACTCGCCGAACCACCCGGCCTTCCCCTCGACGGTGCTGCGACCGGGGCAGACATACAGGTCACGGACGGTTCACACGTTCGGGGCGTGAGGCGGCGTGGGCGCGGCCGGTGAGGGGCCGGCGGCGCCCATGCGGCGGGGTGCGCAGCGGAAACAGCTGGGCACACATCTTTCACATCCGTTGAACAACGCCGCGCGCGGCTCCGTACCCAAGGGCGGCCCGTGCTCCCCCGCGCGGGCCACCCAAGGCGACGGGCCCGGACGTCCCCACCGGGCCCGCCTCATACGGAGGTTCAATGGCCGGCAACGTCACCTCGTTGTTCCGCAGCGGCGCGCACAGCCCGTCGATGGCGGCACTGACCCGCGAGGGAGGCGAGGGGGCCGGTCCTGTCGACTTCTGCATACCCTGCAATCCGTACTTCCCCACCCCGGCGATGCTGGAAACGATGGCGTCCCGGCTGAAGGACATCATCACGTTCTATCCGAGCAGCGCCGACACCATCACCGCCGAGCTCTGCCAGCTCCTCCAGCTCCCGCCGCAGGCCGTGGCCATGGGCAACGGCTCCACCGAGCTGATCACCTGGATCGACCACCTGCTGGTCCGCGAGTCCCTCGCCGTCCCCGTCCCCACCTTCGGCCGCTGGACCGACCAGCCGATGGAGACCGGCAAGCGCGTGGACATGTTCCCGCTCCAGGAGTCGAACGGCTTCGCCCTGGACCTCGCGCAGTACGCCGAGTTCATCCGCAAGCGGGGCACCCGGGCCGCCGTCGTCTGCAACCCGAACAACCCCGACGGCGGCTTCCTGCACAAGCAGGCCGTGGTGCAGTTCATGGACGCCATGGCCGACCTGGACCTGATCGTCATCGACGAGTCGTTCCTCGAGTTCGCCGACGCCGAGGCCGAACCCAGCGTCGTCCAGGAGGCGATGCTGCGGCCCAACGTCATCGTGCTGCGCAGCCTCGGCAAGAACTTCGGCCTGCACGGCATCCGGTTCGGCTACATGGTCGCCAACCCGTCGCTGGCCGGCAAGGTCCGCTCGATGCTGCCGAAGTGGAACCTCAACGCGTTCGCCGAGTACGTCGTCTTCATGCTCAAGGAGCACGGCGCCGAGTACGCGCAGAGCCTGCTCCAGGTCCGCAAGGACCGGCTGGAGATGGCCAGCCAGCTCTCCGTCCTGCCGGGTCTGACCGTGTACCCCTCGCAGGGCAACTTCCTGTTCGTACGGCTTCCCGTCGGTGCCGAGGGCACGGTGGTCCGGGACCGGATGCTCACCGAGCACCGCATCCTGGTCCGCGAGTGCGGCAACAAGATCGGTTCGTCCAGCCGCTTCCTGAGACTCGTGGTGCGCCCCGAGGTGGACGTGCGTCGCCTGGTGTCCGCCCTGGAGCTGGTGCTCTACGGGTCCAGGAGGGGAGCCGCCGTGCCCGAGCTGGGCAACGGGACCAGCTACAGCTCGGGTACGGCGGCGGTGGACCGGCTGGTGAGCGAGACCAACGGCGCGGGCCTGCAGCTCGCGCAGGCCGTCGGTGCGGGGCCCGTTCCGGGTCTCGCCGCGGCGTCGGCCGTGGGGCCGGGTCTCGCCGCCGCTCCCGCCGCCGGTGTCGGCATGCCGCTCCCCGTCGCCGGTCCGCCGGCCGGGATGCCGATGCCGGCGGCATCGCCGGTCATGCAGCCGCCGCAGCCGATGGTGGCGCAGATGCCCGCCCCGATGCAGATGGCCGCCCCGATGCAGATGCCCGCGCCGATGCAGGCGCCGCCCCCGCAGGCACCGATGCAGATGCCCCCGCAGGCACCGCCGCCGCCCGCTCCGGCCGGGCCCACCCCGACCGGGGTGCCGGCGCGGGGCGGGCTGACCGCGGCGCAGGTGCGCGGGATGACGGCGCCGCCGCCCCCGCCGCCCGAGCTGGCCCCGGCGCCGGCCACGGGCTGGCCGAACGCGCAGAGCTGGCCGAACGCGGCGGGGATGGGCCAGACCGGGTAGACACCGGTGCGCCGCCGACCGCAGCACCGTCGTGGCCGGTCGCGCAGCTCCCCGCGCCCCTGTCGGGGCGCGGGGCTGTCCCGGATGTACGGCTTCCGCCGCGTGGGCGACCGGGCGGCGCGCCCCTTTCACTCCGCTCGGCTTGGGCGCCCCGACAGGGGCGTGGGGAACTGCGCGCTCAGCCCCGTACGGCGTGCAGCAACGAGGCTCCCAGGGGGAGTTCGTGGCGGGCCACCTGCCTGAGGCCCGCCTCCTCCAGCAGGTGCCGGTAGTGGGACTCGTCCCGTTCCCGGCCGCCGACGTTGCACAGCATGTGGAGGTCCCAGGCGGCCGCGGCGGCGGAGGGCAGCAGGCGCTCCACGACGAGGAGTTCGGCTCCCGGGCGCATGGCCTCGGCGCACCGGGCCAGGACGGTGCGGCAGCGCGCGTCGTCCCAGTCGTGCAGGACGCGGGAGAGCAGGTAGACGTCGCCGCCCTCGGGCACCGACTCGGTGAAGTCGCCGGCGACGAAGGCGCAGCGGGCGGTGAGGTGGGCGAGGTGGGCGCGGGCCGCCTCCAGGGCCTCGGGGCGCTCCAGGAGGACGCCCTCGACGTGGTCGTGGTGCCGCAGCACCCGGCCGAGCAGCGCACCGTTGCCGCCGCCGACGTCCACCACCCGCCGCACGCCGGAGAAGTCGAGCAGGCCGGGGACCGGCGTGAACATCTCCGCGCTCGCGGCCATCGCCCGGTGGAAGAGGTCGCCCTGGTGCTGTCCGTGGCGGTGGGCGAAAGCTTCCTGCCCGGTGCGCACGGCGTGGGTCAGTCCGGCGAAGGAGTCGTAGAACGGGCCGCCGTACAGCAGCGCGAGGGGGTGCAGGGAGAACTCGGCGCCGGTGTGCAGGGGTTCGCCGAGGGCGGTGAGGTGGTAGGTGCCGTCGGCCGAGGCGGTCAGCAGGCCGAGGGTCGCCAGGTAGCGCAGGAGCCGGCGCAGGGCGTCGGGGTCGGCGCCGGTGCGGTCGGCGAGGGCGGCGTCGTCCAGGCCGGGCCGGGCGGCGAGGTGGTCGGCGATGCGGAGTTCGGCCATGGTGCGCACGGCCTGGGTGGCCCAGGCTCCGGTCAGCACGCCGAGCAGGGAGAGGGTGGCGTCGGGTACCGGGTCGTGGCGGCCGGGCAGGCGCAGTTCGAAGCGGCGGTGCCGGGCGGTGCGGAAGTAGAGGACGGTGACGTTCTCGTGCCGGTTGTAGCCGCCGCCGTCCGGGACCGCGCCCGCGCGTTCGGTGAGCAGGGTGCGCAGCCCGGCCGGGATCACCCGTCCCGGTGCGGTCACGGCGAACGCGTGGTGGGACTCGTGGCCGGCGGCGCGTTCGTCGGCGGCCACCGCCTCCAGCGGGGAGCCGGGCGGCACGGGCAGCGCGAAGATCTCCACGGTCCGCCCGGCGACGGGCACGTGCACGATGGCGACCGGGCTGTCGGCGACGGCGGCGCCGTAGCGGCGGGCCAGCCGTCCGCGGACCACCACGCTCGGGGTGACGGGTCCCGGTTCCAGCCCGGCGCGCCGCAGGTCGTCGGGGAGGGTGTCCAGGGAGGCGGGGAAGACCAGCACGGCCGTGTGGTCGTAGACGAGATGGCGGCAGACGTCGGCCCGCTCCTCGGCGGTCAGAGCGGGCAGCAGGCCGGCGAGGACCCGGTCGGTGTCGTGGTCGCGGACGTGATCGGCGGCCTGCCGGATCCGTTCCAGGTCGGTTTCCGTCAGACATGCCTGAACGACGGAGAGGTTCATGAAGGGTTCCCGTTGATCGTGGGTCAGGAAGAACCGGGGGTTGTGGGTCCCGGGTATCAGATGCCGGTGTAGTTCTCCGCGAAGAAGTCCTGGTGGGACCGGAGGGTGCGGAGGCTCTCCAGCCGGGCGTACTGCAGCGCCCGCCCGTAGCGCGCGGTGTCGTCGTCGCCGTCGGGGCCGTGCAGCAGGGTGCTCATCCAGTGCGAGAACTCGTGGGCGTGCCAGATGCGGGGCAGGCAGGCGCCGGTGTACCGGGCGAGAGGGGCCTCGTCGCCGCGCGCCAGGGCTCCTTCGAGGGCGTGGGCGAGCGATTCGGCCTGCAGGATCGCGAGGTTGGCGCCCTTGGCGGCGGACGGGCTGATGAGGCCGGCGGCGTCGCCGGCCAGCCAGAGCCGTCCGGTGCCCAGGGACTCCAGGACGTCGGAGCGCAGGTCGACGCGTGCCTTCTCCAGGACGGCGCCCTCGCGCAGCGGTCCGAACTCGGCCGTCCGCATCCGGGTCGCCAGCTCGGTCCAGATCCGGTCCTCGCTCCAGTCGGCGGGGTCGGTGCCGGGAGGGCACTGGAGGTAGTACCGGGTCGCGGAGGCGGTGCGGGCCATGTGGCCGGCGAACCCCCTCTCGTGCAGGGCGTATCCGGTGGCCGGCAGGCTGGGCGGGGCCGCGGCGAGGACGGCGAGCCAGGAGACGCCGTGGTCCCGGCGGGCGGTCCGGGTGCCGTGGGCGGTCAGCGTGGCGCGGCCGATGCCCCGGTGCCCGTCGCACCCGGCGACGTACCGTCCGGTCACGTCCGTGCCGCCGCGCAGCCGCACCCGGCCGTCGGTGATCTCCTCGGCCTCGGCGCCGAATCGGAGGTGGCCGCCGCGCCGCAGGTACTCGGCGATCAGGTCCCGTACGAGTTCCTGCTGCGGGTAGACGGTGTGCGGCTCGCCGGGGCCCAGCTTCCCGTAGTCGAGGGTGAATTCGCCCCGGTCGCTGCGGAACAGGCAGGTGGTGTGGGTCCGTCCGCGGGCGAGCAGGCCGTCCGCCAGGCCGTTCCCGGTCAGGATCCGCACGGAGTGCGGGGCGAGGAAGCCGGCCCTGGCCCGGCCCTCCACCGCGAGCCGGTCGCGCCGCTCCAGGATCACGCAGTCGATGCCGCGGTCCAGCAGCAGATTCCCCAGCACGAGCCCGGCCGGTCCCGCGCCGACGATCACCACGCCGACCTGTGCTGTTGTCATACCCGCCCCCGAAGATTCCTTTTAGCCAGGAGGTTTCATATCAGCCAGGACTTGGGTGAAGGCGTCCACAGCGGGGGGAAGCGGGATGTTTAGCCCGAAAGGGTGGCCCGAGGCAACGAAGGCCGACGGAACGCGGGGGGGAGCGAGGGGGGGAGGGGGGAAACGCGACGGTGCCCGTCCGCAGCACGCGGACGGGCACCGAATGGAGCGCCGGGCAGGCCTTGCACCTGCATTTCCCCACAGGAAGCGGGGCGTCTTTCCTTGGACCACCAACGCAGGTCCGATCACCGGGTTCAGCGGCGACCAGCTCTGGAATGATCATACCGTATCCGGGGTGTCCTCCCGCTCCTCGTCGAGGCCCCGGACCAGGCCGCGCAGGACGGGACCGTACTCGGGGTGGGCCAGGGCGAAGGCCATCTGGGCGACCAGGTAGTCGGCCGGATTGCCGGTGTCGTACCACCGGCCCTGGATGACCTGCCCGTACACGGCCCGGCTCGCGGCGTAGGCGTTGATGGCGTCGGTCAGGTACACCTCGCCGGTGCGGTGCTCGTACCAGCGGCGGGTCTGCTCGCGCAGTTCGTCGATGATGCCCGGGGTGACGACGTAGCCGCCGATGGCCGCGTACGGGGACGGCGCGTCGGCCGGCGCGGGCTTCTCCACCAGTCCGGTGATGCGCAGCTGCCCCTCGCCCAGGTCCTCCTTGACGATGGGCACGCCGTAGCGCTGGGAGTCGGCGGGATCCATCGGCAGCAGGGCCAGCACCGGGCAGCCGGTCTGCTCGTAGGCGCGGATCAGCTGCTGGGCGCGCGGCACCTCGGCGACGAACACGTCGTCCGGCCAGAGCACCAGGACGGGCTCGTCGCCGAAGGAGCGGGCGGCGTTCAGCACGGGCGTGCCGTTGCCGTACGGGCCGTACTGGTCGAGGTAGGTGATGTGGCCGCGGCGGGCCAGCTCGGCGACCTCCTCGACGGCGTCCGCGTAGGCGGTCTTCCCGTCGGCGCGCAGTTGCTCCACGAGCCCGGGATTGGGCCGGAAATGATCCTGGATCAGGCTCTTGCCGCCCGAGACGACGATGGTGATGTCGGTGATGCCGGAGTCCACCAGCTCCCGCACGGTGTGTTCGATCACCGGCTTGTCGCCGACCGGCAGCATCTCCTTCGGCGTCGCCTTCGTCAGCGGCAGCAGCCGGGAGCCGAGTCCGGCGGCGGGGATCACGGCCCTGCGGATCGTCGGGGGCATCAGGTCTCTCTCGGTCGGAGGCACGGGGCAGCCCGACGCTACCAACGGGCCCTGGGCCGCCCGGCGAACGCCGGCCGGCCGGAGTGCTTCGTCCAGACGATTTCCGGGCGAACCAGGGGTGCGGGGCCGCCGCCGCGCCGGCCCGCCCGCCGCGGGCGCCCGGCTCATCGCGGCGGCTCCGCCTCCGTTTCGCCGCCGAGCGCTCCGCCGGCGCGCAGCGCGGCGATCTCGGCGGGACCGAATCCCAGCTCGGCGAGGATCTCGTCGTTGTGCTCGCCCAGCTCCGGCGCCCGTTTCGCGGGCACCTTCGGCACTCCGCGGAGCAGGACCGGGCTGTTGACCGTCTCGGTCAGCCCGTCGGCCCCTTCGAGCGGGACGACGATGTCGTTGGCGCGCAGCTGTTCGTCGCGCGCGGCCGCCTCCGGCGTCTGGATGAGGCTGTAGGTGATGCGCTCCCGCGTCAGCACGTCCTCCCAGTGGCCGAAGGGCCGGGAGCGGAACTCGGCGTCGAGCAGGGCGGCGAGCGCGTCGGCGTGCCGGACCATGCCCTCCAGGTCCGCGAACCGGGGGTCCTCCAGCAGCTCGGGGTGTCCGACGGCGCGGGTCAGCCCCGGCCAGCGGAGGGGCGAAGCGACCAGCATGAACCACTCGCCGTCCGCGGTCCGGTAGGGGTTGACCAGCGGGTTCGCGGGGGCCTTGCGGTCGTGGAGGGCGAAGGGGGTGCCGTGGGCGAGGGCGCCGGCGATCAGGGTGCCGGTGGCCCACACGCCGGTGGCGAGCAGCGAGGTGCCGACGTTGGCGCCCTGTCCGGTGCGTTCGCGGTGGTAGAGGGCGGTGGTGACGGCCGCGTAGACGGCGATCGCCGTCGTGTAGTCCCCGCTGCCCCACACCGGCACGGTCGGCGGGGCGCCCGCGTCGCGGGTGGCGGCCAGCAGGCCGCTGCGGGACCAGAACGCGGTCAGGTCGAAGCCGGGCTGGCGGGCGTCGGGCCCGGTGTCCCCGAAGCCGGTCAGGTCCGCGTAGATCACCCGCGGGTTCCAGCCGGAGACCTCCTCGTAGCCCAGGTGCAGCTTCTCCCGCGTCCCGTGCGGGAAGTTGGTGATCACCACGTCGGCCCAGCGCACGAGCCGCCGCAGGACCTCCACCGCCGCGGGCGACTTCAGGTCGAGCACCATGCCCCGCTTGTTGCGGTTGGCCAGGTGCCAGCTGTAGTTCGCCTCGGCCTGCGGGCTCGGCGGCACGGAACTCAGCCGCCGCTGCGGATCGCCCGCCCCCGGCGGCTCGATCTTGACGACGTCGGCGCCGAAGTCGGAGAGCACGGTGGCCGCCGCCGGGCCCGCGATGAACGACGACGCGTCGAGGACCTTCAGGCCGGTGAAGACGGATTCGGTGGTCATCGCCGTCACCGCACGAAGGCGCTCAGGCCGCCGGTGACGGCGCGTCCCACGATCAGGGTCTGGATCTCGCGGGTGCCCTCGTAGGAGTACAGGGCCTCCGCGTCGGCGACGAAGCGGCCGACCTTGTAGTCCAGGACGATGCCGTTGCCGGCCAGCAGCTCCCGCGCCCAGCCGACGCTCTCCCGCATCCGCACGGTGCAGTACGCCTTGGCCAGCGCGGAGTGCTCGTCCCGGTAGATCCCGGCGTCCTGCAGCTGGGCCAGCCGCACCGCCATCCCGCACGAGGCCGTGGCGTTGCCGAGCATCTTCACCAGCAGGTCCTGGACGAGCTGGAAGCCTCCGATGGGGCGGCCGAACTGCTCGCGCTCCTTCGCGTACTGCAGCGCGATCTCGTAGGCGCCGAACATCACCCCGACCGCCTGCCAGGCCACCCCGCTGCGCGTCTGGCGCAGGATGCCCGCGGTGTCCTTGAACGAGTGCGCGTTCTGCAGCCGGTCGGACTCCGGGACGCGGCAGCCCTCCAGCACGATGTCGGCGTTCTGCACGATCCGCAGCGCCATCTTGTTCTCGATCTTGGTGGCCGTGAAGCCGGGCGTGTCCTTCTCCACGACGAAGCCGAGCACGTGGTTGGTGGCGGTGTCCCGCGCCCAGACGACGGTCAGGTCGGCGAAGGTCGCGTTGCCGATCCACCGCTTGGCCCCGTCGAGGATCCAGCCGTCCCCGTCACGGCGCGCGGTGGTCTTCAGGCCGCCGGCCACGTCGGAGCCGCCGTGCGGTTCGGTCAGCGCGAAGGCCCCGATCTTCTCGAAGCGGCTCATCGCGGGCAGCCACCGCCGCTTCTGCTCCTCGGAGCCGCAGGCGAGGATCGAGCCCATGGCCAGCCCCGTGTGCACGCCGGTGAAGGTCGCCAGGGAGGCGTCGGCATGCCCCATCTCCAGGGCGAGGAAGCCCGAGAGGAGATTGCTGGGCCTGGATTCCGGGGAGTCGGGGTCGGCCCAGTGCGCGAGTCCGAGAGCGCCGAATCCCTCGATGAGCTCGAAGGGGAACTCGGCCCGTGCCCAGTAGTCGTCGACGAGCGGGGCGGCCTGCGTCCGCAGGAACGCCCGGACGCGTCCGATCGTCTCCCGGTCGCCGTCCGTCAGCAGGTCCTCGAAGGAGTAGAAGTCCGCGGGCAGCTGTCCCTCGCCCAGGTAGGGGCCGGTCGGCGTCGGCAGAAGCGGGTTGGCACCCATGGGTGATCCTCCAGAACCGCGGGCGGTGCTCATGGCTTCGGTCCGGTCGATTAGACCCGGATCGCGCGCCGATTCCCGTGAGCCCTCGCCGTCCGGGGGGTGTGCTCGTGACGGCGAACGACCCCAATGGCCCTCTGCGCGCCGATGCCGCGGAGGCCCACGCTCGGTGGCCACATCCACGGAAGGCGATAGGATCATGCCATGTCCGAGATCGACTTCCTGAGGACCCGGCCGCACCGGGTCGTCGTGCTCGCCCTCGACGGTGTCTACCCGTTCGAGCTGGGCATCCCGAACCGGGTCTTCCCGTGCGTCCCGGGCGCCTACGACGTGGTGACCTGCGCGGCGACCGCCGACCGTACGGTGGCGACCAGCGCCGACTTCACGGTCACCCTCGGGCACGGACCGGAGGCGCTGGAGAGCGCGGACACCGTGGTCGTACCGCCGTACGACATGGCGCGGATCTCGGAGGAGGTGCCCGCCCCGGTGGCCGCCGCGCTGGCGCGGATCCGGCCCGGCGCCCGGATCGTCTCCATCTGCACGGGCGCGTTCACGCTCGCGGCGGCCGGGCTGCTCGACGGACGGCCCGCGACGACGCACTGGGCGCTGGCGCCCCGGTTCCGGCGGATGTTCCCGCAGGTGGACCTGGATCCCGACGTGCTCTTCATCGACGACGGCGACGTCCTGACCTCGGCGGGCGCCGCCTCCGGTGTCGACGTCTGCCTGCACCTCGTCCGCGCCGATCACGGCAGCGCGGTCGCCAACAGCGTGGCCCGGCAGTGCGTCGTACCGCCGTGGCGGGACGGCGGCCAGGCGCAGTACATCGAGCAGCCGGTGCCCGACGAGAGCGCCACCGGTACCGCGGCCACCCGGGCCTGGGCCCTCGAGAACCTGGAACGGCCGCTGGCGCTCCAGGAGTTGGCGGATCACGCCCGGATGAGCAGGCGCACCTTCGCGCGCCGCTTCCAGGAGGAGACCGGTGTCAGTCCCGGCCGCTGGCTGATCCAGCAGCGGGTGCACCGGGCCCGCCATCTGCTGGAGACCAGCGACCTGGCGGTCGACCGCATCGCCGCCGAGGTCGGCTTCGCCACGGGCACGTCCCTGCGGCAGCATCTGCACGCGGCGATCGGGGTGTCCCCGCAGGCGTACCGGAACACGTTCCGGGCGACGGCGGCAAGCCGGGGCTGACCGCCGGTCAGGCCGCGGACGGGCGGGCCCCGTACCGGGAACCCGCCCGCCGCGCCGGCGTCCGCGCCGATCAGGTGGACCGGGCCGGCCCGGCCACGGGGCGGGGCTGCCGGATCACCGGGCGGGGCACTGCTTCCAGGCCAGGTGGTAGACGGTGCTGATCTCACCGTCGGTGGAGTCCATGGTCATGAAGCTGACCTTGCCGGGGCTGGTGCTCCCGGCGGTCACCCGCAGTTCGGTGTTGATGTTGAAGTTGCGCTGGACCCCGCAGGGCGCCCAGACCAGCTGGGCCCAGTCGGTGGTGTCGGTGGCCTGCCAGTTGTCGTCGTAGGGTCCCCGGAACGGGTGGTTCGCGGAGGCCGTGCTGGACGAGCCCTGGAAGTAGTACGAGGCACGCTGCGTACCGGTGGCGCCCTGCTGGAGCGAGGCGAACCCGCGGTAGTCGGCGCTGGCGACGGCGTAGGTGAAGCCGCCCGGCACGTGCACCACCAGGTTGAGCTGGCAGTTGCGCCGGAAGGCGGTGGGGTCGGACGTGCCGCCGGCCTGGGCGAGGTAGTCGCTGTAGGTGACGGTGAAGGCCTCGTTGTCCTCGGAGACGGCGACGGCGGTGGTGCCCTGCGGGCAGCCGGAGCCGTTCACCGTGGCGACGTTGATGACGATCTTGTCCGGCGGCGGGTCGTCGAAGACGGGCGACGACGAGGCGCCGGCCTGAGCGGGCAGCCCGGCGGTGAGCAGCGCGGTGAGCGCTCCGCCGAGCAGGAGTCCATGCCGCATGGGTTTCATGGCTTCTCCGGTCGGGTGATCGGGTGGGGGGTGGCAGCCTCGGCCCGCAGGACCCGCGCGCCCCTCGGGGTTCGATGTGGTTCACCCTTGAAGAACCTGTGGGTTTCCTGTGAAGAACGAGGCGCTCGCATCGTAGGAAGCCCCGCGCGGAGCGGTCAGGGCCAACTCCGGCCATTCACAGCGGCGGATTTCACAGCCCGGCGGACGTTCGCGCGCAGCGCGATCCACAGCGGCAGGAGGGGCCAGCCGGTGGCCGCCGCCCCCGCCGCGCCGGCTGTCGACGATCCCGGCGCGCCGGAGATCACCCAGGGATGCCTTCGAGGAACTCGTGCGGGATGTCCTGCGCCGCGGCGGGTTCCTCCGGCTTCACCGGGCCGTCGTCGCGCCGTTCGGCGAGCTCCGGTACCGCCCGTACCGCGTAATCCGCCCGCGCCGAGATCCTCATGTGTCCGTGGTGGGGCGTCCTGCCGTGGACAATGGCCGCACCCGCGCCCCGTAAGATCGCCCGGGAGGATCCCTTGGCGCTCAGCAGACGTACCTTCAGTGCCCTCGCCGGCTCGACCGCGCTCGGCTTCGCCCTGGGCGGCAGCGGCGGCCCCGGCGCGCCCGCCGCCTACGCGGCGCGCACCGTGCCGACCGGCCCGGCCCCGGCCCCGCCGCGTGCCGACGGACACCGGCACACGATCGGCTACGACCAGTACTCCCTCGTCGTCGACGGCCGGCGGCTGGTCGTGTGGTCCGGTGAACTGCATCCCTTCCGGCTGCCGAGCCCGTCGCTGTGGCGGGACGTGCTGGAGAAGATGCGGGCGCACGGCTACAACACCGTCAGCATCTACGTGGCCTGGAACTTCCACTCCCCCGCGCCCGGCAGCTTCGACTTCACCGGCGTCCGCGACCTGGACCTGTTCCTGCGCACGGCCGCCGAGACCGGCCTGTACGTCATCCTGCGCCCCGGCCCGTACATCAACGCCGAGGTCGACGCCGGCGGCTTCCCCGGCTGGCTGACCGCCACGCCCGGCCCGGCCCGCACCACCGACCCGGTCTACCTCGGGCACGTCGACGCGTGGCTGACGGCCGTCAACCGCATCGTGCGCCGCCACCAGCACACGGACGGCGGCGGGAGCGTCCTGCTCTACCAGATCGAGAACGAGTACGACGGCCACGTGGCCGACCCGTCCGGGCCCGCCTACATGTCCCACCTGTACAAGAAGGTGCGGGCGGACGGCATCGACGTGCCGCTCTTCCACAACGACAAGGGCCGCAACGGCTACTGGATCCCCGGCTCCTTCGACACCGGCGGCGAGCGGGGCAGGTGGCTGTACGGCTTCGACGGCTACCCGTCGCCCGCCCAGACCCCGCCGGACTGGGGCCACTTCGGGATCGGCGGCCTCAAGGGCGGCGCGACCGCGAGCCCCCGTACGCCCGGGTTCGTGCCGGAGTTCGGCGGCGGCTGGTTCGACCCGTGGGGCGGGGTCGAGTTCGGCGGCAAGGGGTACGCCGAGTCCCGGCGCACCCGGGACGCTGCCTACGAACGCCGCTTCTACCTCACCAACCTCGCCAACGGCATCACCCTGCACAACGTCTACATGACCTACGGCGGCACGAACTGGGGCTGGCTTCCGGCGCCGGTCGTCTACACGTCGTACGACTACGGGGCGGCCATCGACGAGGCCCGCAACGTCACCCCGAAGATGGCCCCGATGCACCAGATCGGCCATCTCCTCCAGCGCGTACCGGACTTCGCCAGGCTGGAGCGCGCGGCGGACGTCCACGTGGACGGGCTGCGGACGTACCACCTCACCAACCCGGACACGCGGGCGCACGTGTACGTGCTGCGCAACGACGGGACCGGCGCGGTGACGTCCACCCTGAAGGCCCCGGGGCGGGACGGGACCGACGACATCGAGGTCACCGTCCCGGCCAAGGACGCCCGGCTCGTCACCACCGGGCTCTCCCTCGGCAGGCGCACGCTGCGCTACGCCACCGTGCAGCCGATGGCCGTGCTCACCGCCGGACGGCAGGACGTCGCCCTGTTCACCGGCCCCTACGGCGAGATGGCCCACCTGGTCCTGGACTGCCCGACCGAGCCCTTCGTGCAGCGCCTGGACGCCGAGGCGGCCTGGGTGTACGACCAGAACCTCCTGCACGTGACCGCGCCGCTCGGCCAGGGCGGGCTCACCCGGGTGCTGGTCCAGCGCGGCGAGAGCGACACCCCGCTGCTCCTGCTCCTCGCCGACGACGCGACCTCGCTGCGGCTGTTCCCGTACGACACCCCGTCCGGCACCCTGCTGGTCTACGGCCCTGCGCTGCTGCGGCACGCGAGGATCAACGGGACGGCCGTGGAACTCACCGGGGACACGGTCGGGCCGACCGGCCTGGAGGTGTGGGGGCCGCGCGGGATCTCCTCGGTCACCTGGAACGGGCGGCCGGTGCCGACCCGGGTGAGCCTCTCGGGCAGTCTGGTCGCCACCACGAGCCTGGCGGGGGCCCCGAAGCCGGCGCTTCCGGTCCTGACCGGCTGGCGGCGGAAGGCCGGGAACCCGGAATCGGCGCCGTCCTTCGACGACTCGTCGTGGACGGTGGCCGACAAGAAGACCTCGTTCGGCACGACGCCCGTCCCGGACGGCGGGCCGGTGCTGTTCGCCGACGACTACGGCTTCCACTACGGGGACGTCTGGTACCGGGGCCGGGTGACCGGCGACACCGACGGCCTCCGGTCCGTCTCGCTCGCCTACAGCACGGGCACCCAGGGCATGCTGATGGCCTGGCTGGACGGGGAGCCGCTCGGTTCGCACCGGATGCCGGTGCCGGACGCGAAGACGGTCCGGCAGGGCAGCTGGAGCGCCACGGCCGAGTTCGCCGTCGCCGGGCCGGAGAAGAAGGATCCCGACCACCCCGAGGACACGCAGCGGGAGAAGGACGGCGGGAAGCCGCGCGCGCCGCGCACGCGGGTGCTGTCCGTGCTGGTGCGGCGCATGCAGCACGACATGGACGGCCGCTCCCTGGACACCCACAAGACGGCCCGCGGCCTGACCGCGGTGACCTTCGCGGGCGCCTCCCCGAAGGTGAGCTGGCGCATCCAGGGCGAGGGCGCGCCCGATCCGGTGCGCGGTCCGCTGAACAACGGCGGGCTCCACGGCGAACGGCAGGGCTGGCATCTGCCCGGCTTCGCCGACGGCGACTGGCAGCCGGCCGAACTCCCGCGCGCGGACAAGGGCATGGGCGTCACCTGGTACCGGACCGGTTTCAAACTGGCCGTGCCGGACGGGGTCGACGCGTCGGTGGGACTGGTGCTGGAGGACGACCCGGCGCGGGCCTACCGGGTGCAGATCTTCCTGAACGGGTGGAACCTCGGGCAGTACGTCAACGACGTGGGGCCGCAGCACACGTTCGTGCTGCCGAACGGGATCCTGCGGACCCGCGGCTCCAACACGCTGGCGCTGGCCGTGCTCCGCGACGGGACGAGCGAGTCCGGGCCGGGAGTCGTGCGGCTGGCGCTGCTGGGGAGCGCGGCGGGCGGCGTGCCGGTGACGGCGGTGGCCTCCCCCGGCCGCTGAGCGCGGCGGGCGGGGGGCCTCAGGCCGGACGGATCACGTTCCAGGAGAGCAGGGCGATGAGCAGGGAGCCGGGGACCAGCGCGTCCAGGACGCTGTAGCGGTCCGCCAGGAGGCGCGGGGCCTCGGGCCGGTCCCGCGCGGCGGAGTTCTCGATCTCGTGCCGCTTCGAGGCGTACCAGAGGTTCCACTCGTCGAAGGACAGCGATCCGCTTCGCGGACTTCGGCCGGGCGCCCACGTGGTCGCGGGTGGCGACCAGGTCCTCCTGCTCGTGACCTCGAACGGGACCGTAGGATCAACGCGCTTTCACGTCCCTGGGCGCACGGGGAGTCCCCCGCCCCGAGAGTCGTTCCGGAATGAACCACCGTCGTCGGATCGCATGACGCGGACACGTCCGGACGCGTAATCTCGGACCGTCCGACGCGGCGCGGGGCCGCCGCGGGCGGGGCGAAGGGGGAGCGATGGACGTGGCCGGCGCGCGGCACCGGTGGGCCCGGATCGCGGCGCTGCCGCGGCGCTCCGGACCGGGCGCGCAGATGCGCCGCCTCGCCGCCGGTCTCACCGCGGCCGTCCGCGCCAGGCCCCGGCAGCCCGCCGGAGCGGGCGAGTTGTGCCGGGCGCTGTGCGAGGAGATGACCGCGCTGCGCGGCGGACGGCCGGTGGAGCTGCGCTTCGAGCGGTTCCCGGACGAGATCGAGGTCACCGGAGTGTGGGTGGAGTTCCACGACTTCGACCTGGTCATCGTCGAGGAGCGGGCCGAGGACCTGCAGCGAGTGGTCATCCTCGGGCACGAGTTGTGGCACCTGCACACCGGACGGCGCCACCACCACGGGGCCGGCGCGGAGGCGGCCCGCGCGCTGGCCGGGCGGCCCGGCTGGCGGGACACGGCGCTGACGGTGGCCGCCCGCAACGGCTCCCGCCGGGCCGACGAGGCCGAGGCCGACGACTTCGGACACCGGCTGGCGACCGCCTTGCGGCCCTGGGTCGACCAGCCGCGGCGGGCCCCGTCCGGCCCCGTGCAGCGCAGCCTCGGCTACCGCGGGCGCGGCGGTGCGGCACGGTGAGGACCCTCGCGGCGGCCGCGGACCCCGGCGGGCTCCTCGGCGAGTTCTACATCTCCTTCTGGATCCCCACCGCGGTGCTGACGACCGCCCTGGTGATCAAGCTGCCCACCATCGTCCGGCTGTGGCGGGACCCGCTGCTGCGCGCGGTCGGCGGCCTGCTGCTGCTCGCCTGCGGGGTGTTCGTGTTCTGCACGCCCTCGACGATCGCCACCGTGAACCGGTGGACCGGCGTCCCCAACGTCTCGGCCCCGTGGTGCTATTCCCTCATCACCGCGTTCGGCGGCTCCTGTCTGCTGCTGATCATCGCCTGGCGCAACGGGCTGGCCGACCGCTCGGCCGCCACCCGGCGCGCGATGCGCTGGGTCGTCGCCGGCTACTCCTCGGTGATCGCCGTCCTGTGGCTGCTGTTCGCGCTCGCCGACGTCCCCGTGGAACGGCTCCGGGACCTCGACACGTACTACGCCACCACGCCCTTCATGCGCGAGGAGATCCTGCTCTACCTCGTCGCGCACTGCGTGGCCTGTCTGATCACCTCACGGCTGATCTGGAACTGGGTGCGCACCGAGGGCCTGGACGCCTGGCTGCGCTGGGGCCTGAAGCTGCTCGGCGTCGGCTACGTGCTGAACCTGATCTTCGACGCCTGCAAGCTGGTCGCCGTCACCGCCCGCTGGTGCGGCTCGGACCTGGACTGGCTCAGCACCAGCCTGGCCCCGCCGGTCGCCGCCCTGTCCGCGATCAACATCGCCGTCGGCTTCATCCTGCCGCACGCCGGCCAGTACCTCCACGACCGGTGGCGGATCCGGCTCGCCCACCACGAGCTGCGGCCGCTGTACCAGCTGACCCGGACCGTGCACGGCGACGGCGTCCCGTTCGTGCTGCGCGCCACGCCCGAGCTGCGGCTGACGCGGCGTGAGACGTTCATCCGGGACGTGCTGCTGCCGCTGACCCGGCGCATCGACGCCGATCTCGACCGGCGCTCCTACGACGCGGCGCTCGGCCTCGGCCACCCGCCCGCGCAGGCCCGGGCCCTGGCCTCCGCGGTCAGCATCCTGAACGCCGTCGGCACCCGGGGGCACGCCCCCGAACCCGCCGACGCGACCGGCGGCCCGGACGCCACCCATCTCCTGCGGGAGATCGGCGCGGTGTCCCGGGCGCTGCGCCACCCCGACCGGATCGAGGCGGTACGGGAACGTGCGGCCGCCCCAGCAGAGAGCGTTGCCCTTCATGACTGACCGCACCGCCGTCGTCCTCGGCGGCTCCCTCGCCGGCCTGCTCGCGGCCCGGGCGCTGACCCCCTTCGCGGACCGGGTCGTGGTCGTGGAACGCGACGTGCTGCCCGCGGGCGCGGAACCGCGCAAGGGGCTCCCGCAGGCCCGCCACGTCCACCACCTGTGGTCAGGCGGCGCCCGTGCCCTCGACGAGCTGCTGCCCGGCACCGTCGAAGGGCTGGCCGCGGCGGGCGTACGGCGCGTGCCGGTGACCACGGACATGGTGGCGCTGTCCCCGCGGGGCTGGTACCGGCGCTGGGCGGAGTCCGCGTTCACGCTGACGGGCAGCCGGGACCTGGTGGACCGGGTGGTGCGCGAGCGGGTCCTCGCCGACCAGCGGATCGAACTGGTCACCGGGACCGAGGCGGTGGGCCTGCTCGGCTCGGACCGCGCCGTCACGGGCGTGCGGCTGCGGGCGCTCGGCACCGGCGCGGAGCACGTACGCACCGCCGGTCTGGTCGTCGACGCGACCGGCCGCGGCTCGCGCATGCCCGACTGGCTGGCCCGGCTCGGGCTGCCGGCGGCCGAGGTCCGTGAGGTCGACTCCGGGATCGCCTACGCCAGCCGGATGTTCCGGGCCCCGGCGGAGACGGTCCGTACCGGCTTCCCGATCGTCACCCTCCAGGCGAGCCCGCGGGACGGCCGTCCCGGCCGCGGCGGTGTCCTGATGCCGATCGAGGACGGCCGGTGGCTGGTCACCCTGCACGGCAGCCGCGGCGGCGAACCGGGCTCCGACGCCGAGGACTTCCTGCGCTACGCGCGGGAGGAGCTGGCCCATCCGGTGATCGCCGACCTGCTCGCCGACGCCGAGCCGCTGACCGGCGTGTCGGTGACCCGTACGACGGCCAACCGGCGCCACTTCTACGAACGGGCCAAGGCCTGGCCGGAGAACCTGGCCGTCCTCGGCGACGCGCTGTGCGCGCTCAACCCCGTGTACGGGCACGGGATGTCGGTGGCCGCGCAGGGGGCGCTCGCCGTGCGGGAGGTGCTACGGCGCCGGGGCTGGGGCTCCCCGGGGCTCGCCCGGGCCCTGCAGAAGGCGGTGAGCCGGCCGGCCCGCGCGGCCTGGGAACTGTCCACGGGCACCGACGTGTTCTACCCGGGCGCGACGGAGCACGGGCCAGGCCTGCGCGACCGGCTGGCGCACGCCTACGTGGACCGGCTGCTGTACACGGCGACCGGGAACGGCCGGATCGCCCGCCGGGTCACGGACGTGACGTCACTGGAGCGGGGGGCGCAGGTCCTGCTGACGCCGGGCGTCCTGCTGGGCGCGCTGGTGGGCCCCCTGCGCCCGCAGCTGACCCGGCCGCCGCTCACCACGGACGAACTGAAGGCGGCCGGCGTCCTGTAGGGGGACCGTGCCCCTTCCGGGGCGCGGGGACCTGCGCTACCGGTCCCCGCGCGCCGCGGCCGACCGGCGGACCGGAGCCGCCGCTAGCCCCGGAACGCCGGCTGCGCCACACCCTTCCCCGCGCCCGGGACCACCAGCAGGGAGCCCGCCGTCGGATGCGGCCGCTCCAGTCCCACCCGGGCCGTCGTCACGTACAGGTCGGTCAGGTCGGCGCCGCCGAACGCGCAGGCCGTCGTCAGCGACGCGGGCAGGCCGATCACCCGGTCCAGCTCGCCGTCGGGCGTGTAGCGGTGCACCGCTCCCCCACCCCACAGCGCCACCCACACGCAGCCCTCCGCGTCGACGGTCAGTCCGTCGGGGTATCCGGCGTCCGCCTCGACGGTCACCCACGGGCGCCGGTCGCGCGGCCGTTCGCCGTCGTAGTCGAAGACGTCCACCCGGCGGGTCGGGGTGTCGACGTAGTACACGCGGCTGCCGTCCGGGCTCCAGCCCGTCCCGTTGCTGACCGTGACCTCGGGCAGCAGGGTGGTCACCGAGCCGTCACCGGTCACCCGGGACAGCGTGCCGCCGCCCGTCCTCTCGTCGTAGCGCATGGTGCCCGCCCACAGGGAGCCGTCCGGTGCCACCGCCGCGTCGTTGGCGCGCCGCCCGGCGACCGGCTCGCGGTGGAGCCAGCGGAACGTGTCGTCGGGGTCGAGGAGACCCACGCCGTCCCGGAGGTTGAGCACCAGGCCGCCGTTCACGCGGGGCTTGACCGCGCCGATGTGCTGCTCGGCGGTACGGACCGTACGGCGGCCCGTGACCGGGTCGTAGGTGTGGATCCGCGCGCCGAGCACGTCGATCCAGATCAGCCGGCCGGTCGCCGCGTCCCAGGTCGGGCCCTCGCCCAGGGTGGCCTCGGCCGCCACCGCGACCTCGTAGGGGGTGTACGGGGTCGTCATGCCACGCTCCGGTGGCCCAGGCGCTCGGAGAGTTCGGCGGCGCCCTTGGCGGCGAGCTGCTCCAGCTCGATGCGGCGCTCGTCGCTCCAGCGGATCATCGGGACCGAGATGGACAGCGCCGCGACGACCTGGGCGGCGCGGTCGAGGACCGGTGCGGCGACGCAGGAGACGTCCGGGTTGGACTCCCGGCTCTCCACCGCGATGCCCCGGGCGCGGATCGCGGTCAGGGCCTCGCGCAGGGCGCCCGGCTCGGTGATGCTGTTCGGGGTCATGGCGACGAGGTCGGCGTCGTCCGGGATGCGCGCGGCCAGCTCCTGCTCCGGCAGCGAGGCCAGCAGCATCTTGCCGACCGAGGTGCAGTGGGCGGGCAGCCGGCGGCCGGCGGCGGAGACCATCCGGACCGCGTGCGTGGAGTCGACCTTGGCGATGTAGATGACGTCGGTCCCTTCGAGGATCGCCACGTGCACGGTCTCGTCGCAGGTCTCGGCGACGGACCGGGCGACCTGCTGGCCCTCCGCGGCGAGGTCGAGCTGTTCGGCGTAGCGGCTGCCTAGCTGGTACGGGCGGACGCCGAGCCGGTATCGTCCGGGCTGGCCGGGCACCGAGACGATGTAGGACCGGGCCGAGAGCGTGGTGACCAGTTCGTGCACGGTGGTGCGCGGCAACTGGAGTCTGCGCACTATGTCGGGGGCGGAGAGAGTCCCGTCCCCGTCGAGGAAGAGCTCAAGAATGTCGAGAGCCCGGGTCACGGCAGGCACGAGGCGTCCCACGTCCGGCCCCCTCCCTTGGGTCTTGGCGCCGGATATCGTCGCAAGCGCGAGAGCTGTTCGAGATATCAACAGGCGATCGGCATGACGAACACAGGCTAACCACCGGCCATGTCCCGGGCAATGGCCGGGAACCGGCCGCGAGGCGCGCGTGCACCATGGGGGGCATGCGACTGGACTTCCAGCTGGTGCTGCTGCGCCGCATGGCCGACCACAATCCGGACCTGGTGGAGGACGCCCGGCGGACGCTGGGCGCGTCGATCGCGGACATGCGCGAGACCAACAAGCGGTGGCAGGCGATGGCCCGCTCGCCGCGTTCCCGGTCCGCCGCCGCCCGCTACCGCTCGGTCCTCGGACCGCCCGGCTCCGAGACCACGCGCAGGGTCGGCGACCTGGAGTGCACGGCCTGGCAGTGGCCGCTCTCCCTGTGGCCCGCCCTGCGCTTCGAGGTCCTGGCCGGTCCCGGCGGCGCGGTGTGGAACGCATGGCTGGTCCGTGCCCCCGGCGCCGCCGCCCCGCGACTCGAGACCTACGACGACCTCGCCCCCTGGTCCTGCACGGTCGACGAGGCCGCCCGCGCCTTCGCGCCCGCCCGCCCCCTGGAGGGCACGGCACCCACCCGCTGGGGCCTCGCGCTCACGATGCCCGACGGCCGCCAGGTGGTCGCGGAGTTCACCTGGGGCCTGCTCCAGCGCACGGCGGTCATCGGCGGGCCGCGCTGAGGACCGCCGCCACCACCGCGTCCGTCGACTCCGGGTGCAGGAACAGGAACAGGTTCGGCTCGACCAGCTCCAGCTCCATCACCCGGGGCCGCCCGTCCGCCCCGTCGACGAGATCCACCCGGGCGTACAGCAGCTCGGGCGCCTCCGGTACGGCGGCCAGCGCCCGCCGGGCCACCGCGAGTTCGGCGTCGGTCGCGGTCCACCGCTCCAGGCCGGGGTGGGCGACCTTGTCCGCGTCGTAGGCCGTGCCCGGCGTGAGGACCGCCCGCTTGCGGCTGGCGTGCAGCAGCCTGCCGCCGAAGAACTGCAGCGCCCGCTCGCCGCCGACGTCGATCCCGGCGACATAGGGCTGGACCATCGCGGTCAGCCCCTCGCCGTGCATCCGGGCCAGGTGCGCCGCCGCCGTCGCGCGCTCGCCCGGCGTGTAGCGGGCGGCGAACCTGGCGCCCGCGCCGAAGGCGGGCTTGACGACGAACTCACGGTCCGACGGCAGCTCGACCGTCTCGCCCGGGGCGAGGTACCGGGTCGGCACGACCGGGACTCCGGCCGCCGCCAGTTCGCCGAGATACCGCTTGTCGCTGTTCCAGCGGACCACGGCGGCCGGGTTGGCGATCCGGGTCGCCTTCCCCACCCGCTCCACCCACGGCAGGAACTCCTCGGTGCGCCAGCTGTAGTCCCAGGTGGAGCGGAGCAGGACCAGGTCGAAGGCGCCCCACTCCACGTCCGGGTCGTCCCAGGGGCGGGCCACGGCGTCCGCGCCGGCCTCGGCCAGCGCGGACAGCAGCACCGGCAGATCCTGGTCCTTGCCCGGCTCCAAGCCGGGATCGTAGGTGGCGAGCGCTATTCGGGGCACGGTCGGGGCTCCCTCGTCCTGGTGGCGGCCGGTGTTCTCGTCCGTCGCAGGCTAACCACCGGGGGCCGCCGCACCGCAACCGCGGCCGCCCTGTTGACCTTCACCCTCGGTGAAGCCCCAGCATCGGGGACAGACGTCGAGGAACACGGGGTGCGGCATGAAGTGGCTGACCATCGGCGCCTTCGCGAAGGCCTGCCGGCTGTCGCCGAAGGCACTGCGGCTGTACGACGAGCTGGACCTGCTGCGGCCCGCCCGGGTCGACCCGGACACCGGCTACCGCTACTACGCCGCCGAGCAGCTCGAACGCGCCCGGCTGGTGGCCTGGCTGCGCCGGCTCGGGATGCCGCTCGCGCGGATCCGCGAGGTGTGCGCGCTGCCGCCCGGCCGGGCCGCCCGGGAGATCCGGGCGTACTGGGCCGGGGTGGAGGCGGAGACCGCCGCACGCGCGGATCTGGCCGCGTTCCTCGTCGACCATCTGTCGGGAGAGACCGGAAGGGACACCACCATCATGCTGGAGTTGCGTTACGCCGCCCGTTCGGACCGGGGGCACGTGCGGCCCGCCAACCAGGACACCGTGTACGCGGGGCACCGCCTGCTGGCCGTCGCCGACGGTTGCGGCGCGGCCGGGGCCCGCGCCAGCGCCGCCGCCGTGGACGCGCTGAAGTCCCTGGAGGACGCCGAGCTGTCGGCGGGGAACGTGCTGAACCTCCTGGAGGACGCGGTGCGTTCGGCGGACGACGCGGTGCGGGAGGCGGCCGGGGACGGCACGGACGCCGGTACGACCCTCACCGCGCTGCTGTGGACCGGGTCCCGGCTGGCCCTCGCGCACATCGGCGACTCGCGGGCGTACCTGCTGCGGGACGGCGGACTGTTCCGCATCACGCACGACCACAGCGTGGTGCAGTCGCTGATCGACGAGGGCCGGCTGACACCGGAGGAGGCCGACAGCCACCCCCAGCGGATGCTGCTCGCCAAGGCGCTGCCCGTGAACGCGTCGGCCACGCCGGACCTGAAGCTGCGCGAGGCCCGGGAAGGGGACCGGTACCTGCTGTGCTCGGACGGCCTGAGCAGGGAGGTCCCCGACCGGCGGATCCGGGAACTGGTGGCGGGCGGCGGCGAACCGGCGGACGTGGCGCGGACGTTGGTGGACGAGGCGAACGCGGTGGGCGGCGCTGACAACGTGAGCGTCGTCGTCGCCGACGTCGTCCGCGCCCGGCCGTCCGTCCCGGCCTGAGCACGGTCGTGGCGACGCCCGCCGGCCGCCCGCGGGGACCGGGGGCGGTGACCGGAGTGCGGGTGGACGGCCCGGGAGGCGCACGCCTGGTGTAGGAAGGGGCTGTCGAGGTTCCGACCGGTGAGGAGTCGTCGCGTGTCCCTTCTGTTTCCGGCCCTGGCGGACGGTCCGGGCGAGCACGGCGGGAGCGGGGTCCCCGCGGACCGGGTCCGGGCGCGGGCCGCCCTGCGGTTCGGCGCACGGTCGCTGACGTACGGGCAGCTCGCCGGGGCCGCGGGCGCCGTGGCCCGCGGGATCGGGGACGCCGGCCGGGTCGCCGTGTGGGCGACCCCGGAGCTGGAGACGGCGGTCGCCGTCGTCGGTGTCCTGCTCGCCGGCCGGGCCGCCGTCCCCCTCAACCCGAAGTCCGGCGACAAGGAACTCGCGCACATCCTCTCCGACAGCACGCCCTCCGCGGTGCTGGCCGCCCCGGGCGCCGTGCTCCCCGCGGCCGCGGCCGCCCTGCCGCGGATCGACGTGGACGTGCGCGCCGCCGGCCCCGTCCCCGAGGACCGCGCCGCCGGGGACGATCCCGCCCTCGTCGTCTACACCTCCGGCACCACCGGACCGCCCAAGGGCGCCGTCCTGCCGCGCCGGGCGCTCGCCACCACCCTGGACGCGCTCGCCGACGCCTGGCAGTGGACCGCGGACGACGTGCTGGTGCACGGGCTGCCGCTGTTCCACGTGCACGGGCTGGTGCTGGGCGTCCTCGGGCCGCTGCGGCGCGGCGGCAGCGTCCGGCACCTCGGGCGGTTCGACACCGGCGGCGTCACCCGCGAGCTGACCGACGGCGCGACCATGCTGTTCGGCGTCCCCACCATGTACCACCGGATCGCCGAGGCGCTGCCCGCCGACCCCGCGCTCGCGAAGGCCCTCGGCCGGGCCCGGCTGCTGGTCTCCGGATCGGCCGCGCTGCCCGTCCACGACCACGAGCGGATCGCGGCCGCGACCGGGCGCCGGGTGATCGAGCGGTACGGCATGACGGAGACGCTGATGAACACCAGTGTCCGGGCGGACGGCGAGGCCAGGGCGGGGACCGTGGGCGTGCCGCTGCCGGGTGTGGAGCTGCGGCTGGTGGAGGAGGACGGGACGGCGATCGGCGGGTACGACGGCGAGACCGTCGGGGAGATCCAGGTGCGCGGGCCGAACCTGTTCACGGAGTACCTCAACCGGCCCGACGCCACCGCCGCCGCGTTCACCGCCGACGGCTGGTTCCGGACCGGCGACATGGCCGTGCGCGAACCGGACGGCTACGTGCGGATCGTCGGCCGCAAGGCCACCGACCTGATCAAGAGCGGCGGTTACAAGATCGGGGCCGGTGAGATCGAGAACGCGCTCCTCGAACACCCGGGGGTGCGCGAGGCCGCCGTCACCGGGGAGCCGGACCCGGACCTGGGCGAGCGGATCGTCGCCTGGATCGTCCCGGCGGACCCGCTGTCACCGCCCGGCGAGCGGGAGCTGGCGGACCACGTGGCCGAGCGGCTCGCCCCGCACAAGCGCCCGCGGACGGTCCGCTACCTGGACGCCCTCCCCCGCAACGACATGGGGAAGATCATGAAGCGGGCCCTGGGTGTCTGAGAACCGCTCCGTCCGGCTCTCCGCCCGGCAGTTCCTCGACCTCGTCGCCGACCCCGGCACCTTCACCCAGCTCCCCGACCCCGTCCGCGAGTCCGCGCCCGACGGCCCTCTCGGCTGGCAGGGTTACGACGCCTCGCGCGCCCGCGCCGCCGAGCGCACCGGCGAGCGGGAGTCCGTCGTCGTCGGCACCGCGCGCGTGAAGGGCAGCGCGGCCGTCCTGATCGTGTTCGAGTTCGGCTATCTCGGCGGCTCGCTGGGCGAGCGCACCGGGGACCGGCTGGAGGCGGCGTACCGGCATGCCCGCGCGCACCGGCTGCCGGTGGTGCCGCTGGTCGCCACCGGCGGCAGCCGGATGCAGGAGGGCATGCTCGCCCTGTCCCAGCTCCAGCGGGTGGCCCGCCAGTCGGCGCTCACCCGCGAGGCGGGGCTGCCGCAGATCGCGGTGGTGCGCGATCCGACGACCGGCGGCGGCTGGGCCACCCTGGGTGCCGGTGCCGACGTGATCCTGGCGCTGCCGGGCGCCCAGGTGGGTTTCGCGGGCTCCCGGGTCCGGCCACCGGACGCGGACCCGGCGGCGTACACCGCCCACGCGCAGGTCGCGGCCGGATCGGCGGACGCCGTGGTGGCGCCGGAGGAGCTGCGGGCGGTGCTCGGGCTGTGGCTGCGGCTGCTGACCGGTCCGGTCTCCGCTCCCGCCGCGCCGCCGGACGCCCTGGGCGCCGCCGGACTGCCCGAGACCGGGTGGCAGGCCGTGCTGCGGGCCCGGTCGCCCGAGCGGCCGCGCGCCCGGGCCTACCTGGACGCCTGGTTCGGCGAGAGCCGGGTCGCCCTGGTCGGCGACCGGTGCGGGGGCGCGGACCCGGACGGGATGCTGTGCGGGTTCGGCGAGCGGGACGGGCATGCCGTCGCCTTCGCCGCGCAGACCGGCACGGCGACCCGGCCCGCCGGATTCCGCACCGCCACCCGCCTGATACGGCTCGCCGGCCGGCTCGGGATCCCCGTGCTGACCCTCGTCGACACACCGGGCGCCGCCAACGACGCCGAGGCGGAACGCCAGGGCGTCGGCGCGGCGATCGCGGAGCTGTTCGGCGCGGTGGCGTCGGCGCGGACGCCGGTCACCACCCTGGTCGTCGGCGAGGGCGGCTCGGGCGGCGCGCTGGCGCTGGCCGCGCCCGGCAACACCTGGGCCACGCCCGACAGTTACTTCTCGGTCATCGCGCCGGAGCTGGCGGCGGCGATCCTCAAACGGCCCCCCGAGGAGGTCGAGGCCACCGCCGGCCAGCTGCGGATCCGGCCGCAGGACCTGGTGGAGCTGGGGGTCGTCCGGGGCATCGCCGGTCCCTCCCGGCCCTGAACCACCGCGCTCCCGCCGCCCGGCCGGTCTCCCCGCCGGGTACGGGCGCCGGCCCGGCCGCCGGCCGCGCGCGGCCGGGAAACCCCCGTTCAGCCGTTGCCCCACCCGGCCCCCTCCCGAAGGCGGCCCGTCCCGATCCCCCGGAGGATGCGAAGCAGGCCGCCGACCGGCGGTGCCACCGCGTACGGCCCGCGCACACTCGGGAGGACCTGCCGTGACCGTCAGCCTGGAGCAGTTGCGCCGCTGCCACTTCGCCGTCGATCTGGGGGCCGCCCGTACCCGGGTGTACGTGAAGGGCATGGGCCTGGTCGTCGACCAGCCTTCGGTGGCCGCCGTGAACACGCGGACCGGCGCGCTGATCGCGGTCGGCGAGTTCGCGGAGAGGATGACGGGACGGACCCCCGACTACATCCGCGTGGTGCGCCCCATCTCGGGCGGAACCGTCGTCGACATCGAGATCGCCCAGCGGATGCTGCGCCATCTCCTCGGGGACAAGATCCGCCGCTCGCTGCGCCGCAAGCCCCGGCTGCGCGCGGCGGCCTGCACCCCGCACGACGCCGACCCGCTGGCGCAGCGGGCGACCATCGAGACGCTGGCGGGGCTGGGCGCGCGGCGGGTGGAGCTGGTCGACACGCTGATCGCCGCCGCCGTGGGCTGCGGAATGCCGGTGGAGCGGCCCGAGGCGACCATGATCCTGGTCTGCGGGGCGGCGGCGACGCAGGTCGCGGTGCTCTCCCTCGGGTCGATCGTGTGCGCCGAGCGGCTGCCGGTGGGCGGCGAGGCCGTGGACCGTGCGATCGTGCAGCTCCTGCGGCACGAGCACGAGCTGCTGCTGCCGAGCCAGTCGGTGCGGCCGTTGCAGCTCGCCCTGTCCGGGACCGGCCTCACCGCGGACGGCCCGGCCTCCACCGAGATCCACGGACGGGACGTGGCCACCGGCCTCGTCCGCAGCGTGCGGGTGGACACCGCGGCCGTGCGCGACGCCATCCAGACGCCGCTCACCGGCGTGCTGGACGGGATCGGCAAGGTGCTGCGGGACTGCCCGCCGGATCTGGTCGCCGACCTCGCCGACCGCGGGATCATGATGGTCGGCGGCTCGGCGCTGCTGCCCGGCTTCGACCAGCTGCTGCGCGAGGCCACCGGCATGCCGGTGCACATCGCGGAACGGCCGGACGTGTGCGTCGTCCAGGGCATCGGCGCGATGCTGGAGGGCCGCATCGAACCGCTCGTGCTCAATCCGCTGGCCGCCTAGGCGCGCACCCGGGCGGGCCGGGAAAACCGCTGTGCGCGGTGCGGGCGCCGGGTGACACAGTGACGGCCATGGTGATCCCCCCGCTGCTGCGGCAGCTCGCCCGCACCCGCCGTTTCACCCTCGGCGCTCCCGCCCGTGTCACCGTGGTGCGGGACGGGGACCTCGTCCTGTTCCTGCGCAGCCGGGCCGGGGACGACCCCGTCGGCTGCCTGTGGTCGCTCGATCCGGCGACCGGTGCGGAGCACCTGCTGGCCGACCCCGCCGCGCTGCTCGGCGACGCGGCCGACGAGGTGCCGGAGGAGGAACGCGTCCGGCGCGAACGCGCCCGCCAGGCCGCCACCGGGATCACCGACTACGCCACCGACACGGCCGGCCGGCTCGCCGTGTTCGCGCTGTCCGGGCAGTTGTGGACGGTGGACACCGACTCCGGCACCGCCCGCCGGCTGCCCGCCCGGCAGCCGGTCGTCGACCCGCGCCCGTCGCCCGACGGCCGTCACATCGCGTACGTCGCGCACGGCGCGCTCCGGGTGATCGCGGCCGACGGCGGCGGCGACCGCGCGGTGGCCGAGCCGGGGCCGCGGGAGGGCCCGGACGTCTTCTTCGGGCTGCCGGAGCACGCGGCGAGCGAGTCGATGGCCCGGTACCGGGCCCACTGGTGGGCGCCGGACGGGCAGCGGCTGCTGACCTGCCGGGTGGACAACCGGCAGGTCGAGGTCTGGTGGACAGCGGACCCCGCCGACCCGGCCAGGCCGCCGCGCGCCCTGCGCTACCCGCGGGTCGGCACGGCCAACGCCGAGGTGACGCTGTGGATCGCCGGCCTGGCGGGCGAGCTCACCGAGGTCCGCTGGGACCGGGAGGGCTTCGAGTACCTGCCGGTGGCCGGCTGGGACGCGCACGGCCCGTTCGCCGCCGTGCTCAGCCGCGACCAGCGCACGCTCCGGGTGCTGGCCGCCGACCCGGCGGACGGCGCGACCGTGCCGCTGGCCGAGCTGCACGACGAGCACTGGGTGGAACTGCTGGTGCCCGGTGTGCCGGCGCGGACCGCGGCCGGCCGGCTCGTGACCCACCTCGACCGGGGCGGGACCCGGCACCTGGCCGTCGACGGCGCGCCGGTCACCCCGGACGGCCTGCACCTGCACGAGGTGCTGGCGGTGGACGGCGAGACCGTGCTGTTCACGGCCTCCGCGGAACCCACCGAGCGCCATGTGTGGACCTACCGCCCCGACGAGGGCGTACGCCGGCTGACCCGGGAACGGGGTGTGCACACCGGCGTCCTCGGCGGCTCCACGCTGGTCCTCACCACGCGCACACCGGACCGGCCGGGCTCGTCGGCGACCGTGTGGCGGCTGACCGCGGACGGCCGGACGGAGCCCGCCGGGTCGGGGCCCGGGCCCGTCACGATCGCCTCGCGCGCCCAACGGCCGCTGCTGGACCTGCGCGTGGAGTCCGCTGCCGTCGGGCCGCGCGCCCTGCGCACGCACCTCTTCCTGCCGTCCTGGCACCGTGACGGCGACGCCCCGCTGCCGGTGCTGATCGACCCGTACGGCGGCCCGGCGATGCAGAAGGTGCTGGCCGAACAGGCCGGACACGCCTTCGTGTCGCAGTGGTTCGCCGAACAGGGCTTCGCGGTGCTGGTGACGGACGGCGCGGGCACGCCCGGACGCGGGCCCCGCTGGGAGAAGGAGATCCACGGCGACCTGCTCGGGCCGGTCCTGGACGACCAGGTAGCCGCCCTGCGCCTGACGGCCGGGCGCCGTCCGGAGCTGGACCTCGGCCGGGTCGGCATCCGCGGCTGGTCGTTCGGCGGGACGCTGGCCGCCGCCGCCGTGCTGCGCCGTCCCGACGTCTTCCACGCCGCGGTGGCCGGCGCCCCTCTCACCGATCAACTGCTCTACGACGCCTGCTGGAAGGAGCGTTACCTCGGGCCGCCGGACCGTCACCCGGAGCGCTACGAGCGGTCGTCGCTGCTCGCCGACGCTCCCGGGCTCAGCCGCCCGCTGCTGCTGATTCACGGGCTGTCGGACGACAACGCGTTCCCGGTCAACACGCTGCGGCTGTCCGGTGCCCTGCTGGCGGCGGGGCGGCCGCACGAGGTGCTGCCGCTGAGCGGGATGACCCACTCCGCACCGGCCGACGACACCTTCGGCAGACTGCTCGGACACCAACTGGAGTTCTTCCGCCGGCACCTGACCGGCTGACGGCGGCACGGTCCGCGGCCCGCCGGTGCCGCTCGCTCCGCGGCCGGCGTGCGCCGGGCCGCGGACCGAAGGGTGCTCAGTACGGCAGGATCCGCCCGGAGGGCGTCCTGCGGTCGATCTCCTGTCCCCGGGGAGCGGGCCGACGAACAACGCGTACGCGGATCCGACCGTCCATGACGCCCTCCTCATGCCGAGCCCTGAGCGGGCCTGCCGTCCGGTAGGAGGGCCATGCCCCGAGATCGGCACCTCCAAGCCTCATGGGCGCCGCGAGTTGGAAACCGCCTTCCCGCCTCCTCATCACCGAGTTCGCGCGTCCCGCGCCGCCGGACAGGCCCTTTGACGCGCCCGCAACACGGGGTCATCCGCGGGTAACGGACCGGGACTTGGCGGCCATGGCCCTCGCGGGCCGGGGCCGGCCGGTCAGCGGCGGGCGGTGGCGCCGGACCTGGGTTCCGTGCCCTCCGCGCGCAGCGTGCCGTGACCGCCCGGCGCGGGGGTGGGAGTGGGCCGGGAGGCGCCTCCGGCCTCGGTCGACCTCTTCGGGTGGTGCCGGGGCACGACGTCCTGCGGGAAGGTCAGCTGGCCGTTCATCCACTTCAGGGCGGCGGGCATCTCCCGTACCCAGGTGGGGAAGTTGTGGCTGCCGTTCTCGGGAAGGATCGAGACGACCCGCATGGGCGCCCGGACCGCCTTGATGAAGGCCTCGGTCTGCGGGTAGCCCTTCTCGCCGTGCTTGCTGTTGGCGACCAGCACCGAGACCTGGGGGACGGGCAGGTGCTTCAGCCGCCACATCAGGTCGTGCCCGTCGACCCGCGCCTGCCGGTCCGGTCCGCTGCCGAAGAGGTTGCCGGTGGTGGGGTCGTCCTTGACCGCGTAGTCCGGGGACAGGGCGGCGGCCGTGGTGTAGGAGCCGGGGTCGCGCATCGTGAGCTGGAGGGCGCAGCTGCCGCCCGAGGAGTACCCCATGACGCCCCAGGAACCCGCGTCGTGGCCGGCCCGGTAGCCCGACCTGATCGCCTCCGGCAGGTCCTTGGCCAGGAACGTCTCGGTCTGCGGTCCGCCGGGGACGTCCACGCACTCGGTGTCGCGCGGCGGGGCGATGGTGGGCCGGATCATCACCATGATCGTCGGCTGCATCTGGCCCCTGGCCTGGAGTTCCCCGGCGGTCTGCGAGACCCGCAGGTGCTGGGCGAGGTTGAAGATGCTGCCCGGGTAGCCGCTGAGCGCGACGATCACCGGGAACCGCATGCGGTGGTACGCCTTCTGGAAGTACTGCGGCGGCAGGTAGACGAAGGCCGGGTCGACCACGCCGGTGCGCCTGCCGACGATCTTGACGGACTCCACCCGGCCGACGGCCGCGGCCGGCCCGTCGGGCAGCCCGTCGACGCGGTTCAACTGCTGGTCGCCCGCGGGCTGCACGAGCGCGCCGTGCACGCTGCTGACGCCGTTCACCGAACCGCCGCCGCTGCCGCCGGCCGCCTGGGTGACGCCGACGGGAGCGGTGTCGACGTCACCGAACAGCTCGTTCCAGGAACCGAAGAACTGGTACGACGAGTTCACCGCGCACGCGAAGGCCGCGACGATCGTCACCTGGGTGACCCCGATGACCCCGAGCCGCCCCAGCACCTGCCACAGCCCCGGCCTGGCGAAGCGCGGCCACAGCCAGACCAGCAGCGCCACGCACAGGACGGCCAGTGCCGCCGTCGCGTATACGGTCCCTCGACTGGTCAAACCCATGTGCTCAGTCCCTGACTTCCCTGCCCGTGCCAATGCCCTACGCACAGGAGGAGGGCGCCAGAGCCTTTCCCGTTCCGTAACGAGTGATTCAGGCAGAAGACATTGCCTGTTCCTTTATGTCACATGGTGATCCAAATCGACGGCGCGTTGACGGCCGCTGGTCACCTGACGTCGACGAAGTCGCCCGCGGCGGTGGCCGGGCCGGTGGTGGCGGTGCCGGGGAAGAGGAAGCGGAACCAGCCGTCCGTCCGGGCCGCGACGGTGGTCTTCAGCGCGCCGCCGCTCAAGCTCCTGACGGTCTTCAAGGTGGTGTAGGCGGAGCCGCCCTTGGCCCGGAACTGCAGCCGCACCGGCTGCCCCGCGTAGCCGCCGCGGCCGCCGCGCTCCCAGTCGGCCCGGGTGAGGCGGCCGGTGACCGCGAGCGTCCTGCCCTTCCTCACCGGCTCGGGCGAGGCGTTCACCGTCACCCCGGCGGCCCGCTGGAGACGGGCCGTCGCGACGACGTCGGTCTCCGTCCAGTCGTCGCCGTCGTCCTGCGCCGAGGCGAGCACCTTCCAGGTGCCGGCCAGGGCGTCGTGGCGTAGGTCCCGGGCGGCGTCGACCACGAACGCCACCGTGCAGGTGACGGTGGTGCGGTCGGCGGAGACCGCGGCGCAGGTGCCCGCCGGCGGATAGAGCGGCAGGATGCCGTCGGCGTCGTCGGTGTCGGGGCCGTGCCACAGGTAGGCCCAGGAAGCGGCGACGCCGTCCGGGTCCTGGGCCGTCCAGGCGATCGTCACGGTCCTCCGGGTGGCCGGGCCGAACACGACGTCCTTGCCGCCGTCGACGACGACGTGCGAGAACACCGTGCCGCCGGACGCGGTGCGGGCGGCCGCCGGGACCACGGACGCGGACGAACAGGCGGCAAGGGCAAGCAGGACGGCGGCCGTACGTACTCTCATGGACTCCCCCTCGGGATCGGCGGCCCGGCCGCGGCGCGGCGGGCCTGACGACGGCTCTCGCCTACTGGACACCCCAGACCCCGACCGGGTTGCCCCCGCGTCCTCACCCCGATGTCCCAGACGCGTCCCAGCGGCCCTCCTTCCCCGCAGATCACAGGCGTGCCGGTGTCCCGGCGTCCCGGCCGGACGCAAGCCGGGCCGGTTCGGGACGAGCCCTGCCAGCCTGATGCCGGCCGGGGGATCCCGGTCACCGATTCGAGGGGGAACACCAGATGGGACCAAGGACGCTTCTGCGGGGCCTGACCCTCGCCGTGGCAGCGGTCCTGCCCCTGTACGGGCCGACGGCGGTACAGGCGGCACAGTCCGCCACGGCCGCCGCGGTCGCGGTCTGCGGGCACACCAGCGCACAGCCCACACTGCGGCAGGGATCGACGGGAGACCCGACGACCGAGGCGCAGTGCCAGCTCAACCTGGCGACGAAGCCGAGCCGGTACACGCCGATCGCGGCGGACGGCTCGTTCGGGCCGGCGACCCGGACCCGGGTCGAGGAGTTCCAGCGGTGCGCCGGACTGGGCGCGGACGGCGTGCTCGGCCCGCAGACCTGGGCGGCGCTGAACACCTGGGCCGCGCAGCCGCACACCTGCGCGACCCAGGGCGCGTCGGGCACCGCGCAGACGTCCGTGTGCGGCCACACCGACACCCGCCCGAGCCTGCGGAAGGGCGCGAAGGGCACCGAGGTCGAGGAAGCGCAGTGCCGGCTGAACCTGGCCATGGAGCCCTTCCACTACCCGCCGCTGACGGTCGACGGCGACTTCGGCGGCGGCACCGAGAGCCGGGTCGTCGAGTTCCAGCACTGCGCCGACCTCGGCGCCGACGGCGTCGTCGGCCCCCACACCTGGGCGAAGCTGGCGGACTGGTCCGGCCGCGACGCGTACTGCACGCCGCCGCGACCGGCCGGCCATCCGGTCGACGGACTCGACACCGCCACGTACCAGCACCCCGGCGGCGCGCCCATCGACTGGAAGGCCGTCAAGGCCTCGGGCGTCGAGTTCGCCACGGTCAAGGCCACCCGCGGCCTGAACGTCACCGACGAGTACCTGGCCACCGACCTGCCGGCGGCCCGGGCGGCGGGACTGGCCGTCGCGCCCTACCACTTCTACACGGGCACCGCGGCCGACACCGGCGCCGCGCAGGCCGACCGGTTCGTCGCCGCCGTGCGGGCCACCGGTTACACCGGGCAGCGGGCGGGCGACCTGCCACCCGTGTTCGACCTGGAGCGCATGGACGACGGCTCCGGGCGCTGCCCGGCCTACGGCACGGTCGCCGACGCCAAGGCCTGGCTCGACACGGTGGAGGCGGCCTTCGGCCGGACGCCGGTCATCTACACCCAGAAGTCCTTCCTGGACGACTGCCTGGGCTCGACCACCGCGTTCGCCCGGTATCCGCTGCAGCTCGCCGACTACCGCCAGTCGATCACCGAGCCGCCGGTGCCGAACGGCTCGACGACCTGGACGATGTGGCAGTACACCGACGCCGCGCTGTTCCCGGGCATCAAGGCGCCGGCGACCGCGGACGTCTTCAACGGCACCCAGGACGACCTGGACCGGCTGGCCAACCGCACCGCCGCCACCGTGTCGGCGGCGCCCGCCGCGGCGGCCGCGACGACCTGCTACGGCGGAGCGGTCACGGCGCGGTACGGCGACGTCGTCGACTTCGGCCCGTACTGGACCACCAGCCGCTGCACCGACATCAACATGCGGGTCACCGGCGGAACCGCGGAGTACGTCGACGCCTGCGTGAAGTTCGCGAAGACGGGCGTCTGCAACCACTGGACCAGGGTCGGCCGCGGCTGGACGACCATCGCCACCGACGTCCTGGACGGCACCAGGTTCACGGTGCCCAACGGTGTGCCCCTGGAGGGCGACGACGCCGTCGTGCAGATCGCCTTCTGACCCTTCCTCTCCTCACCCACAGAACGGGGACCACCATGATCCGGAGCAGGATCCTGCCCGCGGCCCTGACCGCCGTGGCCGCCCTGCTGGGAGCGGGCGCCGTGCCCGCCTCCGCGCAGACCTCGGCCGCCGCCACCAGCTGCTACGGCGGTGCGAAGACCCTGACGTACCAATACCAGACGGCCGCCAAGGAATACGGCACCTACACCACGTCCTCGCGGTGCGGCGACATCAACATGCGGCTCGTCACCGACGCGCCGGGCGTGTACCTGGACGCCTGCGTGGTGTTCACCGACCACACCACCAAGTGCAACAACGGTGGCGCGTACACCACACACGGTACCGAGTGGGGCACCGTCGCCACCGACGTCCTGGACGGCACCCACTTCGTCCTGCGCGTGCACGCCTACGACACCGACGCGCAGAACGTGACCTTCCAGATCGCCTACTGACCTCCTCCCGGCGCCGTTCGCGGCGCCGTCCGCGACACGGCTCCCGAAAGGACGCCCATGACCTCCTCCTTCCGTCCCATGGACCGCCGCACCATGCTGCGCGGCACGCTGGCCGCCGGTGCCGGCGTCGCCTTCGGCCAGTTGCTGTTCCCGGGTGTCGCGCGGGCCTACGGGTGGTCGCGCACGCTGACCCAGGGCGCGACCGGTGCCGACGTGACCGAGCTGCAGATCCGGGTCGCCGGCTGGGCGGCGGACAGCGCCGGCCAGACCCGCGTCGGCATCGACGGCGACTTCGGCCCCGGCACGGCCGCCGCCGTACGGCGCTTCCAGGCGGCGTACGGGCTCGGCGTCGACGCCGAGGTCGGCCCCAACACCCAGGCGAAGCTGAACTCGCTGGAGCAGTCCGACGGTTCCACGCTGCACTTCAACTTCAGCGAGTTCGTCAACCAGTCGGACGGCACCTTCAACGGCGGCAAGCTGAGCGCGTCGCAGGTGAAGGAGAACGTCCGCCGCTGCATGTACAAGCTGGAGGCGCTGCGCAAGAAGCTCGGCGACAAGCCGATCACGGTCACCTCCGGCTTCCGCAGCATCGCGCACAACGCCGACATCGGCGGGGCCGGCGACAGCATGCACCTGTACGGCACGGCCGCCGACCTGGACGTGCCGGGCGTGGCCAACAAGACCGTCTACCAGAAGGCGGAGACCTGCGGGTTCTCCGGCCTGGAGACGTACACCGTCGACCACCAGCACGTGGACAGCAGGGCCGACCTCGGCCGGGCCTGGTGGTGGGAGAACGGCACGGTGTGACACCGCTGTCGGGGGAGCGGAGCTCCGGGTGCCGCCGCTTCGGCGCCCGGAGCTCCGCGCGTCAGCGCCGCGGCGTGCCGCTGGGCGTGTTCTTCAGCGCCGCCTCGCAGGAGGGCCAGTCGTGGAAGTCGTGCCGGACGCTCCACAGCCGGTGGGCGGCCCTGATGTTCCAGTCCGGGTCGAACGCCCGCAGCGGGGTGCCGTGCAGGTCCCGCAGCCGCGTGTCGGAGATCTGGAACACGCCCCAGTTGCGGCTGCCGTTGGTGTTGGGCAGCACGTACAGCGGGTCGAGGAACGACGCGCAGCGGGCCACCGCCACGGCGGTGCCGGGGTCCTCGGCGAACACCTCGCGGACCCGTTGCGCCACCTTCGCCGGCGACCAGGTCGTCATGCTCACCCGGTGCGCGTAGAGCGCCTTCTTGGTGGCGTCGTCGACCACGTTGGTGGCGGGCAGACCCGCGAGCACCTGGAAGGCGGTCACCCGGCGCAGCGTCTCCGGTCCGAAGTCCCCGTCGACGGCCAGGCTGCCGTTCGCCCGCGTCAGCAGGGTCTGGACCTCGCGCACGCACTCGTCGTGCTGCCCCATGCTGACCGTCCGGCAGGCGGGCGAGTACAGCAGCCCGCCCCGGGCCGACGGCGCGTCGCCCGAGGAGCTGCCCACGGGCAGCCACACGAACCCGGCGACCAGCACCACCGCGGCCACGGCGGCCAGGATCGCCGACCGCGAGGACAGCCTCTCGGGCAGCCGTGACCGGCGCGGTCCCGCGGCCCGCTCGGGGGTCCTGTCGACGGGTGTCACGTCCCCCGGACCGGGCTCCGCAGCGACGGCCCCACCGGGCTCGTCGGGCTCGTCGGGCTCGTCGGGCTCCGCAGCCCCCTCCCCCGCTCCCGCCTCAACCGCCGCCCCGGTCTCCGGTTCCGCTTCCGGTCCGTGCCCCGGGGCCGCCTCCGGCTGTGTCTGCGCCTGCGGCGTGACGGCCGCGGCCGTCCCGTCCCGGTCGGTGTCCGCCAGCGCCCACAGCCGGTGGAGTTCGCGGAGCTCCTCCGCGCTCGCGCCGCACACCTTGGCGAAGGCGTGCACCACCCGGTAGTCCGCCGGGACGCTGAGACCGGAGCAGTACCGGTGCAGGCTGGAACCGCTGACACCCGCCTCCTTCCCCAGGCGGTCGTACCCCCGGCCGCTGCGGTCCTTCAGCATCCGCAGGCGGGCGGCGAACTTGTCGGTCTGCGGAGAGGCAACCACACGTCCCCCCTTGCTCAAGCCTCCACTGACGGCTAGAAGCTACACCGCGGGAATGGGACGCGTACGTACTTTCGATATCGCCACGGAAACGGTCAACAGCCGTCTTCGGCAAGGTATTTGACAGCGAGTCGACGAGACGGAGATCCGGCGGCCGACCCGCCTGGTCCGCCGCCGGATACGTCGGCAGACCGGTCGTCCGGCGGACACGCGACGCCCATCGCGTTCCGCGGCCATGTCCGCACACGACGAACAGCGGATCCAGGCCGCCGACGACACCGGCGGTCCTCGTCCACGGCCGTGGCCGTTGCCCGGTGCCGTCGCGCAAAAAGCCCGCCGCAGGTGAAAACGTTCCTGCGCGGTAGGAGGTGGTGGGGCGGGTGGGACTCGAACCCACGGCCGACGGATTATGAGTCCTTTGAGGATCTCGGCGATCCTTGCCGATCAACGCTCATCTTTGACGTTCCCACAGGTCAGATAGGGTGAACGTTGTCGGCACCCCTCCGTCCTTGTCGGTTAGTTCCTGTCCTTACGGCCTCAACGAGGCCCCGGACGGCCGAGCCACCATACGAGGGAGCGATCGCGCCAGTTCGGGAGAGACTTCCAAACCCACCCGCGACGGACTGCCCTTCCCCCGAGCAGAGGCGCCGTCTCATGTGTGGGGCGGAGCCTCGGCGGCATGGGCAGGCCCTGACGTCCTCCGTGCAGCGCAGTCGAGCCTGACGCTCTTCGCGGGGCTGTAGGGATACGTCGTCTCGATCAGAGCGCGTCAGCGTGGCCAGTGGCGCAGCACCCCGGGCAGGATCCAGAGGGATTCCCGACAGCGTGCCGTTGTCCATGCACGTCCACGATGCGGCAGCTCAGCGGAGTCCAGCGGTATCACGTGGGACGAAGCGCAGCTCCGGGTATGCCGGGTCCGGGCGGGGTTCGCCCGGCGGCAGCACGGGAGCCAGCGCCTCGAACACCCGCTCCATCACCTGGTCCGTGTACCCGGCCAGAGTGTCCGAAGCCTGCAGCAACACACCCCCCGCCCGCAGCGGGACCACCCGGTGAAAGGCCCCCGAGTTTTCAAGCACCGCAGCGCCGCCGAGCCGTGCCGCCAGCTCCGCCGGACAGACCGTCGTCCAGGCGTAGCCCCGCAGGAACTGTCGGCTCTCTCGCTGTGACGTCCGTGGCTTCCGACTGAGTGCGGCATCGAGATTGGTGAGTTCGTCGAAGTTGCGCCACTCGATGCGACCGAAGGAGGGGTTACTGGTGTCCAGCGCATCGTGCAGGAACTCCACCAGCCTGCGACAGGAGCCCGCGTCGTCAGGGGAATCCACCGCTACCAGGGCCGACGCTCGCCAAATGGAACCGTCCCTGAGGACGTGATAAGAGTTCGCTCGGCCCAGTTCATCCGGTTCTCCGCTGCCCGTGAGAAATGAGAGTCCCGCGCCCCACGGGAACGCGGCAAGGCCCTCCTCGAACTGCGTCCAAGTCTCTGCGACTTTGGGGAAGCGACGGGGGGAGTCATCGATGTGCCGGATGACCCGTGCTTCTGAGACGACCTCTCCTCCACCTCCCGCTTCCGCCTCCACCAAACCCCCGAACAGCCGGGCGCGTGCAGCGCGGAACCACTGCACCAGCGATTCACCCGGGCCCTCCGGAGCCGCGGTGTCGAAGGAAGCTTCGACGTAGACGTTCATTTCGCTCACCTTACTGGCGCCTCAGCAGGCGCCGCCCAGCACACAGGCCGGCCCCTCGGACAGCACCTTTCCGGTACCCCAGATCGTCGCCCACACCACGCCGGTGACCATGGCCGCCAGACCGTACTTGCCCGCATTCACCTCAGGACCGGCGCCCGGGGAGCCGGGGCCGTATGTCCCGGTCGCCGATGGAGTGGGCTCCGCCGTGGGCGTGCGGGTGGGCTCCTCGACGGGTCCGCTGCTGGGCCCCAGCGAAGGACTGGGGGTAGGCCGGGTGCGCTTCTTGTCCGTCCCGTAGAACCTCACGCCGGGAGCACTGTCCGTGGGCCAAACGGCGCCCTTGCCCTGGCCTGAATTGAACAACTGCCGCGGAAGCTTGTCGCCGGCCGCGACGTCGCGTTCGTCACCCACGCTGTCGAAGGGCTCTTCAAGTTTGTTGATGTATCTGGTCAGGTCCTCCGGTCCGTCCTTCTTCCCGTAGTCGGTGTTCGGCTTGACCTCCCAGATGTAGACCCGGTCCTTCGTCCACAGAACCACGTCCGCGTAGCCGTCGTTCTTTTTGCTCCTGCCGTCACTCGCCCCGCGGATGGCGTTGGCGGTGCTTCCGCCCTTGCCTACGTCGACCGTGACGTATCCGTCGATGTGGTGCTGTTTGGCCCATGTAGATGCGGCGAACCCGCTGGCACACACAGCCGCATCATGAGCGGTCGCCTGGAAGGCCAGGCAATTGCCGAGATTGGTATGCCCGTCGCTGCGTACGACCGTTGTCCCGCCGCCGTTGCCGTCGCCACTGGAGGCGCCACCGCCCGTCGTACCGCTGTTGCCCGAGTCCCCGCCGCCTTCTCCGCCCTTGTTGACGGTGTCGATGGTGTCCCTGGTGCAGCTGTAGTTGGAGGGGCCGCAGCTTTCGAGGCCGGTGGGGTCGCTCCCCGTGACGGGGTTGTTTTTCGCGTAGGCGCACCCGTTCATCTGGAGCGGGTCGGCGATGTCGAAGACCGGGTCGGCGGAGACGAAACGGCCGGTGTTCTGACCGACGGGCTACTGGAAGGACGCCCTGATCACCCACCTCGGTGACAGCTACCACGGTGACGGGGTCCAGGACCTCATAGCCCGCCTGGGAGGCAAGCTCTGGCTCTACCCGGGCGACGGCTACGGCGCGGTCAACGTCGACCGGCGCCAGGAGATCTACCTGCCGTCCACCGCCCCCGACCCGGCCACGTACAGCCAGATACTCTCCGCCGGTGACATCACCGCCGACGGTAACCCCGACCCGTTCGTCATCACCGCCGCCGGCCAACTCTGCGTGTTCACGGGCTACGAAGGGGGCTCCTACAAGGCCGCCACCAGACTCGCCTCGTCAGCATGGGCCGACCACGATCTCGTCAGTGTCCAGGACGTCACCGGCGACAACGTCGCCGACCTGCTCTACCGCACCAACCTCAGCGACCGCCTCCTGCTCCGCACCGGCAAAGCGGCCACCAGCGGCGGTGGCGTCGACCTGCAACGCCACCAAGGCCCCTGGCCGCCGCAGCCCCGGCAGCTCTCCTGGCCATCGCGGTGTGATGAGGGCCTGCGGTGAACCTCACCAGGAACCGCTCCTGTGCCCGCACCGCCCACGCCAGGCGTCGGCCCTGCACATCGCCGTGGCCGCATTCGGTCCCGGCAGTTCCTGTGAGCCGGCCCGGGCGGCATCGCCGACACGACGGAACACAGTCGCAGCAGGGCTCAGCCGAACTCACCCCGCTGACTGCCGTCCCTACAGGTCAGAGGGGCATCAGCCGACTCGGACCGATCTGGTACCGAACTCGCGGGCAGCGGTTCCAGTCCGCTCAGTCAAAGTTGACGATCCGACACCCAGAAACGAGCGTGACCGCAGGTCAGCGACCTGCAGTGGTGGGGCGGGTGGGACTCGAACCCACGGCCGACGGATTATGAGTCCTTTGAGGATCTTGGCGGCCCTTGTCGATCAACGTCGATCCATGACGTTTTCGCAGATCAGCGGGATTGATCGTTGACGGCTGAGTACGGCCCTTGTCGGTCCGTGCCTGTCCTTGTGGCCCCTGTTCGGCCCCTGAGCGCCTTTGCCGGACGCCGTAGGTCCGCGTCAGCCAGCCTCCCTCAGCGTGACGAGCGGACCGGAACCGGCTCGCAGCGGATCAGCTTTCCAACGCCAAAGGTTCCGGTCCGAGTTGCCGGACCGGAGCCGCACTGCCGAGCAGGCAGAGCACCGGGCTCAGACAGCGTAAAGAGACGCTCCATGCAGAGGCATCATCACGGACGCGCACTTCAGCCGTGGTAGAGCACGCGGACGGCGTAGGCGTCGGCCGGGAGGCCGATCAGGTAGTCGTTGAAGTAGCGGCGCCGCTCGGCGTTCGCGACATCCAGCCAGCGGCCGTCCAGGGTGAGGAGGGCGTTCGAGGGCAGGATGGTGTCGGCGATTTCCTGTGCGTACGCTTCGAGCTCGCCGGTCAGGCGGGCGGCCGGGTCGCCGCCGATCAGCTCCCGGAGCTCGGGGTTGTTCCTGAGCGCCACGATGGCCGGCTGGGTTCGGTAGTCCTCCAGGACCTGTGCCTGCGGGTAGTTCTCGGGGTCGGCAAAGTGTCTGGCCCAGAAGTGACTCGACGGCCGGGTCGGCGGGTAGGCCTTGGCGAAATCCCGCCACGCTTCGAAGGCTCGGCGTGCTTCGGCGGCCGCCTGCGCACGCGGCGTTTCCAGATCCAGCAGCGCGCGTGGCCCGCCGTCGCAGAGTGCCGGCGGAACGTTGCGCGGCTCTCCGGACAGGGCTTTGGCACCCCGGATGAGGCGCGGGTCGTCCTCATGCCCCGGAACGACCAGGAACTCGATGCCCCGGCCGTCGATCCGCCAGTAGTCCCACCAGGTCTCGACGTCCGGATCACCGACCCCGACATCGCGGTTGTAGTCGAACGGTGCCATCGCCGCACCGATGGCCTCAACGACGTCCCCCGGGTCGCACAGGGGGATGCACACCGTCACTCGCTCTTTTGCCATAGCTCTTTCCTCGGTCTCCTTCCGACGCCCATGCTCACATCATCGGCGGTGGGTCACAGGAAACGAGCCAACCGTCGCAGCCGCGCTGCCACGAGCGGGTGGCGTCCCAGATCATGTACAGGTCCCCGATCACCCCGAGACCGCCCATGAGCTTGCCCATGCGGCTACCTCCGCCACCCGTCCTCGACGTGGAAGGTGCGTGGGGCACGCTGGGTGCCTTCTCCGTGACCTCGCCGGGAACGATGCGGATAGTGCCGCCGTCGATCTTGCGGATCAACGGCTGGACGCGATGCGTGTCGAACGAGCCGTCCGGCCAGATCACGCGGACGTGCTTGTTGCCGACAAACCTGTCCCGGATCGCCTCGGCTTCGGCCTGGCTCTTGGCGACGTAGACGACGTTCTGGGTCTGCCCCTTGGCCTGGGCATCCATCTTCCGCGCCACGGTCTTGGCCGTGTTGTCGGGGTTGAACTCCTTATTGTTGCTCTCGTTGGCGTCCCAGGAGTCGACTCTGACGATCTTCCCGTTCTTCCAGGTGACCTTGATGAAGTCACAGGTGGTGCCGACTGCCACATGGTCGCCGTTGGCGCCGTGCCACAACGCCTTCTGCTTGATGACGCCGTTGTTCTCGTCCTGCCACAGGTACTGACAACCGCTGCCGTTGTGGGAACCGTCGGAATACTTGCCGGCGTTCCGCAGATCCTCGTTCATGTAGTCGAACGCCACTTGCTCCGAGGGCTTGTCGGACCTCACACCCAGCGTGTGCGGGACGCCCCGCTCGTCGTAGATGACGTCGCGCCCTTTGACCGTGCCCCTGGTGAGGGCACGGTCGGAGTCGACCTCTTCGTGCGGCTTCGCCGAGACGATCCGCCCGCCCTGGCAGACCGCCGTGCCCTCCCAGCACTCGACGGGCTGCAGACCGTCCGGGTCGCTCTTGGTGACCGGGTTGTTGTCGGCGTAGGAATATCCGTTGATCTGCAGCGGGTCGGACGGGTCGATGACCGGGTCGGCGGAGAGGAAGCGGCCGGTGGACTGGTCGTACTCGCGGGCGCCGAGGTGGGTCAGGCCGGTGGACGTGTCGTCGATTCCAGTGCGCAGGTAGGAGCGCCGGTTGGGCCAGCTGGACGGTTGGCTGCCGCGCGTCTCACCGAAGGGCTTCGAGAAGCGGCGGGTGACGGGCTGTCCACTGGCCTCGTCCACCGCAGTGGTGGCGGTGCCGAGCTGGTCGGTGAGGAGGATGCTCAGCCGGTGACCGGTGGTGCTGCCGTACTTGGTGGAGCGGACCACCGTGGGTGGTAAAGGCTCTTGTCGGACGTGCGGACGGTGAACTTCTGCGCGCTGCTTCCGTCACAGGTGGCCAGCACGATCTTGGTTCCGTTCGCGGTGCCGGAAGCACTGGCGCACTTGCCGAAGATCCGCAGCGTGTCGCCGGACGTCCGCCACTGCTGGGCGCGGGAGTTGTTGCACCGGCAGAGCTGGACGGGGTTGCCGTCGGCGGCGGATCCGTTGGCGTCGTCCAGGCACTTGCCGGACAGGCCGACGATCGCTCCAGCACCGTCACCGAAGCCCTTGACCTCGGTGACCTTGTCCTCGGCGCTCCAGGCAAGGTTCTGCGTGCCGCCGGGCAGCGTCCTGGTCTCGGCGTTGCCGACCGCTGTGTAGGTGTAGCTCGACGCGGTGCCCGCGGCAGGGGTGACCTTGGTCAGGGTGTGCGGTTGCGTGAGCGTGCCGCCGGTGCCCTGGGTGCCGTAGCCGTAGACGCTCTTGACGTCCTTGGCCGTGTCGGCGGCGTCGTGCTCGGTGAGGCTCGCCCGGTTGCCGATCGCGTCGAAGGTGAAGGACTGCCAGTAGGCGGTGGTGTCGGTGGAGACCGTGCCGGTGGCGGGCGCGGCGGCGTTCAGCGACGCCGCCATGTCGCTGTCGGGCGCGGTGGCGTCCGTGGCGGAGTCCGATGCCTCTGCGATGGGGCCGGCCGAGGACTGGCCGTCCTGCCGGTAGCCCCAGGCACTGCCACTCGCGGACTTGCAGCCGGTGCCGGCGGTGCCCACGGCCATCGAGGAGGTCCAGGCGTGGACCATCTCACCCAGGTAGTCGTAGGTGAAACACTGGTTCTCCCAGGTGCTCGTCGACCCGGTCGCGGGGCGGGTGGTACAGCCCCCACTCGGGATATGTCGGCCCTCTGTGGCTCTTGTCGATGTGTTCCTGTCCTTGTGGCCCCTCAATGGCCCCTGCGGATGTCAGGGACAGGCGCTTACCACAGCGGCCGCCGTTCCCGCCCTGTTCAGCCAAGGGGATGGAACCATCGCACAGCGGATTCGCTTACCGGTGCGCCGATGCTCCACCCCTGATCCCGGGGTGGAGCATCGTCCCTGACGTCAAGAGGCGAGCTTGCCCAGGACTGCGCATGACCTTGGGCGCAACGTGCCGATCGGGTCAGCCGAGGACGTAGGTCTCATCGCCGAAGTCTGCGACGATCTTCAGCTTGCCTCCGAGCGCCTTGACGTAGGCAGCGAGAGTGTCGACCTCACTGCGCTCCAGTTGCCCCTTCTCAATGCGTGAGACGCGAGCCTGGGTGACACCCATCGCTTCGGCAACCTGGACCTGCGTGGTGTGCTGCCGCTTCCGCAACTCGGCAAGGCGGTGCACACGAGAGGCCAGGACCATCGCCTGCGCCCCCTTCTGGATCTCATCCTTCTCGGCATCAGTGAAGGCGAAATCCTCGGCCAGGTCCCCCCAGGAGACGGCCTGCGGGTCCTTGAGGTGATCAGTCATCGAGCCCCGTCCTCTCCATCGATTCGCTTCAGATGCTCCGCGTACGCCTGCTCCGCCTGGGGCACCGCGACTCGGTACCAGCCGGACCAGTTGCCCGCCTTGTCACCACCGACCAGGATCACGGCCTGCCGGTCCGGGTCGAACACGAACAGCAACCGCACTTCCGTGGCCCCTGCCGAGCCGGGGCGGAGCTCCTTGAGGTTCGGCAGCACCGAGCCCTTGATCGTGTCCACCAGAGGCCGGCCCAGCGCGGGACCTTCCTCCTGAAGGGCCGTGACAGCCTGGCTGACCTGAATCAGCGTGTCGCGGTCAGTACGGCGCAGGCCATGAAGCCAGGAAAGAGCCGGCTCGACCACGACAATCTTCCAAGCCATGCACGCGCCCCCATCTGCATGTTATTACACTGACAGCATACACCACTGACGTCATAGTCGCAGTGGCTGCGGTTCCCGCAGTCACTCCCGTACTCGACGGCACACCCCGAAGGAGAGAATCGTCCCCACACGTGGCCGGGCAGTGCTGGAATCCGACGCGAGGGCCCGCCCGGAGAGCTTGACCGCGAAGGGGGCGGCGGCTGGAACTGGGACCGGCTACGTCGGACGCCCACGGTCCACTTCCGCACTCCAGAAGGCAGGACTGTCTTCTGTGGCCCGAGTCTCGGGGTGCTGCGGCCCAAGCACACGCAACTGATCAGCAAGCAACGGAGAGCTGCGGCTGCGCCGACGGGGTCGCCGACCCTGCCAATCCCATGGGCGAGGTGGTGGCGTGCGGAGAAGGTGTGAGAAGGCTCGGGCCCCAGCACGCGCAGCCAGTCAGCCAACACCTACAGGCCGGAGGGGCATCAGCCGACTCGGACCGATCTGGTACCGAACTCGCGGGCAGCGGTTCCAGTCCGCTCAGTCAAAGTTGACGATTCGACACCCAGAAACGAGCGTGACCGCAGGTCAGCGATCTGCACTGGTGGGGCGGGTGGGACTCGAACCCACGGCCGACGGATTATGAGTCCGCTGCTCTAACCGGCTGAGCTACCGCCCCATAGCGGCGTGTCGCGTACAAGTGTGCGCGCCGTCTGCCGCAGCATAGCCGCTCATACGATCTCCTGCTTCGGATGGTCGGCTTCTGCGACGCTCACGACCTTGAGGACATCGGCGCAGGCCCAGCGGTTCCCGCGGGTACGGAACGGACATGAAAAAGGACCCCCGAAGGGGCCCTCGTTCAGCATGCTCCCCCGACTGGACTCGAACCAGTAACCTGCCGGTTAACAGCCGGCTGCTCTGCCAATTGAGCTACGGAGGACCGAGCTCCCCCGACTGGACTCGAACCAGTAACCTGCCGGTTAACAGCCGGCTGCTCTGCCAATTGAGCTACGGAGGAATGCCTCGTTGCATCGAACGTACCTACCTGGGTATTCGCCAGTGGGCGCCCGCTCGCTGCGACACATACATTAGCGCAAGCAGGGGGGTGCTCCGCCAATCGGTACTCCCCGACGAGACTCCCCCCGAGGGAAGGGTGGCCGCAATGCGCTACAAGCTCACGTTCGTCGCCGGGCTCGCTCTTGGTTACGTGCTGGGTACCAGGGCCGGACGCGAGCGATACGAGCAGCTGAAGAAGTCCGCCCGCCAGGTCGCCCAGAACCCGGCGGTCCGCAACACCGCCGAGACCGCCGCCCAGCAGGGCCGGGTCTACGCGGGCAAGGCATTCCACTCGGTCAGCTCAAAGGTCGGGGACCACGTGCCCGACTCGGTGACGGCCCGGGTCCGGTCCCTGCGCGAACGCAACACCAACGGCGCGGCGCCGGACGACTGGGGCAGCGGCACCGCCTGACCGCACCGCGTCCGCACCCGCGGTACCGCACGCGCCGCCCCGGAAGGCGCCCGCAGGGCGAACCACGGCGGCGCGTGCGGCAGAATTTCGGGCATGGGGATAGTCGCCGGGTTGGACAGCTCACCGGATTTCACGCGCATCGTGGTCTGCGACACGGACACGGGTGCGGTGCTCCGCCAGGGATACGCACCACATCCGGTCGACGCACCGGACGGCGCGGCGCGGCCCAGTGACGTCGACCCGCAGGCCTGGCTGCTCTCGCTCGGCGAGGCGGCCGGCGGCGGACTGCTGGAGGGCGTGCAGGCCATCGGCGTCTCCGCGCAGCAGAACGCGCTGATCCCGCTGGACGCCCAGGGCAACACCGTCCGCCCGGCGATCGTCGGCGGCGACCGGCGCGCCCAGGTCGCGGCGGCCGATCTCGTCGACGCGCTCGGCGGCCGGGAGGCGTGGGCGCAGGCGGTGGGCTGCGTGCCGCAGGCCGCGCAGCCGGTGACCAAGCTGCGCTGGCTGGCCAAGGCGGAGCAGGAGAACGCCCGGCGCACCGCCGGACTGCTCCAGGCCCACGACTGGCTGGTGTGGCAGCTGCTCGGGCGGCCCGTGCGCAGGACCACCGACCGCGGCGGCGCCTCCGGGACCGGCTACTGGTCGGCCGCCACCGGCGGCTACCGTCCCGACCTCGTCGAACTGGCCCTCGGCCACCAGGCCATGCTGCCCGAGGTGATCGGGCCCGCCGACGCGGCCGGTACGACCCCGGAGGGGCTGCTGATCTCCGCGGGGACCGGCGAGACCATGGCCGCCGCCTTCGGGCTGGGGCTGGGCTTCGGGGACGCGGTGGTCTCCCTGGGCGCCTCCGGGTCCGTGATGGCGGTGCATCCGGAGGCGCTCGCCGACACCTCCGGGATGATCACGTCGCTGGCCGACGCCACCGGGATGCACCTGCCGGTGGTGACCACCCTGAACGCGGTGCGGACCCTGCGCGGGACCGCCGAACTGCTCGGCCTCCCCGACCTGGAGAGCCTGTCCGACCTCGCGATGAAGTCGACGCCGGGCTCGCACGGCCTGGTCATGCTGCCGTACCTGGAGGGCGAGCGGACGCCGAACCTGCCGCACACCGCCGGGACGCTGGCCGGGCTGCGCCGGGAGTCCATGAAGGCCGAGCACCTCGCGCGGGCCGCGTTCGAGGGCATGCTGTGCGGGCTCGCCGACGCGCTGGACGTGCTGCGCGGCCGGGGCGTGGAGGTGCGGCGGATCTTCCTGCTGGGGAAGGCCGCCGAGCTGCCCGCCGTCCAGGCGGCGGCGCCGATGCTGTTCGGCGCGCAGGTCGTCGTACCGCAGCCGGCGGACTACGCGGCGATCGGGGCGGCCCGGCAGGCGGCCTGGGCGCTCGGGGTCTCGCAGGGGACCCTGGATCCGCGGACCCCGCCCGTCTGGCAGGGCGCGGCGGCCCAGGTGCTGGAGCCCGGGGACGAACTGGCGGTCGGGCAGGCGGTGCGGCAGCAGTTCGTGTCGGTGCGGGAGCAGACCCATCCGGGGGCGTTCCGGGCGTAAACCGCATGAAGCGCCTGTCCGCCGTCAGGTTAATCGGTTGAGGTAACGCGGGTGGAGTGTCGGACGATAGGGGCCTAGGGCAAGCGATCCCGCCTTCCGGGCAAGCGAACCCGCCCCCACCGCCGACTCCGAGAGACCCAGCGTGCTCATACGACTTCTGCGGACCTATCTCAGGCCCTACAGGAAACCCATCTCGATCCTGGTGCTGCTGCAGTTCCTGCAGACCTGCGCCACTCTCTACCTGCCCACGCTCAACGCGCACATCATCGACAACGGCGTCGTGAAGGGTGACACGGATTACATCCTGTCGTTCGGCGGCCTGATGATCGGCATCTCGCTCGCACAGGTGGTGTGCAACATCGGTGCCGTCTACTACGGCGCCAGGACCGCGTCGGCGCTCGGCCGGGACGTCCGCGCCGCCGTCTTCGACCGGGTGCAGTCCTTCTCCGCGCGTGAGGTGGGTCACTTCGGAGCACCCTCCCTCATCACCCGTACGACCAATGACGTACAGCAGGTCCAGATGCTGGTCCTGATGACGTTCACGCTGATGGTGTCGGCGCCCATCATGTGTGTCGGCGGCATCGTCCTCGCTCTCGGCCTGGACGTACCGCTGTCCGGGGTCCTGGTCGCCGTCGTCCCCGTGCTCGGCATCTCCGTGACCCTGATCGTGCGCCGGCTGCGGCCGCTGTTCCGGGCCATGCAGGTACGGCTCGACACCGTGAACCGGGTGCTGCGCGAGCAGATCACCGGCAACCGGGTGATCCGCGCGTTCGTCCGCGACGAGTACGAGCAGGGCCGGTTCGGCGGGGCCAACAAGGACCTGACCCAGATGCAGCTGGCCACCGGCAACATGCTCGCGCTGATGTTCCCGATCGTCATGACGACCGTGAACGTGTCCTCGATCGCCGTGGTCTGGTTCGGCGCCCACCGCATCGACAGCGGCCAGATGGCGATCGGCGACCTGACGGCCTTCCTCGCCTACCTGATGCAGATCGTGATGTCCGTGATGATGGCCACCTTCATGTTCATGATGGTGCCGCGCGCGGAGGTCTGCGCCGAGCGCATCGAGGAGGTCCTGGACACCGAGTCCAGCGTCGTCCCGCCGCTCGCCCCGGTCACCGAACTGCGCCGGCACGGTCATCTGGAGATCCGGGCCGCCGGGTTCCGCTATCCGGGGGCCGAGGAGCCGGTGCTCAAGGCCGTCGACCTGGTCGCCAGGCCCGGTGAGGTGACCGCCGTCATCGGCTCCACCGGCAGCGGCAAGTCCACGCTGCTCGGACTGGTCGCGCGGCTCTTCGACGCCACCGACGGCCAGGTCCTCGTGGACGGCGAGGACGTCTCGGGCCTCGCCCCCGAACTGCTCGCGCAGACCGTCGGCATGGTTCCCCAGAAGCCCTACCTGTTCGCCGGCACCGTGGCGACCAACCTGCGGTACGGGAACCCGGACGCCACCGACGAGGAGCTGTGGCACGCGCTGGAGGTGGCGCAGGCCAAGGGCTTCGTCGAGAAACTGGAAGGCGGTCTGAACGCGCCCATCGCCCAGGGCGGCACCAACGTCTCCGGCGGCCAGCGCCAGCGTCTGGCGATCGCCCGTACGCTCGTGCAGCGCCCGGAGATCTACCTCTTCGACGACTCCTTCTCCGCCCTCGACTACGCGACCGACGCCGCCCTGCGCGCCGCGCTCGCCGAGGAGACGGCGGAGGCGACCGTCGTCATCGTCGCCCAGCGGGTGGCGACCATCAGGGAGGCCGACCGGATCGTCGTCCTCGACGAGGGACGGGTCGTCGGCACCGGCCGCCACCACGAACTCATGGCCGGCAACGAGACCTACCGGGAGATCGTGCTCTCCCAGCTGACGGAAGCGGAGGCTGCCTGATGGCCGGGCCCATGGGACGCATGATGGCCGGGGGCGGCCCCGACCAGCGCTCGATGGACTTCAAGAACTCGGGCAAGCGGCTTCTCGCCCGGTTCAAGCCGGAACAGCTCACGATCTACGTGCTGCTGTTCTGCGTGGTCGCGAGCGTCACCCTCAGCGTGATCGGCCCCAAGATCCTGGGCCGCGCCACCGACCTGGTCTTCGCCGGTGTCATCGGCAAGCAGATGCCGGCCGGGGCCACCAAGGAGCAGGTCCTCCAGGGCATGCACGAGCGCGGCCAGGGCGCGATCGCCGACATGCTGGGGAGCACCGACTTCACGCCGGGCAAGGGCATCGACTTCGGCCGGGTCGGCGACGTCCTGCTCTTCGCGCTGTGCACGTACGTCGTCGCCGGCCTGCTGATGGCGGTGGCGACCCGGCTGGTCAACCGGTCGGTCAACCGCACGATGTACCGGCTGCGCGAGGACGTCCAGGCGAAGCTGTCGCGGCTCCCGCTGTCCTACTTCGACAAGCGGCAGCGCGGCGAGGTGCTCTCCCGGGCGACCAACGACATCGACAACATCGGCCAGACGCTCCAGCAGTCGATGGGCCAGCTCATCAACTCGCTGCTGACCATCATCGGCGTGCTCGCGGTGATGTTCTGGGTGTCCTGGATCCTGGCGCTGGTGGCGCTGTGCACGGTGCCGCTGTCGTTCCTGATCGCCACCCGCATCGGGAAGCGCTCGCAGCCGCACTTCGTGCAGCAGTGGCGCACCACCGGCAAGCTCAACGCCCATGTGGAGGAGATGTACACCGGGCACACCCTGGTGAAGGTCTTCGGCCGCCAGCACGAGTCGGCGCAGCAGTTCGCCGAGCAGAACGAGGCGCTGTACGAGGCCGGGTTCAAGGCGCAGTTCAACAGCGGGGTGATGCAGCCGCTGATGATGTTCGTGTCGAACCTGAACTACGTGCTGGTGGCGGTCGTCGGCGGTCTGCGGGTGGCCTCGGGCGCGCTGTCGATCGGTGACGTGCAGGCGTTCGTCCAGTACTCCCGGCAGTTCTCGATGCCGCTGACCCAGGTCGCCTCGATGGCCAACCTGGTGCAGTCCGGTGTCGCGTCGGCCGAGCGGATCTTCGAACTCCTCGACGCCGAGGAGCAGGAGGCCGACCCGGTGCCGGGCGAGCGTCCCTCGGAGCTGCGCGGGCGGGTGGCGCTGGAGCACGTGTCGTTCCGGTACGACCCGGAGAAGCCGCTCATCGAGGACCTCTCGCTGACGGTGGAGCCGGGCCACACGGTGGCGATCGTCGGCCCGACCGGCGCCGGCAAGACCACCCTGGTCAACCTGCTGATGCGGTTCTACGAGGTCTCCGGCGGCCGGATCACCCTGGACGGCGTCGACATCACGCGGATGTCCCGGGACGACCTGCGGGCCGGGATCGGCATGGTCCTCCAGGACACCTGGCTGTTCGGCGGCACGATCGCGGAGAACATCGCCTACGGCTCCTCCCGCGAGGTCACCCGGGGCGAGATCGAGGAGGCGGCGCGGGCGGCCCACGCGGACCGGTTCGTGCGGACCCTGCCGGACGGCTACGACACGGTGATCGACGACGAGGGCACGGGCGTCAGCGCCGGTGAGAAGCAGCTCATCACCATCGCGCGGGCGTTCCTGTCCGACCCGACGATCCTGGTCCTGGACGAGGCGACGTCCTCGGTCGACACCCGTACCGAGGTGCTGATCCAGAAGGCGATGGCCAAGCTGGCCCACGGGCGGACGTCGTTCGTCATCGCCCACCGGCTGTCGACGATCCGCGACGCCGACACCATCCTGGTGATGGAGAACGGCTCGATCGTCGAACAGGGCGCCCACGCCGACCTGCTGGCGGCGGACGGCGCGTACGCGCGGCTGTACAAGGCCCAGTTCGCGCAGGCGGTGGCCGAGGTGGACTAGCCCGGTCCGGACGGGACGCGGAAGGGGGGGGGCCCCCGGGGGGGCCCCCCCCCCGGGGGTGAGGGCAAGGGGGCCCCCCAGCGGGGGGGGGCAGGGAGGGGGGGGGGGGGGGTTTTGGG